>CAXBFC010000367.1:0-8629 GCA_963974725.1 uncultured bacterium | reverse complement strand
CAGAGCAATCCGCTGCTGGCGGGAACCCAGTCGTGGGCGCATCTGGTCCAGGCAGTTGGGCCAGCGTCGATGTTGGTCGCGATCGAGGGCCGGCTTGGTCCGGTGTTGAAGCTGCGCGTGCAGGCCGAAGACATCTGGCAGGAGACCCTGCTGCATGCGTGGCGTGACCGCGAACTCTGCCAATGGAGTGACCTGCGAGGCTTTCGGCGTTGGCTGCTCGGAGTTGCCGACCATCGCATCGCCGACGCTCGGGACTTCTTTGCCGCGCAGAAGCGCGACGGCAAACGCGAACGGCCGCTGATTCGACCTGGCAGCGTCGCCGATGGATCATGGCAAGCCGAACCGTCGGGCAGCACGACGCCCAGTCGCTTGGCGGTGCAGCGCGAGCAGGCCGATCATATGGGGCGAGCGCTGCAATCGGTCCCGGTAGAAATGCGCGAAGTGCTGCAGCTGCGCCTGTTTGATGGGCTGACCATTCCGGATATCGCCGCCCAGCTTGGCATCGGAGAATCCGCCGCCAAGCATCGCTACCGCAAGGGGGCAGAACTCTATCGCGACTGCCTGCATCGCTACCTGCGAACGGCCTCGGAACGGAATTCGTGATCGATCGACCGGACGAATCCTCACACCCTGGTGTGGGCGACGCAGACTTGAGCATGGAGGACGAAGCGTTCCTCGATGACGTTTTCGACTTGGCTACCAGCAAGCTGCTCAACGGCGAGCTCGCGGACCCCACCGAATTGGCGAGTGAGCGGCCGCACCTTCAGCAGCGAGTCGCGCACATCATTCAGTTGGCGTCCGAAGTCGCCGGTGTCGGCCCGGTTGCGATTAGCCACGCGATTCCCGGCTACGAGATCGTGCGCGAGCTGGGACGCGGTGGCATGGGATCGGTGTTCTTGGCCCAGCAGTTGGCGTTGGCGGGGCGACTCGTGGCGCTCAAGGTGATGCCGCACGGCGCGGCGTTGTCGAACCAGGCGCGCGCCAGGTTTCGAAGTGAGGTCGAGGCGTTGGCGCGCATCCGCCATGCGAACGTCATCGACATCTATGACGTGGTCGATGTCGAAGCGACGCCTGCCTACGCGATGGAGTGGGTCGATGGTCGTTCGCTATTGGAGTTGATCGATTACTGGGTGGCCATGCAGAGGCCGGCTGGTGCCGATGCGTTCGCGATGTGTTTGGGCGGTGACCTCGGCGACCGCCCTGCTGCCAAGTTGGTGGCGCAGTGGGGCAAGGAGGTTGCCGATGCATTGGTCGCGGCCCACCGAGAAGGCCTGCTGCATCGTGACGTGAAGCCGGCGAACATCATGGTTCGACGCGACGGTACGGCCTTGCTGACCGATTTTGGCTTGGTGCGAGATGAAGCCTCGGGCCTGGCCACCCGCAGCGGCGCCTTCTTGGGTACGCCTGCCTATGCGGCCCCGGAGCAGTTGCGTGGCACAGCGGTCGATGCACGCAGTGACGTCTACGGGCTCGGTGCGACCCTCTATCACGCATTGACGGGCATTGTCCCGTTCGGGCATTTGCCCCCCGCGAAGGTCTTGCACGCGGTCGAAGTTGGCGCGCTGCGGCCTTTGCGTGCCACCGGGGTCGCCATTGAGGCCGACCTGCAAACGATCGTCGAGACTGCCATGGACGTCGATCCGGCGCGTCGCTACCTCGACGCGCGGGCACTGTCCGACGACCTTGACCGCTACTTGCAAGGCCGCCCAATCGCGGCGTGCCCGGCCAGCACCTGGTCGCGCATCCGCAAGTTCTCACGCCGCAACCGCAGCAGCTTGCGAGGGGCGTTGCTCGGCTCGCTGGTGGCGGTCGCGTTGGCGATTGGGCTCGCGGTCTACTGGATCGGGCAGGCCCGGATTCCCGCGCAGTTTGCGGAGTTCGTGCGCTCGGCGCACCTGGCGATGTTGGATCCATCCCTCGATGAGCGGATGGCGGTGATGCTGCATGATGCGGTGGCAGGCCCTGGATTGCAGACCAAGGGGGCTCGCGATTCGTGGTCCGGGACGAAGGTCTCCGCCGCGCTGTTGGCATTCGATCAGGCGCTGTCGTTGCGCAAAGACGATTCCGTGCGGCTTGAGCGTGAGACTCTGGTGTTGGCGCAATCGTTGTCGAGTTCCGCTGCGCTGCCGGATGGGCTGGTGTCGGTGGCTCCGCAGACATTCACGTTTGCACATCGATGGCAGCAACTTGGGCAGCTCCCCGACACGCCCGTGTCGTTCGACCAGATGACGCGAAGCGACCGTCGCTGCTTGGGGTTGCTCGCATTGTTGCGCGGTGCCGACTCATTGTGCGTGGCTGCGTGGCGTGGACTCGACTTGGCCGACAAGCCGGACCCGCTAGTGGATGCAGCGATCGGTCAACTCTACCGTCAACGTGGTCAGCCACAGTTGGCGTGGCCGCGATTGGAGCGCGCGTTGGAACACTTTCATGAAGCGCAGTTCCTTACTGTCGCCATCGCCGAGGTGGCGCTGGAGTGTGGTGATCCAGACTATGCCTTGCGCATGCTCGATGGGGTCGACGAACGCAGTGACGTGCCATACGACGCGGAAACACGAGTTCGGGCGGATGCACTGTTCGCTCTTGGTCGCACCGCTGAGGCGCGGCCACTGTATTTGGCGCACGCCGCCGCTGGCAACGTTCCACCGAGTAGCCACGAGAGCCTTGCGGCCTTCTTCGAGTCTGATGGCGACTACGAGCGTGCCTTTCATCACCGGTGGCGGGTGCAGTTGCGATGGCCACAGAGAACGGGAGTCAGGCCTTCGCTTGCGGCGCTGCTCGCAACGTGGTGGGCGGCGTTGTCAGTCGAGCAACGGCACAAGTTGCTTGAGCACTCAGTCGCGGTTCCCGGTACGTTTCTCGACGCTTGGCTGTTGGTGCGTGAGGAGTTGTCGGTAGCCGCGCACGGCGAGCTTGCTGCGCTTACCAACCGCTTCTTGCCCGGCACCTACTCATTACTGCACTTGCGTGCGTGGCCTGTGGATCGAGCGCGTCGCTACCTCCGCGACGCCTCTGCTGGTGTTGCTCCGTCAGAACCGCTGCCAAGCGGGCCGTTGCCCGACGAACCCAAGATTGTGCCCTTGCCGCATGACATGGTGTCGGCGACGGAGTTGCTGAGCGAGGGCTTCGACGGGCAGCCGGCCAACGGCGCATGCCAAGACGCTACGGTGGATCAAATCGGGCGTGTTGTGGTGTTTTCGTCGGATGCGAGCAATCTGGCTGTCGCGGATAGCAACGCAAGCCGTGATGTGTTCCTTCGGAATCGTGCCCGCAACGTCGTGAACCTTGTTTCGGTGGCTGCGGATGGCGGTGCGGCCGACGGCGCGAGCGAGCTACCGGCGGTATCGGCGAATGGCGATTGGGTGGCGTTTTATAGCTCCGCGAGCAATTTGGTGGCCGAGGACGTCAACGGCGACATTGATTGTTTTGTCACCGACTTGCGCAGCATGGTGACGATCTGCGTCAGCGTTGGCGAGCAGGGTCTTCCCGCAGGAATTCATGTGCGTCCGATCCACCCGCCGTGCATTTCACAGCACGGGGAACGGATTCTGTTTGCGCAGCAGGGGCCGGCCGGCTGCGCCGTGTTGCGATTGGTGCAGCGTGAGTCACTCGAAGTAGTTTGGACCAGCCCGCTCCCCGATGCACGTTGGCTGCGCAACGCTTGCTACTTGAACCTCGCAGCGACGACCGTATTTGCGACGACCACAGATGCCCGGATCCTCGAACACGATGCCAACTTGTGGATGTCGGACGCCTTTGCATTCGATGTCGGCGGCGGTGAAATCAAGATGCGCAGTGAAGTTGGTGGTCGTGCCGCGGATTGTGAATGTCGCTTGGCTGGCATCGTCGATCCGCGTTGGAGTTTGTTGTGGACGATGGCGAGCAACCTCGTGACGGCCCCGGCCCCGGGTCAGTGGCAATTGTTGTTGCACGACCGCCAACGTGACTCGTGCACGCGGATTGGCGATGGCTTGCCGCAAGGGCTTGCCGTTCGCGAAGGCGCGACGACCACCGGCGAACGCACGGTATTCCGCGTTGGCGGGACGAACGTTGTAGATGCAGAGCAGGTGTGGTTGCGCGAAGGGAGCAAGCTCTATCGCCTGTGCGGTGGCGAGGGTGCGCGGTCCAATGGCGGGCGAACCCAGGGGCTGGCGATCAGTGGCGATGGCCAGTTGGTGGTTGTCGAGACGGCGAACAGCGAGATCCTGGCTGGGGTCGAATCGTCCGATGCGCTGCCAAGTCAGATCGTTGGCCTGCGGTTACGTCGGTAGGCAGCTTGGCGCTACGGTCGAGCGCACGGGTTTGGCCGGGACCTTCGAGCAGTTTCTCAACAAACCACGATCGTTCCCTGAGGCGCTGCCTCACTGCCGGAAGAGATCCTTCTATGCAGTGCAATTCACCGATCGTGGCAGCGCGCCTTAGTGTGCTTGCCTTCACCATTTCCTCGCTCGCCGCCCAGTCCCTGATCACGGACTTGGCGACCACACCCAGTGGTGGTAGCAGCGCCGCGATCACCGACATCGTCGTCGCCGGGAACCAGGGCTTCTTCGCGGCACAGGGGCCGTGGGGCGAGGAACTCTATGTCAGTGATGGCACGCCCGCCGGCACGCGGCTGGTGAAGGACCTGGCCACACGGTCCGCAAGCAACCCCCTTGGCCACAGCGCGCCGCGAGACCTGACGGCGTTCGGCAACGTGGTCATTTTCTCGGCGATCGTAGAGGGTCTTGGTCGCGAACTGTGGATTAGCGACGGCACGGCCGCCGGAACCACGCTGCTCAAGGACGTATCGCCGGGTGCTTCCTATGGCAATCCGGGATGGCTGACGCCGATGGGCGGTTTGATCTACTTTTCCGCCTATGACGGCAGCGGCAGTGGCTTGTGGGTCACCGATGGCACGCCGGCGGGCACCGTGCCGGTGTTTTCTGGTGGAGCCGCTCCGACCGAGTTGGCGGTGGTTGGTGGCACGATCTACTTCAGTTTGGCGACGCCTGCAGTCGCGACGGAATTGTGGCGGACCGACGGCACGCTAGCCGGCACGAGTCTGGTCGTCGACTTGGAGCCGAACGGCAATAGCTCGCCGATCAACCTGGTTCCGTTCCAAGGTGGCTTGCTGTTCAGCGCGGCGGCAAGCGGCCTGGGACGTGAGCCGTACTTCAGCGATGGCACGGCGGCTGGAACGTTTCGCTTGGCGGACCTCAACCCGACCGGCAGTTCCAACCCGGCGGACTTCACGGTGGTTGGCGGCTATGCCGTGTTCCGTGCCTACGTTCCCGTAGTGGGCCAGGAGCTGTTCGTGACCGACGGCACCATAGCCGGCACCGGATTGCTGTTGGACATCCTTCCTGGTTCCGCATTCTCGACGCCGCAACACCTGACGGAATACCAAGGCAACGTCTACTTCGCCGCGAACGATGGCTTCGGTTCGGAGCTTTGGCGCACGGACGGCACGGTTGCTGGGACGATCCTGTTCGCAAACAGCCCAACAGGAGCGTATGCCCCATCGGACCTCGTCGTGGTTGGCAGCGAACTGTGGTTTGCAGCGACCGGACAGCCACTCGATGGGCGCGAACCATGGAAGACCGACGGCACCCTTGCTGGCACGCAGATGGTTCTCGATGTGACCAGTCCCGCTTCGTCGTCGCCGACCTCGATGGTGCCACTTGGTTCTGGTGTCTTGTGTTCGCTAACCGGCACCGGCGTTGGCGCGGAGCCCGGCTTTATCCAAGCCGATGGTTCCAGTGGCGGTGTGGTGATGGATGTCGATGTTGCGATTGCTAGCTCGACTCCCGATGACTTCGTGGCGTTTCCGGGCGGTGCATTCTTTACGGCAACCAGCCAGGCGTTTGGCGATGAACCATTCGTGACGGATGGCAGCGCTGCCGGAACCACGGCTCTCGAAGTCACTGCAGGTGTGGTTGGCTCGGCGCCGCGCTATCCCTTGGCCGTCGGTGGCGAAGTATTCTTCAGTGCCGTGGTCGGCGTTGATCGGGAACTGTGGAAGACCGACGGCACGGCTGCGGGCACGGTGCAACTGTCAGACCTCAACAACCTCGGTTCGACGTTTCCGTTTGCTTTGGCTCCGGTGAGCAATGGCATCGTATTCCGCGGCGTGCACCCGACATCTGGCGGCGAGTTGTGGGCGAGTGATGGCACGGGTGCAGGCACGTCGATGATTGTCGAATTGACGCCTGGACCAGCGAGCACGAACATTCCAGACATTGTCGGCAACGGCACACGAGCGCTCTTCAGTGCCTATCAATTCGCAACCGGCACCGAGTTGTGGTCAACGGATGGCACGGCGGCTGGGACGTTTCTGATCGAACTCAATCCGGGGGGCGGCAGTTCTTCTCCAGCCCACATCATCGACGCGGACGGCACGTTCTACTTCACGGCGAGTGCTGGTAGTTCGCGTGTCACCTGGATGTCAGACGGGACGATTGCGGGCACGGTGCCGCTGCCGGGTGCAGGGGCGGGTGCTGGGGCGCCGACCAATCCGTTCGCGCTGACACCGTCCGGTAGCCGCGTGTTTGGACGGGGCTCGATGTCGGGTCTGGGCCAAGAGCTGTTCGTGTCGGATGGCACGGTCGCTGGCACGGTCGGCATCGACCTGGTGGCTGGCCTTGCCAGTTCGGTGTTCGACTCGTTGACGGGCGGCGCCGGTGGCGCGTTCTTCGTCTTCGATGACAAGACGGGCAGTGGCGCCGAGCTGTGGTTCTCCGATGGCACGACGGCGGGCACGAGCATGCTGCGCGACATCGCTCCTGGCTACGCCAATGGCATCGTTGCGAACACGATCGTGCCGATTCTAGGTGGCACGCAAGTGGCGTTCGTCGCCAACGACCTGGACAACGGCGTGCAGTTGTGGATCAGCGATGGCACGGCAGCGGGAACCGTGCCGGCGACGTCGTTCGGTGGCAATGGAGTTGGCGCGGCATCGTTCGGTGAGATCTTCGGTGCCGGGGCCGACGTGTTCTTCGCGGCGAACGATGGCGTGCTTGGCGTCGAACCTTGGACGTTGAGCACTGGCTCGCCGTTCGCGCTCGAGTATGGCGTCGGCTGTGCGGCATCCGGCCAGCCCAAGCCAGAGATCGGTTCCTCGGGTGGTTTGCCGTCGATCGGCAACGCGGCATTTGCCGTCGATGTTGGCAACGCGGTGCCCAACAGCATTGCGGCGCTCTACCTCGGCTTTGCTCCGGCGAACGTCAACGTCGGGTTGGGTTGTAGCGTCTTGTTGCAGTTCCCGGCGGTGTCGTTTGGCACCGCATTCACAAACGCCAGTGGCGATGGCTCGGTGCCGGTGCCGTTGCCCAACAACCCGGCCGGCATCGGCCTTGGCGTGTTCTTCCAGTATGCGGTGTTGTCGCCGACGGGCCCGTTCCTCGGCTTCCTCGATCTGTCGAACGGCTTGCACGTGCAGATCGGCATGTAGCGCCGGGCGTTCGATCGCGGCTCTACCGTGGCCGCGGCGAATAGATCCTTGGGCAAGAGGGACCGCGTCGCGGCAGTGGCTCCGCTGGTCCGCTGGTCCGCTGGTCCGTTGGCCGTTGGCGGCCATGCTCTTGCCACGGGGGCGAGTTGGCCTCTGCCGCCGGATTTCTAGCGCTGCGGCAGATCGACAAGGAGGTCACTGACCGCCTTCAAGATGCGCTTTCGTTGTCGTTCTGCATCGCGCATTGGCGCCTCTTGCACGGGGCGGCTAGCCGTTCCACGGAAGACGACATTGCTGTGCGGATCGAGGATGGCGATGACGAGTGCGCCGCGGAACGTGCTAGGCCGCACGTCTGGCTTCGGCGTGATCCCGAAGAACTCCTGTACGCTGCTGTCGCGCATATGTTCGTGGGTGCCGATCGCATACGCGATCACACGATCTGCACGGGAGTGATCCGTGTTGGAGTAGCCAGCATCTATGAATACCTTGCTTATCGCGCCGTCCATGCTGCTGCGAATATCGAATGCGAAGTCTCCCGGGCGCGGATTGACGTACCGCGCGTTGGGATGCAGCCCAAAAGTCTGGGCACCCTTCATCGCAACAGCAAGATCGCCGACACGCGTCAGGTCTGTTTCGGCCGGTGGGGCCGTGCACGCAGTGATCCCAAACAATGCCATTGGCGCCAGGAATCGCACAGACTTGCTCTGCATGGACGAATGCTAGCTGTCAGCGCGCCGGCGCCGCAATGGTGATCACGACCTGCTGCTTCTAGAGGTGTGGCCGGTAGTCAGCGTGCATCGCGTGCGGATGGAATCGCTGTGCGTGGTGGAGCACGAGAACGCAGGCGAATTGGTGGATTCGGCGAGGCTCTCGCGGAACGCCAAGTGCGGCGAGGCCGCCACAGGCGTTGGGCGCGGATTATCTGCCGGGCCTCTCGGGGAAGCGGCCACGATCCTCGCTGTTGGCGAAGACCCAAATCGCATGCACGGCAGGATGCGGGGCGCAGGCGATGCTGGGGTCTGTTGTTGCTAACAAGCTCGTCATCACCTGAGATCTACGTATGACCAAAATCACTGTTCACGACAACGGCCCGCTCCGCATCGAAGGCGACATGACCATTTGCGATGCTTCGGGCAAGGAGTTCGGCCTCGTCGGCCGCTCGGTCGTTTCGCTGTGTCGCTGCGGCCTTTCCGACAGCAAGCC
>CAXBFC010000366.1:0-8642 GCA_963974725.1 uncultured bacterium | reverse complement strand
CGGTCACGCCGAGCCCCTCTGGGCGAAGAACGTTGGCCGTGGCTATTCGTGTCCCTCTATCGTCGCTGGTCGTTTGGTCACGATTGGTTTTGATGCCGTGGCGCAAGTCGATCGCATCGTGTGCCTCGACGCCAAGACCGGTGCGCAGCATTGGGCGTTTGCGTTCGCGGCTTCCGACGCTCCTCAATACCACGGTGGCGGCACTCTGACGACGCCGTTGATCGCATCGGGCCACGTCTATTGCCTCAATCGAGCGGGCAAGTTCCACGTGCTGGAGTTGGCGTCTGGCAAGCAGCTGTGGTCACGGGACTACATGCAGGAGCTAGGTCTGGAGAAGACCTTCCACGGCTATTCCGCCTCTCCCGTGCTGGAAGGGGATCGCATCTACCTGCAACTCGGTGGCTTGATCGCAGCAGTGAGCCGCGTCGACGGCAAGGTGCTGTGGCAGTCCACTGACTACGGCGATCAATCGTATTCAAACCTCGCGATGCTGGATGTTGTTGGCAAGCCGGCGCTCGGAGCCGTAGTGCCCGGCAAGTTCTTTGCGTTCGCACGCGCCGATGGCGAGGTCCTGCAAGAGTATGACTGGCAGTTGGCGGGCAGTGCGGTGCACTGTGCTGTGCCGATCCAGGTCGATGCATCGCGCGTGTTCTTGTCGACGGCCTACAACAAGGGGGCGGCGATGCTTCGGTTGGGCGCCGGCAAAGTCCCCGAACGCATCTGGTCCAATCGACGCATGCGCAACAAGGTGACTGCGTGTGTGCTGCACGAAGGCCACCTCTACGGCTTTGATGAATCGATGCTGCGCTGCATCGACCTCGATGGCAATTCGAAGTGGCGTGTGCGCGGCCTGGGTTTGGGGGCCCTGTCACTTGCGGGCGGGCGACTGCTGGTGATCAGCTCCGAAGGCGAACTCATTGTCGCAGAGGCGTCGCCAGCTGGCTTTGAAGAACTCTCGCGCCGCAAGGTGCTCGATGGCGGCGCCTATTGGACCATGCCGGTTCTCGTCGATGGCTTGGTCTACGTGCGCAACAGCCTCGGGGACCTGCGTTGTCTCGATCATCGCGTCGATGCCAGCTCCGAGCATGTTGCGGCTCGCGATGTCGGTGTCGCAGTCCCGACGGCGGCGCAGTTGTTTGCGGCCAACGCCAAGGCGATTCCCAGGGAAGCGCTGGTTCGCAAGGGGCAGGCGCTGCGTCTTCGCGGTAGCTGGTCGGTGCCGTTGCGTGGTGTCGCCATGGAGAAGATGACGCTGACGCTCGCCAGTTCGGGTGGTGGGGATCTGCGTCTCGACGAAGGTGGTTTGTCGTACACGTGCGATGGCGAACGCGCCTGGGCAATCGAGCCGCAAGGTGCGCGCTTCCTGGTAAACGAAGAATTGCGCGAAGTGCGGCGGCTGTTCTCGATGCGGGATCTGTTTGCGCCAGCCGTTCCGGATGGCGCGACGGTTCTGACGCGTCCGGTGGCCTATGCCGAGACCAGGTGTTGGAAGGTCACCGCGTCCGTGCCAGGCGCCAGCGGTCAGCCCGCTGCCACGAGGGTCTACTACTTCGACGTCGATGGCGGCCGGCTGCGAGGATCCGCAGGGTCCGAGAGCAGCGCCTTGGTCTTCGGTGGGTCGCAACAGTTGCTCGGCGCCACGCTGCCGCGCAGCATGACGCGCTATCGCCTCGAGGATGGGCAGGAGCATGTCATGGTGTTCGATCAGGCAGAGTGGGTCGAGGTCTCAAGCGAACTGTTCGCCCTGCCAGAAGCCATCCTGCGTCTGTTGCGTTCGCCAGCAGAGATCGCCAGTGCCAACATTGCCTTGCGCAAACGCTTCGCCAAGGCGCTTGGGCGCTACCAGGCAACCAACAAAGCTAGTCCGATCGGAGACGACATCATTGAGTTGGAAGTTCGGGATGGTGAGTTGTGGTTTGCAAACCCTGGACCTGCGATTCGAATCTGCACCGAAGCCGAGGTCGATGGTGTGCTAGCGCTCGATGGTCCGCCCTTCAAGTTCACCATCGAAACGAACGGGGCTGGCCTGGCCACGGCGCTACTCGTCGAGATGCCCGACGATGTGAAGATCAAGTTGCACCGCTTGCCCAAGTGAAGGTCGCTTGGGCTCGGTGCTCTCACGAGCAATGGCCTCAGGTGCAGGATCGGGACGTTCCAGGTTGTCGACAACCTGACGCAGCATGGACGACCCGATCCTGATCAGTAGCACACGGTGTGCAACTGCCCGTTGCTGTAGGTCAAGCCGAGTTGATTGGCGCCCAGATCGAGGCTGACCCACTGGGTCATGAACTGAAACCCGTTGAAGTTGCTGCCGCCCGGCAGCGGCAACGGATAGTTTGCCAGTCCGGTTGCGGATGTCGGGACGCCGAACGCGCCGATCTCGCCGGGTGTCAGGCTCAGGCAGCCAGGCGCGCCGATGATCGCCAGTGGGATGCTCGTCTGCGATACACCGACGACCAGGAACCCAAACGAGTTGACCGGTCCGTTGCGCAAACCAATGGCGAAGTCCGGACTCGGTAGAGTTGCGAGTCCGACGTTGACGCATGACGCTGGGCCATTGCTACCCGCGCACGCGACCCCGTAGTTCACTGAGGTCGCGTTGCATCCTTCGCCCGAGAGCCTGAGGTTCAGGCCGAACTGCTGCGGATTGCCCGAAGAGGGGTAGTCCGCGATGCTGGCGTCGGCGTTGCTGAGGTGGGCGAAGCGCGACAGTCCCGCCCCAAAACTGCCATCGCATGTAGTCGTTGCGCCATTCGTGTCAAGCATGCGAATGTCGACAAGCAGCGGACCGTTGGCTGGGTCGTAGTAGAACGGTTGGTCGAGCTTGACGGAGATCGGGAACTGTCTGGGATCCGTGTAGCTGTCTTGGAAGGCCACCGAGAACGTGCCGTCGAAGACGCGGGCTCGGTCTGAGCCGTGGTTGTTGTTGAAGGTCGGCGTCATCGCACCTGCGGCGACGGCGGACGTGGACAAGTCAATCGTGCAGGTGTAGGAAACCGGGCCGACGACATTGTTGCCGTTCGGCCGCCAACTGAGGTGCTGGATGTAGAGCGGTCGGTCCGTGGCAATCACGGAAGGATCGTACTGATACATCGCACGTTGCTGGCCGCCGATGTTCCAAGGATACGAGCTGGAGCTGCTGCCGAAGCTCGAATCATCCGCTTCGGGGAACGTTGGAATCGGCTCGGCCTGCAGCGCCACGGCCATTGCGAACTGTTGCACGGTGCCTGAGTTGGCGGTCGCACTAGTAAGACTGTAGATCCGGTAAACCGGTTCCGTGTTGAACGAGCCATCCCATTGCACGCTGGAACTGACGCCCCCTAACAGCTGCATATCGATGAGCAGTGGTCCATCGGCCGGGTTGTAGGTGAATGGCGTCTGCAGCGGAATCGTCAGCACGAATGGGCCGGGTGCTGTGCTGGCCGCCGCCGGAACTGCGACGTGAATGCCTTCGAACACCATGGTCATGTCGGTGCCGTGATTGGCGTCGAACGTCGCATTCAGTGCGTTGCTTGGGTTCACGCTGGTCGACATCGAGACACGAAGGTCGTAGCTGTCGCCCGCGAATGCAGCCGCGTTGTCGGTGCGGAAGCTCAATGCAGTGATTTTGTGCCGGCCGGCAAAGTCGATGGTCGATTCGTCGTAGGCATACATCACCCGCATCGGGGTCTGGCGGCTGAATGGGTAGCGAGTGGCACTGTTGCCTTCGGTCGCGTCCATGGCGATTGGTGCCACATCTGCTTCGAGGCAAAGGTCGACGATCAGTGCTGCGGTCTGCGTCGAGCTGCCACTCGGGAAATTGGCGACGGTCGCGTTCGCCCCGCCCGTTGTTGCGGCGATGCGACCGGCATCGGCCAAGCCGCTCTGGATGTCCCAAGTTGTCCCGGAACTGTTCGTCGCGCCACGGTGGTGGAAGTCGAGCACAAGCGGGCCGCTGCGTGGATCCCACTCGAAGGGTGGGTCGAATGGCACTTCGAGGACGAACGGGTTCGGGCTCAAGCCAAGCGAGCTGTTCGCCGCCAGACTCATCACGCCGTCAAACACCGTGACGAGGTCCGCGCCGTGGTTGTTTTGGAACGTGCGGTCCAGGTTGAGCGCGGCCTGGCGACTGGTCGACACGTCCAAGCGGAAATCGTAGTCCGTGGCCGTGACCGAATTGGTTCCGCCGTCCGGTCGATAGCGGATGGCGCAAATGCGCACGGGGCGATCGAACGCAACGGATTCGCGACCGTAGCTGTACATCACTCGCATGCCACTCGTCGAGTTCCAAGGAAACGACGTGCCCGAGTTGCCTTCGATGGTTTCGAGGCCAGCGGGTGCGATCACATCGAGGTTACAGCCACCTGCGCTCGAGGCGGCCTGCATTGGCCCGCTTTGCCAGTGCACTGCATGCACGGTGACGCCGTGGCCGCCGGAACTCCCGCGCAGTTCGGCGGTCACCGCCCCGCCCGGCACCGCACCGCTCAGAAAGCTCGGTCTCAGTGGGGCCCCGCCAAGATCGATGAGGTGATCCGTCGTGCCCGATTGCCTCGGGCCCTGTCCTCGGTAGGTCCAGTGAACGGCACCACCAGCATCCTTGAGCACGAGCACGTCGCCTGGACCGAGGTCGATCGAAAGGCTCAGGCGAGCCTCGAACGCGTTGGGTGCCAGGAAAGTGTGCGACCACACAACGTCCGTGCCACCGGCGTATGGCTGCGGGGAAGAGATCGGGGGCTGCTGCGCTGTCGCGGCGGAGCAGATCGCCAGCAGCGCCATCAGGGAGTAGGTACGAGTTTCCATGTTGCCCCGAAGGCGCGCGCCGGCCTCGCCGTTTTCCGGGCCAAATGAACTTCTGCGCCGACGGCGTGTGCTTGCGAGCAGTTGCCAAGATGAACACGCTCGTCTGAGCTAGGATGATTCGAATGACCGCTGCGGATTCAGAGATCAATCAACTGCTGGCAAGATTGCGGGCCGGGGACGTGTCCGTCGGTCAGCAGCTGATCCCGCTGATCTACGCGGATCTTCACGCTCGTGCCGCGGCCATCATGAGGAACGAGAACCGCGAGGTGACGCTACAGCCGACCGCACTGGTTCACGAAGCTTGGCTGCGCATCCAGAAGAGTCCGGGAAGTGGCTGGGAGGACCGCAACCACTTCTTGCGTTTGGCAGGCAGGGTCATGCGCAACGTGTTGATCGATCGAGCGCGGCGCCGTCGCGCGACAGCCGACGATGTCGATATTGAAACGCTGGCGATTCCGATCGGAGCCGACGGTGGCGACTGCGTGGACGTGCTTGACTTGCAAGCGGCGTTGGAACGTCTCGGGGCTCGCGACCCGGAGTTGGAGGAGATCGTAGACATGCGGTTCTTCGCTGGGTTGACCCTTGAGGAAACAGCGTCGGCGATGGGCAAGTCGGTAACCAGCGTTCACCGAGCCTGGGAGTTGGCTCGATCGTTCTTGTTGCGCGAGTTGCGCCGGTCGCACGAATGATCCACCGCACTTTGGAATTCGCGGAAATCAGATTGCGCCCGTGCGCCTCGACGGACGCAGGGGCATCCGGTCGCCAGCGGCGCCACGTCGTTAGCAGGGATACCGTTGACCATGATGCCTGATCGCCAATCAGAGAACGACTGGAAGGTCGTGCGCGAGCTGTTCGAAGAATGCCTCGAACTCGATAGAGCTGCGCGCGCAAGACGGCTTGGCGATGCCGCGCCGGCGATACGCACGGAGGTCGAGGAGCTGTTGTCGGAGCACGAAGGCAGCGCGGACCGGATGAACCCCGGTAGCTGCCACCGAGCGTTCGTGTCCGCCGCCCAGCAGGTGGTTGGAATCGGTAGTGTCATCAGTGGCTACCGCATTCTGGAAGTCCTGGGGCGAGGCGGCATGGGCACGGTCTACCTTGCCGAACAGGAGACGCCGCGCCGGCGTGTTGCCCTCAAATTGGTGACGTCTGCGGTACTCGGGCGCGAGTCTGCGCAGCGTTTTCAGCTTGAAGCGGACCTGCTTGGCCGTCTGCGCCATCGCGGCATCGCCCAGATCTACGAGGTCGGAGTACACGAAGAGTCCTCGTCACTCGGCGTGATGCAATGGCCGTTCTTTGCGATGGAGTTCGTCGAGGGGGCGAAGACCCTTTCGGACTGGGCCGCGGAGCGGGCGTGGACGGAGCGGCAGAAGCTTGAGATCTTGCTGCAGGTTTGCGCCGCCATGCAACACGCGCACGAGCGTGGCGTCGTGCACCGTGATCTCAAGCCGCAGAACGTGCTCATCGATGCGGAAGGCAACGCGAAGGTCATCGATTTCGGAATCGCCCGCACCCTCGATCAAGACAGCGACCTGACGAAAGCTGGCGAGCTGGTCGGGACCCTGCGCTACATGGCTCCCGAGCAGCTTCGTGCTGACAGCCTGAGCATCGATACGCGTACCGATGTGCATGCTCTCGGGGTGTTGCTATATGAGCTGTTGGTCGGCCGGCTGCCGTTCGATTTTGGTGGTCAGAGCTTGCCGGAAGTAAGCAGTGCCATCTGCGATCAGGAGGCTCGCTTGCTGCGGCAGGACTTGCCCGGCGCGAGCTCTGACCTTGAGTTGATTCTTGCTACCGCGATGGCCAAGGAACCAGCCCGCCGCTACGCCGGAGCTGGGTCGGTGGCGGAGGACTTGCAGCGCTACCTGCTATGCGAGCCGATCCTCGCGCGGCCACCGACGCTCCGCTATCAGCTAAGCATGTTTGCACGGCGCCGCCGTGGCTTGGTGGCAGCGGTGACGGCGCTCATCCTGGTATCGACAATTGGTGGGGCCACGAGTGTGTGGTATGCGGTGCGCGCGCAGCGAGCCGAGCAACTGGCGACGCAGCAAGGAGAGCAAAAGGTCAGCGCCATGCGTCGGGTGTTCGACAATGCGATGCGCAGTGTCATCGGTTTGCCGAGGCGTTTCGCTGGGTTGCCGGGTGCAACCCAGCTGCGCCGTGAGGTGGTCGAAGAAGCGGTCCAGCAACTGCAGTTCGTCGAGGCAAGTGTGCCACTCGACGCCGCGATGCAGTACTCACTGGCAGTTGCGTATCGCAATCTCGGTGGCATCCAGGGTAGCGCGATGTTGGCCAATGAAGGCGACCGCTCGCAAGCGATGGTGAGCTTGATGCGCGCCAAGTCCTATTTGGACGAGCTGCTGCTGCTTGAGCCAGACAACGTCGACGCACTGTGGTTGAGCTTTGATGTCGAAGCAGATTGTGGCGAGTTGGCGTTCGTCAAAGATCGGCTGTCGCCGACTGCGGCTAGACATTGGCAAGCAGTCGGAGCGCTGCTGGATCGGCTGCGAGCCATCATCCCGAAAGGCGACCTGCGGCTGCTCGATGCGGAAGCGGTTCATGTGATCCATCAAGCGGACGCCGCGTTGATGCAGCAGGACCACGAGGCGGCGGTGGCACTTTACTTGCGGGCGCGCGACTTGCGGGTGGCAGCGCGGGGTGACCGTGCGCCGGATGACGATTCGCAAACCAAGCTGGGGTCGTTGTATCGTTCCGTTGCGATTACCGAGGCGGGCCGAGGCAACTACCAGGCAGCGTTCGCTGCGTATGAGCAGTCGATCGAGGCGTTGTCGCGAGTCGAGCAGAGCCCGAAGAATCGGCCGACCCAAGGCCTGCATGCGATGGTGCGAAGTCAGTTCGGCTACACACTGGCGAGCCAGGGCCAGTACCGCCGTGGCGAGCAGCATCTTCGTTGGGCGCAAGTCGAACTCGAACGTCTGCTTGCAATCGATCCCAGCAACGCGGGGTTCGCTTCGTCGGTTGGTATGGCGAGTCAGCGTCTCGCCGATCATCTCGCGATCACTGCCAAATACACCGAACAAGCGGACGATGCGCGGAGGCTCTACGAAGAGGCGCGGGGTCTTGCCAAGCGTGGAATCGAACTCGGCAAGCCTTCGCTCGCGCGCGGCCGAGATATGGTCAATGTCTTCTTGGTTGCCGAGTGCGAGCGCATCTTAGCGGCGTGTGAAGCGGCGCTACGTTGAGGTGTGCGGCGGCGCAGCAGCCCGAACCAGGTTGTCAGCTCGGTAGCAAAGCAAGAGTATCCCGAGCGATCAGATACAGCCCGAGCAGCAGCAGTGCGGTGCCGGTGACGACGCGAATGCGGGGTTGCCAGCGAACGATGCCTTCGCCGAAGCGGCTCGCAAATCCGGCACCAATCGCTACCGCCACCGCGAACACTCCGATGGGGATGGCTGTGCCGATTCCATACGCGACGACCGGAAGCGTGGCGTTGGGGCTGGCCAGTGCTTGCGGCAGAAGGCTGCCGAAGAACAACGCTGCCGACGCGGGGCAGAATGTGATTGCGAACAAGAATCCGAGCGCAAACTCACCAACGATACCGAAGCGAGCCAGGCGTTCGGCGGTGCCTTGGCTCATACCCTGGCCGCCAAAAGGCAGTGGCAGCAACTCGAGCAAGACCATGGCTGTCAGCACCAGCAGTGGTCCGACGAACGGTGGCAGCCACTCCTGTAAGGCATGCGACACGGCTGGCGCACCGAGCGCGCCGAGGGCGAGCATGGCAGCGATCGCGCCATACGCAGCGACGCGGCCGGCGGTGTAGGCTAGGGCCCCGAGCAGCGCGCGGCGCCGCGACGCAGCGTGGCGTGTCAGCCAAACGGTAGCCGCCAGGTTTGTCGCCAGAG
>CAXBFC010000365.1:0-8660 GCA_963974725.1 uncultured bacterium | reverse complement strand
GGGCCGGGTGTGCGTCTGGATGCGGCCATGTATCGCGGCCAAGAAGTCACGCCCTACTACGACAGCATGCTTGGCAAACTGATCGTGCACGCCGCCGATCGTGACCAAGCCATTGCCCGCTGCGTGCGCGCACTGCGTGAATTGCGTGTGGTTGGCGTGTTGACGTCGTTGCCAGTAGCCCTGGCGACGTTGCAGAGCGAAGAGTTTTGCTCGGGACACTACGACACCGGCATTCTCGAACGCATCAATCGCAACAGCGAAGAGCGCCGCGATGTGGCGATGTTGGCTGGTGCGGTGGCTCGATTCCTCGCGGCGGAGAAGGTTGGCGTGGTTGCGCCATCAAGTGATGGAGCCGCACCGGCCACGCCTGCATGGGCCACGCTGGGACGGCAAGAGCGTTTGTGGAGGACACGATGAAGTATCTGTCTCGCATGGGCGACGACGAGCGCGAATACACGTTCGAACGTCATGAAGACATCTTGGTCGCTCGCAGTGGCGATCGCATGGTCGAGATCTCGCTGGCGCAGGTTGGCGATGGCGAAGCGCTGTCGATGATCATCGATGGCGAGAGTTTCGATATCGTCGCGGAGATCCGTGGCCGAGACGTCGCGGTGCAGGTGCACGGCGAACGCTACGCGATGGAGGTCGAGGACGAACGCGAGCGCGCCGCCGCGCAGGTCGCCGGCAACAAGCAAGGCGGCAAGCGCGAATTGCGGGCGTCGATGCCCGGCATCGTGGTCGAAGTGCAAGTGGCCGTTGGCGACCAGGTCGAAGAGGGCCAGACCATGGTCGTGCTCGAAGCGATGAAGATGCAGAACCCGCTCGGAGCCGAAGGCCCCGGGGTCGTGACCAAGTTGTTGGTCAAGGCCGGGGAGACGGTTGCGGCCGGCGCCTTGCTGGCCGAGATCGAGTAGCGATGCTGCGTCTGGCAGCAGTTTTCGCGCTGCTCGTGGTGTCGATGGGCGCATGCCACGCGCCGGGCGAGCAAGCTAGCGATAGGGCCGGCGACCAGCCGGCTGTCGATATGCCAGCCACCAGCAGGCCGGGCGCCAATATGCCGGGCGCCAACATGCCGGACGCCAATAGGGGCGGGTCGCTGCTCGCGCGTCTGCGGAGCAAGCAAGTCCAGGTGGTCGCGCATCGCGGTGCGAGCCGAGCTAGGCCCGAAAACACCGTCGCCGCATTCCGTCATGCAGTGCAGCACGGTGCCGATGTGGTCGAGTTCGATGTCTACCAGACACGTGACGGACAGTGGGTGTGTCTGCACGATCGGACTTGTGACCGCACGACCGACGCGCGCGCCGTGTTCGGGCGCGAGCAGGTGCGCATCGACGAGTTGACGTTCGCCGAGGTGCAACGCCTCGATGCCGGGACCTGGTTTGCCGCCAGTTTTGCCGGCGAGCGAGTGCCGACGTTGCAGCAGGCGCTGCAGGCGATTGCGCCCGCGGTGCCGATGATCGAGCGCAAGGGTGGCGATGCTCGGGACTTGGTTCTCGAGTTGCAGCGCTTGGATGTTGTCGAACACGTCATTGTGCAGTCGTTCGACTGGGACTGGCTGGCCGAAGTGCATCAAGCGGAGCCTCGCTTGCTACTCGCGGCACTTGCCGGCGACGAGCCAACGCCTGCACGCCTGCGCGACGTCGATCGAACCGGGGCGGCAATCCTGCACTGGAGCCACAGCAAGTTGACGCGGGTGATGGCGCAGGTCGTGCACGAGTCCGGCCGCTTGCTGTGCGTCTATACCGTGGATGCCGATTCGACCTTCTACGGGGCCGTCGCGCTTGGTTGTGATCTGGTCACGACCAACCGGCCCGAGCACTTCGTCGCCGAGCGGGCCGCCGGCCACTTCAGTCGCTTGCGACGCTGAGCGTCAACGTCATCTCGTGACTTGCACCTGGCGCGAGTCGCACCGCATTTTCGAACGCGTTGGCAGACTCAACGCAGACGAAGCTTTGCCAGTCATCCGCGTGCATCTGGGAAAGACGCGCGGTTTTGTTTGGCCACGGATTCCAGACGATCGTCGAACGCGAGTTGCTGGTGCGCAGCGTCACGGTGCGATCGAGCGCCGGCGCCTGCAGCATCAGTTCGTCGGGCACTTGCTGGAAGACGCGGTCGGTTTCGGCCCGGAAGCGGATCGGTGCGCTTTGATCCCATTCGCCCTCCGGTTCGCGCGCGTGCTCGACAACCGGCACTCCTTGCAAGCCATGCACTGAGGCTTCGTGGATGTCGCCGACGGAGAAATACGTGTGCAGCGCCTGTTCGAAGGAGAACTCCCGATCGTCGGTGTTGGTGATCGTCATCGCGATCTGCAGCGTGTCTGTCAGGCTGACGGTCAGTTCGGCGCGGAATGCGTAGTCCCACATGGCCCGCGTTGCCGGGGTGTCGCCGCATGAGAACGTCGCGCTCGCCGCATCGCGCACGCTGCAGTGCCAGTCGATGCTGCGCGCGAAACCATGGGCTGGCTTACTCGGGTCACTCTTGTGGTCGCCAAACCATGGGAACACCACCGGGACGCCGCCGCGCACCGGCTTGCCGGCGACATACTCCGGCGCACTTGCGGTCCACAACACGTCGCCGCTATCGGTCTGCCACGAAAGCACCTGAGCGCCAGTGTGCGAGATCAGCACCGTTTGGCCGTCGGCTGTCAGCTGCATGGCTTCCCGGCCACCGGGGTCGATCGTCTTGCGAACGCCTTGCGCTGGTTCGCTCATGGCAGCATTGCTGCAACCTTGGCAGATGCATGCGATCCCTCGGGCCGCATCTGGAAGCTTCGCGAGCAGTTCCTTTGGAATCTCAAGGCTCTTGCACCAGCAAGTTGCGCTCGCCTCGGCCCGATTGGTAGAGCTGCTGTTGGCAGAACTACTGCCGGCAGAGCTACTGTTGGCAGAGCTACTGTTGGCAGATCTACTGTTGGCCGAAGTGTTGTCGGCTGGACTCGCTTGCGCCACCATCGCGCACTGGTTGGCGCCGCCGCACAAAGGGCAGCGATCCGTCGGGAAGGAGCGTGAGCCAGATCCGGTCATGCGGCCACGATAGCCGCTCCAGGCTGCCGGCTTCTAGCCCTTCATCTGCTTCAGCTTTGCGATTGCGCCGAGCACGTTCTTGCCGCCAGACGTGCGCTTGCCAGTGCCGTAGCCGTTGTCGCCCGTGGCGTCGGCAGCCTTGCCACTTCCCGCAGCGGATGCGGATGGGGCAGCCGGGTATGTCTTGCTGGTCGTCGTATTCGTGCCAGTGCCAGCTTGTGTGGCGGGAGCGGCTTGCGGCGCACTCGTAGTCACCTGCACTCCGCTTCTCACGGCTGCTTGCACCTGCGACATGCTCGTCGCCAAGCCGGACAGTTCGCGTTGGATGTCCTTGACCGACGTCTCGAGTCCGTTGAGGTTGCCTTCGCGCATCTGCTGGAGGCCCTTCTGCAACCCAGTCGTGGCTTGCTCGAGGCTGTTCTGCAACTCGGTCGCCGCCGCCTTGACGTTCTCGCCACGCTGCAATGTCTCAAGCTGCGTTGCCAGTTTGGTCGTCGCATCTTCGACGCGGACCAAGCTCTTGCGAACCTCGGTGTCTTCGATGCGCTGCGCAATGGCGGCCAGGGAGACCTGCAGCTTTTCGATTTGCGCGGGTAGCTCGCCGAGTTCCGTCTTGCCTGAGCCGCTGCGAACGAGTTGCTCGACACGGTTCACGGTTTGGCGGGTGGCTTCGGTGCCGCCTTCGACCAGCGTCTTGACCTGGGAGACACTGCCGGCGAGCTCGGTTCCTTGCCCGGCGATCTCCATCAGTGGCTTGCCATACATCTTGATGGCCTTGGTCAGGTTGTTGATCTTTTGATCCTGGCGTTGCAGGGAGAGCATCAATTGCTGCGTATCGCCTGATTCCGCGTTATTTGATTGTTGGCCGCCCTGGCCTTGGCCATCGAGGATCTGCGCTAGCGTGTCGCGAAGCTCGTCGTCGACTGACGTGCGTTGCGATTCGAGAGCTTGCAGGCGACGTTGCACCCGCGAGGTGCGCCGTTGGCTGGTGCCGATGGCGAACCCAGCGAGCCCGAGAAGCGTAATGGTTTGCGGTGCGATGACGGCTGCGAGCGCGGCTGTTGCGGCCGGAAGTGCTGCCGTCACGAGGCCGGTGATCGTCAAGGCGGCACCCATTGCCATACTCATGCCACCGGCCAGAGGGACCGTTGAGGCCTGGTAGCGACGTCGAGCGAGTCGTGGGGCCACGGCGACCGGCTCATCGAAGGTTTCGTCCTCTTCGTCTTCCTCGTCCTCGCTGCCCTCGTCGAGCACGTCCTCGTCGTAGTCCGAGTAGTCTTCGTCGTCCTGGTCTTCCGACTGAGCGCCGTCATAGTGCGTCGCTGCGTCTTCGGATTCGACGGATGAGGCCTTCGTCTCGGACGTCTCGTCGGCGTCTGGGCCGAGGAAACTAGGCAGCTTCCCGGAGGAATTGCGCGTATCGCTGGATCTGTTCATGGTCAATGCTTTGTCGATCTATGCATGTGATCGGCTCTTCAAGGCCCTTCCATGAAGCAGGTGTGTTGCAAAGTACGGCACGGTGCCTGAAAACGTCGTGCCACCGATGGCTCGTAAACTCAAAGGCATCGCCGCAGCGCCCGGGATTGCGATTGCTCGCGTTGTGCACTTCCACACAACGCTCGATCAGATTCCTACCTGGACGGTCGCGGACGATCGCATAGACGCAGAGGTTGGGCGGCTATCTGGAGCTATCGCTGCAGTTACCGAGAGCCTGCTCAATTTGCAGAAGGAGCTGGCCGGAGCGCTCGGCAAGCATGATGTGCGCATCTACGACGCGCAGCTCGCCATTCTGCACGACAAGACGTTCCGCAAGGATGTGGAAGACGAGGTCTCACAGCACAAGGTCAACCTCGAGGTCGCGTTGCAGCGAGTGATCGCGCGCTACGAAGCCGTGTTCGAGGCGATGGAGAACGCGGCGATGCGCGAGCGCGCCGCGGACCTGCGGGACATTGGTCGCCAGTTGGTCGGCGCGTTGGTAGCGCACGACCGCCAGAAATACATCGCCGATGGGGCCGACTACTTGTTCGCCGCGGACGAGTTCTTGCCGAGCGATGCCGGGATCCTCGATCGCGCCCACATCCAAGGCATCGTCACCGCGCATGGCGGCAAGTATTCACACGGCGCCATCCTGGCGCGTTCGCTCGGCATTCCGGCCATCGTCGGGGTTGACGGGTTCATGCAGGAAACCAGCAGCGGTGCGCTGGCGATCCTCGATGGGGACGCCGGCGTCGTGCTGGTCGATCCGACGGTCGACGAACTCGCCGACTACGAGCAACGCCTGCGCGAAGAGCGTGCGGTTGAGTCGCGAATCTCCGAGTTGCGCTTCCAGCCTTCGGTTACACCAGACGGCACCAGCGTTCGCTTGATGGCCAACGTCGAAGGCGTGCAGGATCTCGACAACCTCGAGCTCGACACGATGGCCGGCATCGGCCTGTTCCGCACCGAGTTCGCCTTCATGGAACGGCGCCAGTTCCCGACCGAAGAAGAGCAGGTCGCGATGTACCGGCGTGCTGTTGAGAGCGCCGACGGCAAGCCGGTCACGTTCCGCACCCTGGACGTTGGCGGCGATAAGCCGCTCGGATACTTCCAGATGCCCGAGGAGCGCAACCCGGTGCTCGGCTGGCGCGGGATCCGGTTGTGCTTGGACTGGCCCGACATCCTCTACACGCAGCTGCGCGCGATCTTGCGCGCCAGCGCCCTCGGTCATGCGCGCATCCTGTTGCCGATGATCACGACGCGCTCGGAAGTGGTGCGTTGTCGTGAAGTCGTGGACCAACTGACTTCGGATTTGCGCGCTAACAACGTTGCCTACGACGCCCGCATCGAACTTGGGGTCATGGTCGAGGTGCCGATCCTGGTCCACGTGTTGCCCGAGATCCTGCCCATCGTCGACTTCGTCTCGGTCGGCACCAACGACCTCGTGCAGTACTTGTTGGCCGTCGACCGCGACAACCAGCGCGTTGCCAAGATGTATGACCCGTTCCACCCCGGGGTCTTGCGGGTGCTGGGGCAGATTGCCGAAGCGGCTCGGGTTGCGGGCAAAAGCGCTTCGATCTGTGGCGAAGTCGCCGGCGACCACTGGTACACGCCGCTGCTGGTGGGGCTCGGATATCGAGAACTGTCGATGGCGCCGGTGTTCTTGCCGCGCGTCAAGTTGATGCTGCGTAGCTTCTCGCTGGAGGAATGTCAGGATCTCGCGCGCCGCGCTCTGGCGATGCAGGCGACGTCCGCGGTGCGCAAGCTGGTCCAGGACGAGATCCACCCGCGGTGGGCTGCGTTGTTGCGCAGTTCGGACAGCGAGCTTCCAGAGAGCACTGTTGGAGAGAGCGATGCCAATCAGCCCAAAGCTGAGGACAAGCTCAAACCTGGGGATTCGAGCGCATGAGCCATCGGTTGCGTCGCGGCAATTGGTCGGTCCAGGAGCTGGAGCGACTGCGCTTGTTGTTTCCACACCGAGGTGTTGAGCAGACCGCTGCGTTGTTGCGTCGTTCGGCCGACAGCGTGCAACGCAAGGCGCTCGACTTGTTGCGGGTGCCGCCTCGCAAGGGGGCATGGACTGACAGCGACGACTGGCAGTTGCGCCAGGCGTGGGGCGCGGTCGAACTTCGATTGCTGGCGCCAATGCTTGGTCGGCCGGCGAACGAGGTTCGATCGCGGGCGGCCGAGCTACGCAGTCGCTTGAGGTCTGGTGCGTGGACCCGCGAAGAGCGCCGGTTGTTGAAGAAGCTCTATGGCACACGCGCGGATGAGGACCTCGAGGTGTCGCTGATGCGAAGCCAGAGCGAGATTGCCACGGCTGCGCAAAGCATGTGCCTCGCCAAGGACAAGAGGTTCCAGGCGGCGTGCAACAACGCAGCGAAGAACCAATCCCCGACGTCGAACGCCAAGAGTGGCGCCAAAAGTCGGGTCAAGGCTGGCGGCAAGCACGGCAAAGCCGCGCCACCCATTCGCTCCCGCATGCCGCGATGGACCTTGGCCGAGGTCGAAAAACTGCAGGCGCTCTATCCCGACCACGACAACCTTGCCGTGGCCCGTGCGCTTGGCCGTTCGGTCACGAGTGTTGCGAACAAGGCGTTCCAGCTCGGCATTCACAAGAGTGCCGAGTTGCTGACTAACATCGGGCGATCGAACATCTCGCACCGCTACCGGGCCGAAGGAGTTACGGCCGACGAGGGAGCGGTGGCTGTGCCCCAGCCGAGTGCTGAGCCAGCCGTTGAGCTGCCGCCAGTAGCGAATCCGCCAGTAGCGAATCCGGCAGTAGCGCAACCCGCAGGCGAGCTGTCAGCCGCCGAGCCGACGGTGATCCTGCCAACTGCAGCGGGGCCGCAATCGGTGCCGGTGTGCAGCGACGGAGACGAACCGTCGCCAGATGGCGAGCTAGTTGATCCCGTGGATCTCGGTCTGGCTGCAGAAGATCGCGGCGACCCAGTTGCCCCGCGCGGTGATCGAATCACCGATGCCGACGGCGTTTGAGGGGCACCCCCCAGCATCTTTGGGCTAGGTGTCTCTCCCTGGTGCGTAGATTTCCATCACTGGCTCAACTCGCGAGGCCGTCGGTGTCGATGCAGAGCAAGCATTCACACCCAACCGGGTCGCGCACACCGAGGTTACGCCATGGAAATCGTTGGAAAGAAAAGTCAGGGTCTGTCGGTTACAGCTCTCAAGGACGACAAGACTGTCATCATTTCGTTCAACGACAGAAGCCTGAACTTCTATGTCACGGACTCGCTCAAAGAGTCGTTGAAGGAAACGATCAACGCGAAGATCGAGGAGGGTTACGAGCACTTCGTGCTGAACCTCGACAACGTGAAGATCATCGATTCTTGTGGAGTCGGCTTGATCATTGTGGCCAATAACGTGACTTCGTCACGCAGCTGCAAGCTCTACCTGAGCAACATCAAGCCGTTCATCGTCAAGATCTTCGAGATCATGCGCATCTCCAAGCACCTTGCGATCTACGACAAGGAAGACGACGCGCTGCAAGCGATCAAGAGCGGCAGCTAAGCCCGCCTGATCGCCACTAGCTGTGTAACCCGGCCAGGTGTCGGGTCTGACCTGTCGAAAGGGTTGGCCAGTATGGCGACGTCCAACAACATCCTGATCCTGGCGACAGGCGCAAACGCTGCTCGATTGCAGTCATGGTTTGCTGACGCCGCGGCACAGGTCATTGTTGCTGACTCGATTGATGCGGCCACAGAACTCCTGACCACGGGTGGGCTACAAGCCGTGGTCGCGGATCTTGCCTTCGTTGGCGACGCGCTGCAGGGCCTGCACGAACATTGCCAGGTTGGCGATGTCGAGATGGTCATCGCCGTCGATGGAGCGCCGCAACCGGCCCACTACGAGCGCGCCATGGCGATCGCTGCGATCGGCGTGATTGGTGCCACCGGTTCTGCCAGCGACGCCAAGAAGCTGCTCAAACGGCTGGGGTCTCGCGTCGAAGCACGATCTCGCGGTCGTGGCGAAGCAGAACGTTGGAGGGTCCAGTCCGAAGAGCTTCGCCGTCGATGTAAGCAACAGGCCGAGAAGTTCCAAGAGACGCAGGAGACGTTCTACCTCGACCTGTCACGCATGATGACAATCATCACCAACATCATGGACGGCATCGTCTTCGTCGATCGCGGCGATCGCCATGGC
>CAXBFC010000364.1:0-8686 GCA_963974725.1 uncultured bacterium | reverse complement strand
CAAGGTGGCGGACCCGATCGCAAATGGCGGCGCGGTGGGCGGCGGCGACGTCGTCGCGGCGGCGGCGGCGGCGGCGGTGGCGGCGGCGGCGGCGGTGGCGGTGGCCAAGGCGGCGGTGGCGGCGGAGGTGGCCAAGGCGGCGGCGGAGGTCAGGGAGGCAACTTCCTGGTCGAAGGCCCAACCGAGGAAGCTTCCGGCGTTCTCGAATACACCAAGGAAGGCAACGGCTGGCTTCGCAAGGCGATCAACAGCTACCTGCCGGACACCATTCCGAACGGCGACACATTCGTTCCCGGAGCGCTGATCCGCCAACACCGCCTGCAAGAAGGCAGTGAGATCATTGGCCAAGCCGGCTTCCCGACCCGCGGCCAGCAACGGTTGACGATGGCGGAGGTCCAAAAGGTCGACGCCATGGACCCGGAAGAGCGCCAAGCGCTACCGCAGTTCCGCAGCATGACCGTCATCGACCCGGAGCCGATGTTCGTGTTGGCACCCGGCAGCGACGAAAACGTTTCGCTGCGCGTCGTCGACCTGCTCTGCCCGATTGGCTACGGCACCCGTGGCCTCGTCGTGGCACCGCCGCGTTCGGGCAAGACGGTGTTGATGCAGCAGATTTGCGCATCCATCAGCGAGCACTACCCCGACGTGCACATGATTGTGCTGCTGATCGACGAGCGCCCCGAAGAGGCGACTGGTTGGAAGCGCAGTGTCGTCGGCGACAATCGCGAAGTGCTGGTTTCGACGCTCGACGAAGGGCCCAGCAACCACGTCAAGGTCAGTGAAATCTGCATGAAGCGCGCCCAGCGCCTGGTGGAAACCGGCCGTGACGTAGTGATCTTGCTCGACTCGATCACGCGGTTGACGCGCGCCTACAACTCGTCCCTCGGTGGCCGCGGTGGCGGCACGATGTCGGGTGGTCTCGGTTCGAAGGTGCTCGAGGTCCCGAAGAAGTTCTTCGGTTCGGCGCGCAACTGCGAAGACGGTGGCTCGCTGACGATCCTCGGCACTACGCTGGTCGACACCGGCTCGCGCATGGACCAGGTCATCTTTGAAGAGTTCAAAGGTACCGGCAACCAAGAGCTCGTGCTCAATCGCCAGCTCGCCGAGCGCCGGGTCTACCCGGCAATCGACGTCGAACTGTCTGGCACGCGCAAGGAAGAGTTGCTGCTCGGTGCCGACACGACCCAACGCCTCTACACGCTGCGTCGTGTGCTTTCGCGCATGAACGCGCTCGATGCGATGCCGCTGCTGATCGACCGTCTGATGAAGACGGATACGAACCAAGAGTTCTTGGACAGCTTCCGCCTCGAAGAGTGATCTGACGTTGTCCGGGCCTGCAGATCTTCGCCGGCTGACTGCCGCCGAAGATCCACATGGCTAACGGTCTTCTCCGGAACCTGTCTGGATGTTGCGTCCGGATCCGGGTTGGCTAGACGTTCGCGTGCTAATCCAAGACCGCAACTGAACATGATCGAAGTCGACCGTCTCGAGAAGAGCTATGGCTTCGCTCGCGCGCTGAAGGGCATCACCTTCTCCGTTAGCAAGGGCGAAGTGATCGGCTTCCTCGGCCCCAATGGTGCCGGGAAGTCGACGACGATGAAGATTCTGACTGGCTACCTGTCACCGTCAGGTGGCAGTGGTTCGGTCAATGGACTCGACGTCGTCAAGGACTCGTTGGCCGTGCGGGCGCTGATCGGCTACTTGCCGGAAAGCACGCCTCTCTACAGCGATATGCGCGTGGATGACTACCTGTCGTTCTGCGCCGAGATTCGCGGCGTCGCGGCTCGTGACCGCAAGGTGGCGATCGAACGCGCGGTGAAACTGTGCGGTCTCGCACGGGTCACCGGCAAGAACATCGTCGAGCTGTCCAAGGGCTACAAGCAACGGGTCGGGCTCGCTCAGGCAATCGTGCACGAGCCGCCGGTGCTGATCCTCGATGAGCCGACCTCGGGCCTCGACCCCAACCAAATCGTCGAGGTGCGTAATCTGATCGAACGATTGGGCGAGGAACACACGGTCGTGCTCAGCACGCACTACCTGCAGGAAGTCGAGAAGTCGTGTTCGCGCGTCATCATCGTCAACCAAGGAGAGATTGTCGCCGATGGCACGCAAGAGCAATTACTGGCCAAGCAACCCGGTGGTGGCTTACGGATGCGGGTGCGCGGCCCCGAAGCGGCTGTGCTGACGCAGCTCAAAGAACTGTTGGGCGATGTTGCGGTCGAGGTTGTCGATCGTCACGACGACGGCAACGAATACCGCATCGCCCCAGATGGCGAACAAGCACCGATTGCCGAGGCAATCGCGCGCACCGTCATCAAGAACGGTTGGGACCTGTTGTCCTTGCAGCGCGAAACCCCGGACCTCGAAGACGTCTTCCGCAAGTTGACGTTGACCGCGTCGGAGGCAGCGAATGTCTAACGTGATCACCAGCGTGTTCGGCCGCCAGACGCGGGTCATCTTTCGCCGCGAACTGAAGAGCTACTTCCTGTCGCCGATTGCCTACGTGTTCGGCGCGCTGTTCTTGACGGTGCTGCTGTTCTTGTCGGCGAAGACCAGTCTCGTGCACGGGGCTCCCGCCACGATGCAGCCGTTCTTCCTCTACTTGCCGTGGCTGTTCCTGATCTTCTTGCCCGGCTTGACCATGCGGCTGTGGGCCGAAGAACGAAAGCTCGGCACGATCGAACTGCTGTTGACGTTCCCGGTTCGCACCAGCCAGGTGGTGCTCGGCAAGTTCGGCGCCGTGGTGACCTACCTCGGCTTCGTCTTGCTGCTGACGCTTGGCCTGCCACTGACACTCGGCGCCTATGGCTCGATCGATTGGCCGCCGGTGCTGGGCCAATACGTCGCCTCGCTGATGTTCGCCGGCAGCTTCGTCGCGGTCGGCATGTTCTGGTCGAGCATGACCAAGGACCAGATCGTCGCGCTGTTGGCTTCGATCGTGTCGCTGTCGGTGTTGTTCTTGTTGGGCAACCCGTCGGTGATCGAGTTCTTCGGTTCCAATCTGCCGCTGTGGTGTGCGGACTTGCTCAACGGCATCAGTCCCTACAAGTACTTCCTCAGCATCGCGCGCGGCGTCTTCGACACCCGTGACTTTGTCTACTTCGTCTGCTTCTGCGGGTTCTTCCTCTACGCCAACGTGCTCGTGCTGAAGGTGCGCCGGGAGAGCAAGGGATGATAGTCATGCAACAACGAGGCACGTCAGAAGGGAACCGCAGGCCCGCAGGGAACCGCAGGCACGAACAGCGCGGTGCGGCCATGCCGTTGTTGCTGCACGTAGTGTTGCTGCTGCTTGTGCTCGGTCAGATTGTCTACCTCGCCTCGCGGTATCGCGTGCGGGTCGACATGACCACGGACAAGCTGTGGACGACGACGGCTTCGACCAGCAAGTTGGTCGGCAATCTCGAGGAGCGGCTGATCGTTGAGGCCTACTTCAGTCCGAAGGAAAACCTGCCGCTGTCGATGAGCAACAGCCGCGATTGGGCGGATAACTTCCTCGACGAAATCACGCAGCTCGGCAAAGGCCGGGTGATCGTGCAGCGCTTCGATCCCAACAGCGATGCGGCGATCGCCAAGACGGCGTCGCGACTCGGCATCACTCCGATCAACCTGCGCAGCCAATCGGCAACGTCGTTGTCGGTCGATCAACACTGGCAGGGATTGCGCCTGCTCTACGGCGGCGGCAAGCAGAAGGTGCTCGAGGCCTTCCTGCCCAATAGCTCGTTCCAAGCCGAAGCGATGGTGACGCCGAAGATCAAAGAGGTGATCACTGGCCGCAAGCGTCGCATCGGCTACATGGAATGGCCGGCGCGGGTTCCGCGTGGCCGCCAGCAAGCGATCGTCGGCTGGAACATGGTGCGCCAACACCGCGCCCTGAAGTCGCGCTACGAGTTCCAGAACTTCAAGGACGAGGACGGTGCGTTGTTGCCGGCGGATCTTGAGACGCTGTTCTTGTTCCGGCCGATGCTGCTGACGGATCGCCAAAAGTACGTGATCGACCAGTTCGTCATGAGTGGCGGCACGTTGGTGATCTTTGCCGATGCTGCCGAATACCAGATCGATGCCGAACGGAACTTCAACAAGGTGCCGTTCTCGCTCGACGCGAAGGAGAGTTCGTACCCGTTGGTGCAGCAACTCAGCAACTACGGCATCGATTGGCAGCCGCGGCTCGTAGCGGATATGCACCAGATCGCGTACGAGGCACACAACTCGCTGCCGCAGGAATACTTTGCGCGCGCGATGCGCGTCTCGGCTGGCAGCGCCCACTTCATTCCCGTCGCCTACCCGTATTTCTTGCACGCGGTGAACTATGACTGGCGGCTGTCTGCGGATCAGCTTGCCGTCGACGCGACCGGCAAGATCGATGACCGCCTGGCGGCGCAGTATCGCAAGACGCTGTTGCCGGGCATGCCGTCCGACGACTTCCTGTTCCAAGGCTTCAAGAAGAGTTGGAACCGCGGTCCGGGTTTCTACTGGCCGACGTGGGTTGGCCTGCGCGAACGTGCTGGTGGTGTGCCCGACATGCCCGACGGGGTTTCGGGTCGCGTGCTGCTGTGGACGTCGCCGCTTGCGCTGGTGGAAGACCCACCGGCTGGCCTCAACCCGGTCGGCCTCAACGAAAGCACGATGAACGTCGAGCACGAGCGCTTCATGGCGAAGCTCACCGAGCGGGTGCGGGCCGAACCGCGCGTGCAGGCGCCGCTGATGGTGGAAGTGCAGGGCGAGTTCCAGTCGTTCTTCGCCGGCAAGGATGTGCCGAAGCGCCCATCCCAGATCGACGAAGAGGCGAACGCTCTGAAGGAAGAACCGAAACCTGGCGAAGAGTCGGCGACTCCCGAGTCGGATCCGAATGGTCCACAACCAGCGAAACCTAGCGACCCAGTTGCAAGCAACGCGGAAGCGCCGATGCGCGCCAGGTCTTTGTCACCGGGCCGCATTGTGGTGGTCGGTGATGCGACGTTCTTGCGCGACGATGTGATCGGTGGCGACTACAAGAATATTGGTGGCCCGATTTCCAGTGGCACGGCCATGCCGTTCTTCGCGCAAATGCTCGACTGGCTTAGCGATGATCGCGATCTGATCGATCTGCAGTTGCGGGTGCCGGCGGATCGTACGCTAGCCCTGGTCGACGTCAGCACCAAGCCGAACGAAGATCCTCGCGACGCGGAGCAAGCGTTGCGGCGCAAGACGACCGGGTTGGTCGCGCTCAACGTGATCATGCCGTGCTTGGTGTTGCTGGCGTTTGGCTTGATCGTCTGGAATATCCGCCGCAACCAGAAGCGCGCGTTCCTGACGTCGCTCGATGCACCTGAGGTGTCACGATGAATCTGAGGTCCCGCAATTTGGTGCTCGCTGTCGTGTGTCTGGTGTTGGCCATCCCGACCGCGTGGCAGCTCTATGCCGATGCCGACACGTTCGTCGATGTGGGCCGCATCCCGCTGATGTTCCAAGGCTTCACCAGCGACAACGCGGGCTGGGTGCTGATCGCCGAGCCGAAGCCGGTGCAACAGCCGCCGCCAGCAAACCCCAATCCCAACCAGCCGCCACGCGTTGACTACAACGAGTTGGTCCTGCAGTTGGACGATGACACCTGGCGCATCGGTCAGTCGCAAGGACAAGCGTCTGGCTTGTTGGCCGGCGCACCCGTCAAGGCGGGGCGGCTCGAGTCGGATGTGTTCCATCACTTGCGCATGATTCGCAACGACCCGGAAACGTTGGTGCTGTCCAACGCCACCGAGGAGCAGCTGAAGAAATACGGCCTCGACGTCGAGCATGCCTACTTGATCAAGGTCGTCGACAAGCTGGGTGAGAACGTGCTCGCCGAAGTCTTCGTCGGGGACGATTCCAGCGTCGGTCGCTCGGACACCGAAGCGGTGCGCGGCGTCTTCGTGCGGCAAGTCGGCAGCAACGACGTGGTGCTCTACGAATGGGAGAAGCCATGGCGTCGCAACATCGAAACCGACGAGTGGGTCGAACGCGTGCTGGCGCGCATCCAGCCACCGCAAGTGCGTCGACTGACGATCAAGAACCTGTCGACCAAGGGCAAGACGTTCGTGTTCGAGCGCGAGCGGAACAAGGCGCTGTGGGTGGCCAAGGCTGGCGGTGAGGATCTCGGCGCGCCGCGTCAGTCCGAGATCGAAGGCCTGATCCAGCGGTTCGGATACCTGGCGGTGGACGGCTACGAGCGCAGCCTTCGCAATGCCGGCAACCTGACGACCTACGGGCTGGGGCCACCCGAGACCGTGGTCACCTTCACGGTCGCTGAGGGCGACAGCGAGAAGTTGGTCGAGATCCAGATCGGCAACCGCGTCGAAGGCCGCAACCACTACTACATGACTTGCAGCCTGGCGCCGTTCATCATGACGTGGAGTTCGTCGATGGTGACGAACTTCGAACTGGATGTGCCGCTGCGCATGTTCGACCCGAAAGGCCGGTAGTTGCAACGTCGACAGCCGGAAGTCCGGTGCTTGTGGCCCCATGTCTAGGCCGCCAAGCCCGGTTGCCAATCGCGGGCCCTGAGTAGCCGCTGACGGCAGGGCCTCGCAGGCGCGCGGCGAGCAACTGAAGGCGTCTTGCCGAGCTGTCTCGCTGCGAGACGCGGCCGAATGTCGCGCTGGCAGCGCGCGTAGGCGTGCGATTGTCCCCTATGACGCCCGCGATGCGTGGCACGAACGAGCAGGTGCTTCGATGGTGAGCCGAAGAAGCCAACCTCTCCTCCTTCTGAGTAGGCTGGGGCGGGGGCACGTTGCCTTCGCCCCGGTCGTTTTCTTCTGGCCGGAGAACGCGCATGATGGATGTCGTGCCCGGCGCCTCGATAGCAGCCACTGCGACATCTCATGGTTCGGCCTTGCGGCGGTTCGCGCAAGGTTTGCGCTGGCGGCATGTCTTCAGCTGCACCGTTGGGGCTGGCATGCGGTGGGGGCTGTTGCTCGCCTTGCCGCTGGTCTTGCTCGCCTGGCTGTGGCCAGACGTTCTGCGCCAAGCGGTCATCATTTGCCTCGCCATTTTGTTGCCCACGATGTTGCTGGCGGCAGTGCGTGCGTGGTGGCACAGCCGGCGCATCTTCTCGGCGTTGCGGCAGAGTCTGTCGGGCAGCGGCGGTGAGATTGCCGCGCTGCACGACGAGCTGCTGACGTGGCTCGAAGTCGCCGAGCAGACTGCTGGAGTTGCCGGCAACCGTGCGAGCATGTTGCGTTGGCTCGAGCAAGATGTGCAGCAGCGTTTGGCGCCGCATCGCAAGCGTGCGTTGGCAGCGGTGACGCGACCGCGCTTGGGTCGTTGGCGCTGGTTGGTTCCGGCTGTGTTGTTGTTGCTGTTGATTTGGTTGGTGGCGCTGTGGCTGGCGCCGCCATGGTCGGGCGCGATCGGTGGCCTGGCCAATCAACCTGAAGCAGGCAACGACGATGGCCAAGGCGGCAGCGGCGAAGGTGGCGAAGCCAACGGCGGCGGGGGCACGCCTCCGCCCGCGAACGCTGCCAATGGCGAAGCGCAGCAGCAGGCCGAGGAGAAGCCAGCGGAACAGAAGCCAGCGGAGGAGAAGCCGGAGGAGAAGCCTGGCGAGCAGCCGGACCAGCAACCCGTAGCTCCCGCGCCGCCGCCACAAGCTAGCGAGATCCCGGTAGACCCCAGCGAAGTGCCGCCGTTGCTCGAGTTGCCCGAAGACCAGCGCTTCGTCGTGCCGGACTTCATCGGCGATGGTCCGACACGACGTGCCCGCATGCACGCAGCCGAACTCGAAGAGCAGGCAAACTCTGGTTCGACGCAGTCTGGTTCGGCAGCGCAAGCTGCGGATCCCGAGACCCCCAAGCGCCCCGAGCCCGATTTCGAACGCGCGGCTGAGGAGGCCGTGCGTTCCCGCCACGTGCCGCCGGCAGAACGTGCCATGGTCCGGCGCTTCTTCGACAAGCTGCGCCTGGAGGCGGAAAAGCAGGCAGCCCCAAGCGCGAAGGATCCAAGCGCGAAGGATCCAAACGCGAAGGATCCAAACGCAAAGGATCAAAAGTAGTGGGCCGCAAACTTCTGTTGCCAAGCATTCCGGAGCCGTTCCCCAAGCCGTTCCGAGCGTTGCTGCCGGCGTTGCTCGCGACGCGGGGCAACATCGATGCGGGCCGGATCGAGCAACTGCGTGCACGGCGTTCGGTGCTCAGCCAGAGTGGCACGTTCGTTGGGCATCGTCGCTACGAACGGGGCGACGATCTGCGCCATCTGGATTGGTCGGCGTATGCGCGCACCGGCGAGTTGTTTACCAAGCAGCTGCAAGAAGACGATCGTCGCGCGATCACGGTGGTGATCGATCTGTCGCCGAGCATGCTCGCCGGCACGCCGCCGCGCCGACTCGGTGCGCTTCGCTTGGCCGCGGTGCTCTCCGGTTTGGCGTTGGCGCGCGTCGATGGCGTGTCGATCGTTGCGCCGGGAGCCATCAATGCGAATGCGCGCTTCACCGGCACCGCCCAGTTGCCTCAGTTGCTCGATCATTTGCAGCACTTGCCAACCGTTCAGGTGCCGCCGTCGTCGGCAGTGGCCTTGGCGTTGCAGGCGGAGTCGGTGGGACGCGTGCACTGGATCAGTGACTTCGCACCAGTGCCAGACTTCTCGCGGCCGCTGCTGTCGTTGCGCCGGCGTGGCGCCAAGATCGCGGGCTGGATTCCAACCGTTCCCGAAGACGAGGCGGCGCCGGCGGGCGGCAAGT
>CAXBFC010000363.1:0-8696 GCA_963974725.1 uncultured bacterium | reverse complement strand
CTCGCCACTACCGCAGTAACACGCGAGATCGCGAGCGGGCGCAGAAGCGCGGGGGCGATCGAACCCACGTGCCGATTGCCGTCGGGAATCCGGAGGATGCCGATTCCTTGTTGGCCGTCGAGCCGGCGGATCAAAGCACGCCGGAGCAGGCCTACTTGCGCGCCTGGGTGCGCCAGACGGTCGAATTGGCGTTGGCGGCGCTCGCTTCCGAAGAACATGCGAAGGGCCGCAGCGAGCAATTCGACTTGTTGCGCGAGACCCTCGAAGGTCAAGAACTGGGCCGCAGCTACGCGGCCATTGCGGCGCAGATCGGCAGCACCGAGGCCGCCATCAAGGTGGCTGTGCACCGCCTGCGGCGCCGTTTTCGCACGGCATTATTGAGCCAGCTCGGGGCCACCGTCGACGATGCCGCCGAAGCCGAGGCCGAATTGCGCGAGTTGTTCGCCGCCCTAGAGTGAGAAGTGCGTACCGTGCCAGGACAAAAAAACACTTCCTCGCCCTCTGACGGTCACCGCCTCCCGGGGGCTAGCGCCGTCACCCTTGGGCGGCAGCTACGTCTTCGACGGCGCGCCAAACGCGCAGTAGGTTGCCGCTCCAGATCTTCTGGATGTCGGCTTCGCTGTGGCCACGGCGGACCAGTTCGCGGGTGACGTTGCGGCTTTCGGCAGCGTTGTTCCAGCCGGTGATGCCGCCGCCACCGTCGAAGTCAGAGCCGATGCCGACGTGATCGATGCCGGCGACCTTGATGATGTGCTCGATGTGGTCGACGTAGTCACTGACGTTTGCGGGCGGGTAACTCTTGTCGAGTTCGGTGCGCGCTTGCTTCAGCTTCTCCCAGTTCGCTTCGCGTTGTTCGGGGGTCAACTCGATCTTTGAAGTGCGGCTCAGGCCGAGCTCGTCACGCAGCTTGCTGACCGCGGCGTCCTTCTGCTCATTGGACTTCAAGAAGCTGGCCAGCGCGACACACTGCACGACGCCGTTGTTCTCGGCAATGGCGCGCAGTTGCTCGTCGTCGAGGTTGCGCGTGTGGTCGTTCTTGGCGCGGGCGCCGGAGTGCGAAGCAATCACCGGGGCTTTGCTCACCCGCACGGCGTGCAGCATCGTTGCTTTGCTGGCGTGCGACACGTCGACCATGATGCCGACGCGGTTCATCTCGGCGACGGCCTGCACGCCGAGTTCGCTGAGCCCGTTGTGCATCGGCTCGGCGGGCGTGTGCGAATCGCCGAGCTGCGTGTGGCCGTTGTGGGCGATGCCCATGTAGCGCGCACCGCGCTTGTGGAACTCTTCGACGCGCTTGAGGTCGAGGCCCATCGGGTAACCGTTCTCGATACCGATGCAGGCGATCAGCTTGCCTTCGTCGTGCAGGCGCTCGACGTCGTCGGCCGTTGTCGCGAGGCCAATGTCGTTCGGGTAAAGGCGACACATGCGATGGATCGCATCGAACTTCTTGTTCGCCTCGACATAGGCACCGTGGTAGCCGGCGTCGGTCAGCTTGCGTTGCGGGGTGTAGACAATGAAGAACGCGCAGTCGTACTCGCCCTCACGCATCTTGACGAAGTCGACCTGTTGGTCACCGCGAACGGTCGGGTCGTACTTGGCGCGATACTTGGCCGCGGTGTCCGGATCGGACGGCAGTTGTTCGGGGGCGAGTTGGCTGCTGATGTCCTTGTGCGTGTCGAGCGTCAGGCAGCGTGCATGGATCTCGTCTGCGTAAGCAATCGGATCGGACGGCAGACTTTGACAGGCAGCGAGCGGGAGGAGAAGCAGTGGGAGACGGCGCATGCCGTCACAAGTAGCCGCTGCGGCGGACGCGAACCAGCACTGCGATCGCTCGCTACCTGTTCTTTACCTTTGCGCCCGTCTGCGGCCCCGTCAGAACGGAGAGCTCCGCGACCGAAGCCCAGTCACGGCCCTCGCATTCCCGCTGCGCCGTGAAGCGCACAAAACGGGTGTTTTGGGCTGGCTTCGCGAAGCGCACGGTCCTGGCCGTCGGGTTGTTGCCAATGTTGCCGAACGTGCCTTTGGCGAGTTGGGTCCATTGCACACCGTCGCGACTGCCGTGGAACTCGTAATCCGCGACCGTGCCGTTGCTGCCACTGGTTCGCGGTTGGTATAGAAACCCGGTCAGCACGTGCTCCTGGCCAAGGTCGATCGTCAAGAAGTGCGGGTGCTTGGCAGTGTCCGGTTGGTAGCGCGTGTGCCAAAGCGTGTTGGGGTTGCCGTCGATCGCGTTCTGAGCCGGCTCGGCGTCGGCTTGTTCACTCGAGCACGCGATGATCTTCCAGTTGTGCGACGGCAAGCCAAACGACGCGGTGGTCTCGGCGGCGGTGCCGAACACCGCTTGCTGCGTCTGCTTCTCGACCACGGCGCGGGCACGCACGGTGCCACCGTTCGGGAGTGCGAACGCACCGCGGTAGAGCGGCGAGGAGTCGCTGATGGGGGAGCCGTCGATGGTGTATCGCACCGATAGGTTGCCCGCGTCGATCACGATGTCCCCGTTCTTGTCGCGCGCGATCTTCGGCGCCTGCATCAAGGTCGGGCGGCGGAAGAGCGCGAAGGTCTTGATCGATGCGGGCGCCCGTTCTTTGGTGATGCGGAAGCGGAATGCCGTGCCGGTGATCGGCTTGGTGCGCAGCAAGCGGCGGAACCCAATCGTCGTGCCGGTTGCGCATTCGACCCACTTGCTGTTCTGCATCACGTCAACAGCAAACGCTTCGACGCGCTGGCCGGTGGTGGCGATGTCTTCGGCAAGGTCGAGCACGTCGACGGTGACCGGCTCGTCGAAGTGCAGCTCGTTGCCTTTGCGGGTGGCGGTCGCGGCGAGGTTGTTGGTGAAGGTTGCGTTCAGGTAGCGACCGAGGTCCTTGAGCACGGATGCGTCGGGCGCCGCGATCAAGCCGCGGCGATCGGCGGGCACGTTGAGCAACAGCACCGCGTTGCCGCCAACGGCGGTGAACCAGTAGTCGAGTAGCGTCGTCAGTGATTTGACCCTCGTGTCGTCTTCGGGGTGGTAGAACCATCCCGGCCGAATCGAAACATCGGTTTCGGCTGGCCACCAGCACAGCGCTTTGGCGTTCTGGAGTTCGATTCGGCTGCCGAGATCGCTCACTTGGTTGCGGCCGCGAAGTTGCCAAAGCGCGCGCCAACTCTGCCGGTCTTGTGCAAACGCTCCCGGTGCCTCTTGCGGTAGCGGCAGCACACTCCATTCACTTGGCCGCGTCTGGCCCGCTTCATTGCCAACCCAGCGAACGTCCGGACCGGTGATTGCGATCACGGCGTTTGGTTGCAGCTTGCGGACCAATTGGAATACGGCCTGCCAATCGAACAGCGAAGGATCATCCGGCGGGCAGTGCGCGCCATCGAACCACACTTCGAACAGTTCGCCGTAGTTGCTCAACAGCTCGGTCAACTGAGCGAGGAACACCGCCTGGTAGGCCTTGGTGCCGAACGTCTTCTGGTTGCGATCCCACGGCGACAAGTAGATGCCAAAGCGCAGATCTTGTGCCTTGCACGCCGCGGCGACTTCCCCGACGACGTCGCCCTTGCCATCCCGGAACGGTGACGCCGCGACGGTGTGATCCGTTGTCTTCGACGGCCACAGGCAGAAGCCGTCGTGGTGCTTGCACGTCAGCACGATCCCGCTCATGCCGGCTTGGCGAAACGTCGTCGCCCATTGCGTCGCGTCGAAGGCCGTTGGCGCAAACGCTTCGGGATCTTCTGTGCCGTCACCCCACTCGCGATTGCTGAACGTGTTCATGCCAAAGTGCACGAACGCATTGCACTTGGTCGCCTGCCATGAGAGTTGTCGGGCGCTCGGGCGCACGGTGCTGGCGAGTTCGACGATTGCCTCGCGTGAGCTGCCCGCGGGCACCGCAGTTGGCGCCTGTGCCTTGCAGGCAAGGCACAGGATGACGGGCATGAGGCGGGCGGCAACAGTCGCGAGCATGTCCACACCGTAGCCATCGACGGCCGCAGTGCTACCTGCTCGCGCCCTAGTGGGCTGTCTCAGAAGTTCGGCGCAAATGTTGCCGGCCCTGAACGCCGCTCGCGGCGTTGCGATTCCTCGACAGGATGTCTGTAACATGCCTTCGTCACCGCGCCTTGCGAGCAACGCTCATGGCTCGCCGACTTATGCCACGAACTTTCGAAACAACCCACTACTTGCTCACCGCCAGCTTGATTGGCTTGGGGTCGATCTTGGCTTTGACGGTGAATGCGGTTCTAGCCAGTTCGTTGCTCTGGTCGGTCGATGCGGTCACCTGCCAGTCGCCTGGCGCGACGTCCCCGAATGCGAACCGACCGAGATGATCGGTGCGAGTTTTGCGTCGTCCGACATACATGTCGATATACGACCACCGGGCATTGCCAACGTTGTTTGCCATTGGGCCATCCGGGTCGAGGCGATGTCGATCTTCGTTGTAGCCCACCAGCGCCACCGCCGTGTTGGGCCGCGGCGTGCCATCGGGCCCGATCAACTGGCCACGCACGATGCGCGGCGGAGTTAGCACGATTTCACCAGCGATACGCACGTTGTTCTTGGCGTCAGGCAGGGCATACACCTGCGTCGCGTAGCCATCCTTGCGAACGACCACGACAGGTGCGAGATCCGGGCGTAGACCACCAATGCGAAACGATCCATCGGCCGCCGTTCGCGTTGCCAGGCAGTTGTGGTACTGCTCCCCGTTGAAGCGAGCGCTGCCGAATACTTGCACATACGTGTTGGCGACTGGCTTGCCGTGCACGTTGACCACGCGGCCGGTGGTCGTGTGTCCACGTTTCATTGCGAACACGATTTCTTGCGGGCCGTCCTTGCGGCTGACTGTGCCAACCTGCTTCACATAGCCGTCGGCCTTGCAGTGCACGGATTGGTAGCCTTCACTGCCATAGCCAAGCATCTCGAAGGTGCCGTCGGCCTTAGTGGTTACGCCGCGGTTCAACGTCCAGCCTTCGCCGATGCGAGCGCCGGCGAGCGGCGTTCCGGTGGCTTCGTCGATTACGCGTCCGGATAGTTTGATGCCGGCAGTCAGTTGCACGTTGTGTTCGAACGTCTGACCGGCCGTGAGGGTCACTTCCAACCAACGAGGCGACGGCGCGTTCTCCGGATCAATGTCGATGCGAATCGGTCCCGGGGCGACGCGGTCAAAGTGGAAGCGCCCGTTCTTGTCGGTCTCACCGCGAAACACCTCGTCGAGCTTGTAGCGATGCCAGCCGCGCAACTTGGCTTTGGCGGGTGTGCCATCGGCCAGGGTGATCTGGCCGGTAACCGTCGCAGGCGTGAGCAGTTGGATTTTGATGTCGTCGCCCGGCAGGCAATCCTCACGCAGGAACAGCGCATACGGCTTGTGGTCGACGGTGATGCGGCACGGCAGCCCAACCGGCAGATGCATCGCGAAACGGCCATCCTTGCCGGTCTTGGTGACACCCATGCGGCGGAAATCGTTCTTGTAGTCGAGGTCCAGGAAGCCGGTCCCGCGGCCACCGGCGCGGAAGGCTGCCACTCTGGCGCCGGTCACAGGTTTTCCGTCTGGCGCCAACACGGTGCCGATTAGCGGGTCGCGGATCTCCTGGGCCGTACAGGGCGTCGAAGCGGCTGCTAGCGCGAGAATCAGCAGGGTCCACAGGCATGGCGGCCGCATGAGTTTGCTCCTTGGTTCTGTTCGCATGATAGTCGAGATTGCGTTGTGCTGCCGAGACGCCATCATCGTCGCCGAACTCCATGACTGAAACTGCGGACATCGTCGTCATCGGCGGCGGCATCATTGGCAGCTCTGTCGTCTATCACCTGGCGCAGCTGCTTGATCCCTCGACTCGTATCGTGTTGTGCGATCGTGGCCCGATCGCGGGTGCGACTTCGAGTTGCTGCATGGGTCATCTGATGGTGACGCCGGACAATGCGCAGGAATACGCGTTGACCAAAACCAGCGTCGACTTGTGGCGCGGCCTGCACGAGCAGCTCGGCGGTTTTGACTACAACCCGACCGGGGCGCTGTACCTGGCCGAGTCCGAAGAAGACCTCGAGATGATGCCGGTGCTGCACCAGCAGTTTCTTGACAACGGCGATCAAGCGAAGATCCTCGATCAGCAGCAGCTGCGCGACCTCGAGCCAGGTTTGGCGCACGACATTCCGGGCGCGCTGTACTACGGCGGCGACGGCGTGGTGCTGCCGATGCTCGCCGCCGGTGCGATGTTGCGCGGTGCCAAGGCCCGCAACCCCAATGTCGTGGTGCGACCCAACTGTGCCGTCACCGGGTTTCAGCGCGACGGCGATCGCATCGCCGCGGTTGTCACCGAGAACTCTGTGATCGCGACCAACACGGTCGTCAACGCGTGCGGCGTTTGGACGCCGGGCATTGGTGAGATGCTCGGGCAGCCGCGCGTGCCGATCTATCCACGTGCCGGCAACCTCGCGATCACCGGCCACCACGTATCGCCGATTCGCACCCAGCTGTTGGAGATCAGTTACCTGCGCTTTGCCCACGCGGCGAGCGAAGTCGACCCAACGCAAACTGATGCCGATGTCGGTGGTCACGCCGTCAACATGCAGCCACAGACCAATGGTGGTTGCTTGATCGGCAGTACACGCCAGTTCCGTGGCATGAACAAAGAAATCAACCGCGAGTTGCTGAACCGCTCGTTGCTGCGCGCCCATCGCTACGTTCCTGGGGTGGCGCAGGCGCCGATCGTGCGGACATGGGTGGGGCTGCGGCCGTATTCGGCCGACAACCATCCGTTGATCGGTCCGTGGGATCCGGTGCCCGGATTCTGGATTGCATCGGGCCACGAAGGCCTCGGCATCTCGATGGCGCCGATTACCGGCTTGTTGATCGCACAGCAGATCGCTGGCGTCACCCCGGCGGTCGACCCGACTCCATACTTGCCCGGGAGGTTCGTCCGATGAGTGGTCGCGTCGCAGGATTAGGAGATCGCGAACTCGTCGTGTTCACGTTCGATGGCCAGGAGGTCAACGCGTGGCAGGGCGACACGATCGCGATGGCGTTGTGGGCGCAGGATCAGTTGTCGGTGCGCAATAGCAGTAGCGTTAGCCAACCGCGCGGGGTGCTGTGCAACATGGGCATCTGCTACGACTGCCTGGTCGTCGTGGATGGCGTGACGCTGCGGTCGTGCACGACGTTGGTGAAGCCCGGCATGAAGGTCGGCCGGGGAGGCAAGCCGTGAACAACGCTGGAACGCAGGTGGACGCCATTCTCGACGCGGACGTCGGCATCGTTGGCGCTGGTCCCGGTGGCATGGCTGCAGCTAGCAGGCTGGCGGCGTCCGGCGTACGCGTGGTCGTGCTCGATGAAGGCCACCGTGCTGGCGGTCAGATCTATCGTCAGTTGCCAGCTGGCATGCACAACCACGGCGTCATGCCGGAGCCGCCGAGCCATGACCATGGCCACGATCTGATCCAAGCGTTTGAAGGCCACGCCACCGGCGATGGCAGCATCAAGTTGGTGCGCGGCGCGACGGTTTGGGATGCACAGCCTGGACGCCTCTGGTTTGAACAGGACGGCGTTTCGCGTTTGCTGCGCTGTGGCCACATCGTATTGGCACCCGGAGCCTACGACCGCTGCATTCCGTTCCCCGGTTGGACGCTGCCCGGAGTCGTTACCGCTGGCGCACTGCAAGTCATGGTGCGTGGCTTTGGGGTCGTTCCCGGCAAGCGGGCGCTGGTTGTTGGCTCGGGGCCGCTGCTGCTGCCGACGGTGACTTCGTTGCTGGGAGCCGGCGTCGAAGTGGTCGCGGCACTCGAAGCCAGTTCGCGTTGGCGCGCCTTGCGTGCGGTGCCGGCGGTGGCGTTCCACGCGGCGCGTCGCAAGGAAGCGGTGTGGTACATGAAGCAGTTGTGGCGCAACAGCGTCAAGCTGCAGTGGGGCTGGACCGTGTTCGCGTGCGAAGGCGACGGCCGCGTGCAGCGTGCGATCATCGGCAAGGTGGATGCCCAGGGACGTCCACGCAAGGGCACCGAACGCACGATTGAGTGCGATGTAGTTGGCGCCGGTTTCGGCCTGGTGCCGTCGATCGAGATCGGCATGCGCCTTGGGGCCGCTACCCAGTGGCTGCCGGTGCGCGGTGGCCATTGTCTGGTTGTCGACGAGCAGCAGCGCACGGCGGCGCCGACGGTGTTCGCCGTTGGCGAGACGTGTGGCATCGGCGGCGCGGAAGTCGCCAGCGCCGAAGGCGATCTCGCGGCGGCAGCGATCCTGAGCGAGTTGCGTTCGACGGCGGTGGACGCAGCGATCATTGCGCGCGCGCGCGCCGAGCGGCGTGCGGCCGATTCGATGCTTGGTGCGTTCGCCCCGTTGCCTGGACTCCATGAACTCGCGCGCCCCGACACCATCGTTTGTCGTTGCGAAGACATCACGCAGTTGCGTGCCCAAGAGGCCGCGGCGTTGCACGGAGATTCGTTGCGTGCGATCAAGCTCGGTTGTCGCGCCGGCATGGGGCCGTGTCAGGCACGGATCTGTGGCCCGTCCTTGCAGGCCATGGCCACCGGGGTCAACGCGTGTGCGATGGACGTTCCGGTCGTGCAAGTGCCATTGAAGCCGGTGCGCAGCGAAACGATCCTGACGGCGCCGCGATAGCTAGAGGCCTGGCCGGCAAGCAGCGTGCATCGCGTATGGATCGAATCGCCGTGCGCGGTGGTGCGCGAGAACGCAGGCGAATTGGTAGATTCGGCGAGGCTCTCGTGGGCC
>CAXBFC010000362.1:0-8725 GCA_963974725.1 uncultured bacterium | reverse complement strand
TCGGCACGCATCCTGATCGCCGGCCAGGCGCCGGGTCGCAAGGTGCACGAGTCGGGCGTGCCGTTTGACGATGCCAGCGGCGATCGCCTGCGGCAATGGCTCGGAGTCGACCGCGACACGTTCTACGACCCGAAGCGCATCGCCATCCTGCCGATGGGTTTCTGCTATCCGGGCACCGGCAAGAGTGGCGACCTGCCGCCGCGAGCCGAATGCGCCGAAAACTGGCGGGCGGCAATGATGGCGATGCTGCGCGAACTGCAGTGGACCTTCGTCATCGGCGGGTATGCGATGAGCTGGCACCTCGACCTCAACAAGCCTGATGTGACCGGCACGGTTCGCGACTTCGCAGCGTTTCGAAAGCAGCGCATCACACCGCTGCCTCACCCAAGTCCACGCAACAACATCTGGCTGCGGAAGAACGAGTGGTTTGAGGCCGACGTGCTTCCCGACGTTCGCCGCCGGGTGAGGCACGCGCTGCGTTAGGCCAATGGAAGGGCCTGGACGGGCGTTCGCAGACACGTTACCTTTTGGTCACATGTCGCACGACGACCACGACGACCTGGTGTTCAAAGCGCTCGCGGACAAAACGCGCCGGAGCTTGATGGATCTGCTGCGCAAACGCGCGCACACCACGGGCGAGTTGTGCGACCAGTTCGAAACCACACGGTTTGCGGTGATGAAGCATCTGAAGGTGCTAGTCGACGCCAACCTCGTGCTGATCGAACGCCGCGGCCGCGAGCGCTGGAACCTGCTCAACCCAGTACCACTGCGACGCATACAGCGGCGCTGGCTACGCCACTTCGACACGCGAGCTGCCGACCGCATGCTCGACCTGAAAGCAAATCTAGAGCAGAAGGCCGCAGCCCCAAAGAAGACCCACTCGCGCAATCGCGCATGACCATCACCATGACAACACCTACCCCCCTCAGCAACGCAACGGTTGCTCGCTACGCCCTCGAAGTCGATCTCAAAGCCACGCCGCAACAGGTCTGGGATGCGCTCACGGACGACATCGGTCGCTGGTGGCCCGGACCGTTCTTCATGTGCGTCGGACCTGGCCCCCGCCGGATGAGCCTCGACGCACGCCCCGGCGGTCACATGCACGAGGACGCCGGCGGCGGCAACGGCATGATCTGGGGCACCGTCATCCACGTGCAGAAGGGCAAGGTGCTCGAACTCAGTGGCTCGTATGGCAGCCCGCTGACCTGGCTCGGCAAGTACGAGCTGCTAGCCCACGAGAACGGCACCAAGCTACGCTTCACGGAAGCTTGCTTCGGCCACGTGACCGAAGCAGAAATGGCCAGCAAGGACCACGGCTGGCGCTACCTCTACGACGGCTGCATGCGAGCCCACCTCGAAGGAGGCGAACCGCCCGAATGGCAGGACGCGCCGGCGAGTTCCTGTTGATCCCACCACGCAGATCCGCCTAACGTGGCCTCAGACCACGGTGCCCAGGGCACATAGTCCATATGGAAAAACTCGTTAACGGCGTCCACCACTTCCAAGACAACGTCTTCCCGAAAGAGCGTGAGAACTTCGAGAACATGGCGAAGTGGCAGCAGAAGCCGCTCGCCGTGTTCGTCACCTGCTCCGACTCCCGGGTCATGCCGACGATGTTCACGCACTCGGATCCCGGCGACCTGTTCTTCGTCCGCAACGCCGGCAACATCATCCCGCCACACGGGGGCCAAGCCGGTGGCGAAGCAGCAACCATCGAGTACGCCGTATCGGTTCTCGGCGTGCGCCAGATCATCGTCTGCGGCCACTCACAGTGCGGCGCGATGAAGGCCATCATCGATACGCCTGAGGCGCTGGAGCCCTTGCCGAGCGTTCGGCAATGGCTGCACCACGCCGACGCAACGCGACAGATCGTCAACCACAAGTACAAACACCTCAAAGGCGAAGAACGCCTGGTCGCCGCGATCGAAGAGAACGTGCTCGTGCAGATCAACAACCTCAGCACGCATCCAGGCATCGCGATGCTGTTGGCAACCGGCGAACTCAAGGTGTTCGGCTGGTACTTCGACATCGCGACCGGCCATGTGCACCACTACGACCCGGCCAGCGGCAAGTTCGTGGAACTGACGCACGAAGATCAGGGCGTCAGCGCGATCCCGCTTCGCCACATCTAGCTCCGCTAGACCTAGGCCACTCTGCATGGCCCAAGCCAGTCTGCGAGACCCAGGCCACCCCGCTAGACCCAGGCAACCCAGCTAGATCTAGCCATATCCCGGCCCCAACGTCCGACCGCATCGACGAATCCCCAGTCGGCGCCGATTGCCGTCGGTCTGCATTTGGAATGCGGGCCAACCGACCCTATCCTGCTTGCCCCAAACCATGACCTACGACGTCCTAGTGATCGGTGCCGGCCCAGCCGGCTACGTCTGTGCCATTCGTTGTGCCCAACTCGGCTTGAAGACTGCGGTCGTCGAGAAGGAAAGCCTCGGGGGTGTCTGCCTTAATGTTGGCTGCATCCCAAGCAAGGCCCTGATCGCCGCCAGCAAGCTGGTGCACAAGATCCAGACGGCTGACGTCATGGGCATCAAGGCGAAGTATGAAGGCCTCGACGTCAATGCACTGGTCTCGTGGAAGGCCGGCATCGTCAACAAGCTGACGTCCGGCGTCGGTGGCCTGCTCAAGAACCACAAGATCGACACGATCATGGGCGACGCCAAGGTCGTCGCGAAGGGCAAGGTCGAGGTCACGTCCAAGGACGGCAAGAAGACCCTCGAGGCCAAGAACATCGTCGTCGCAACCGGCAGCACCCCGATCTCGGTGCCCGGCTTCGACTTTGACGGCAAGAGTGTCTGGGGTTCGACCGAAGCGCTCGCACCGAAGAAGATGCCCAAGCGCATGGTCGTCATCGGCGGCGGCTACATCGGTCTCGAACTCGGCCTCGTCTACCACAAGCTCGGCACCGAAGTGCGCGTGCTTGAGTTCATGGACCGCGTGCTGCCGGGCATGGAAGCCGACCTCTCCAAGGAGATGGGCCGCTCGCTCAAGAAGAAGAAGGTCCCGGTCCACCTCAACACCAAGGCCGTTGGCTACAAGAAGGTCAAGGGTGGCCTCGAAGTCACCGCCGAAGTGAACGGCAAGCCGCAGACGTTCGAATGTGACATCATCCTGTCGTGCGTCGGTCGCTTCCCCAACGGCAAGGGTCTCGGCCTCGAAGAAGTCGGCGTCGAGGTCACCGACCGCGGCTTCATCAACGTGGACCACCACCGTCAAACCAACGTGCCTGGCATCTACGCGATCGGCGACGTTGCCGGCCAACCGATGCTCGCCCACAAGGGTTCGCACGAAGGCCTGGTCGCAGCCAGCGCGATCGCCGGCGACAAGGGCGCCGCCTATGACCCAGCGTGCATTCCGGCGGTGATCTTCACCGACCCGGAGATCGCCTCCGTCGGCCTGTCGGTCGCCGAAGCCAAGGAGCAAGGCTTCGATCCAGTCGAAGGCAAGTTCCCGTTCGCTGCTTCCGGCCGCGCGATGTCCCTCAACGAAACCGAAGGCTGGGTCAAGGTCGTCGGCGACAAGAACACCGACAAGCTGCTCGGCGTGCACATGATTGGCCCGGAAGTCACCGAGCTGATCGCGGAAGCCGCGCTCGCCATCGAGATGGGCGCGACGGTGTCCGACATGGCGCAGACGATCCACGCGCACCCGACCCTGCCCGAAGCGATGATGGAAGCTGCCGAGTCCGTGCACCAAATGGCAGTGCACATCTTCCAGAAGCCGACCAAGTAGCGGCTAGCTGGTCTACCGCGCTGCTTCTTCGGAGAACGTCGCCCGGTAGCGCGGCACCTCGACCGCGAACAGCTGACCAGCGTCTGGCAGTCACCACGGCTAGGATCCGGATCGCGCGAAGCCACTACCCAGCGGCCTGCCTAAACATTCACGTTCACAGCTGAACCGGCCGGCAACTTAGACAGCAACTGCTGCATCAAGTCGTCTGCGGTGTCGTTGTTCGCCGATCCCAACATGCTGCCCAGATCCCTTTCGCCAACGGCGAGATCGAAGGCGCCGCCGCCCCTTTGGCCGGCCCCACGCAAGCGCGGTGGCGGCCCCATCTTGCTCTCCACCTCAGTGGGATCGAAGCCGTTTTCCTCTAGTGCCTTCGCCATGGCTGCACGATGGGTTTCCGGGCTCTGATCGCTGTCGGTCATCGCAGCTCGGACCGACTCCATGATCGCGTCCCTTGCCTCAAAGAGGCTCTTGCCATCGTCATTGACGATGCCCTTCGCAGTCTCGTCCAGCTTCTGCCGCATGCCGTCTGGCGGTGGGCCTGGTGGCCGCTTCCCCTGCACCTCTGCATTGGGCGCCACGTTGGCCCCGATCGCACTGATTCCATTCATGATTCCCTTCTCCAACTTGCGCGGAGACTCTCCGCGGATCGCGGACAACGCACTGCCCACAATGCGGACCACGGTCAGAACCAAGTATTCTTCGCGGCATCACGAGCTGCTGAGAAGACCGACACCGGCCGCATCTTGATGCCTGACAAGTGCTGCATTCTTGAGCAGCAAGAATCGAATCGAGATACATCGTACGGATCGCGTGCGACCCAGGTTGGCTAGACGCGTGATGGGTTGAGGCTGTGACACGCAGGCGGTAGGCGCACAGCGCAAGCTCTGACTCGCGCGGTCTCGACAGATTTGGCCGAGGCGAATCAAACTGCAACGTCGCCACGATTTGCCCCGCAGTTAAACTCGGACCTGCACAATGAAGCGCCTAGACGCCGCACACCCCGATCTGGATGCGCCGTGAGGATTCCTCAAACCACACAACGCAAACTGCGCCGTTCCTCTTGCCTCTCATCGTTCTGCTTCTGGGCTGACGGCAGCGGCGCAGCCGGGTCGCAGCATGCGCATCGTCGAGCCGGCAGTGGTAGGTCGGAACGCGTCATTTGTGTTCCAAATGCCAGCGACCGGCGACCTGCACGTTCGGGTGACAGTTCCGGCCACCGCCGGAATCCGACGATGGCGGCGCGCGGTCACGTTCGACAAGCATCAGACGGCGGAGCCGCTCCTGATCGTTCGTGGTCTGCGAAGCGATTGGCCATGAGAAGGGCCCCGCTGTGATGCGGAGGCAGCGGGGCTTACTTCGCCGCCCTGCGCCATGGCGCCTGCTCAGGCATTCGAGGCCTGCTTGTCGCCCCGCTCCTGCAGCCATTCCTCATACTGCTTCTTTGCCGCTTCCTTCTCGATGCCGTAGCGCTCCTGCAGCTTGCCCATGAGCTTCTCGGCGTCACCCTGGACCTTGTCGAGATCGTCGTCGGTGAGTTGGCCCCACTTCGCGCGGACGGCGCCCTTGAGTTGGTTCCACTTGCCCTTCAGTTGTTCGCTGTTCATTGCAGTTCTCCTGTTGTTGAGGTTCATCAAATGTGAGCCGCGCAGGATTACGCGACCCGTTGCGATGCATGAGGAAAAGCAAATGGCATGCCAGCTGCCTTGCCCCACGACAGCGTGCGATTGTGCGGCGATCACTGCAAAATGTGCATGGAAGAGTCGATGCCGCGCCCGGCATGCGTTGCAAGGTTTGCAAGCACGAGATTCGCGGCGCACGACTGACGAAGCTCGCTCCGAAGATGCAACGCCCGAATGCGCGCCCCAGGCTCAGATCTGAACGTCGCTGCAGGTGGGATGAAAGGACACGATGCCGCAGGTTCGCATCGCCCCAGCTGGTTGCGGCGGTTGATCTCGTCTGGGCAAAGCTGGTGAACGTGCCAGATTGGCGTCGCCCGAGTTTGCGCAAGCGGCTGCATGTCTTCTCCCCGTTGCCTGACCCTATGCGCCCTGCTCACGAACGCACACGAACATCACGCTGGCCAGGCGCGCCGATCGTGTTCTCCCAGGGCACCTCCACCTTCGACGTCGCCTTCGATGCCCAGGGTGATGTTTGGGTCACCGGTGCCAATGGGGTCGTGCAGTACGACCTCATCGGAACCGAGATTCAGGCGTACCCGATGACGGTCCCCGAGCTGCGCGGCATCACGATCGACAGCCTCGGCAACAAGTGGATCGCCCACCGAGAGTTCTTGGGCTCGGTGACGCGCATCGATCCCGCCGGCGTCGTGACTAACTTCCCGGTTACGGGAAGGCGTCCGACGGAAATCATCGCCGACTTCCGCGGCGTTGGCGTGCCGAGCCGCATCTGGGTCGCTTGTGCAGACCTTGGCGAGATTCTCGAACTCGACGAGAATGGCAACGAGCTCAACAAGTACGCGATCGCCGCGGACGTCGACGGCCTCGTGTTCGACCTCAATGGCGACATCTGGGTGCGCGACACGCAGCTCTACCAGGTCAACCCGGCGACCGGCGCGGTGATCAACACCTACACCGTCGCATCGCCGACGGACCCGAGCTTCACGGGCATCAGCGGCATCGGCATCGACACGCTCGGTCGCATCCTGGTGACGCAGCAGCTCAACTTCGGTCCCCCGCAGCCGCAACCGGCCCCGCCGTGTGAAGTGCAGCGAATCGACCCAGCGACCGGAACGATCGAGGCTTCGACCGTTCTCGCATTTGGTGGCGCCGAAGGTTGGGGCACGCTCCAGGCTCCGAGCACTCCGTTCCAATACGCGATGGTCGTCAATCCGACGGGCGACGCCGACGGCGACGGTGACGACAACTTGACCGAGATTCAAAACGGCACGTCGCCGACCGACCCGTCGTCGAGCAGCAGGTTCTCGGTCGACACGACAGGCAACAGCGGACTCGGTGGAACCGTGTCCATCAATGTGCGCCAGAACGCAGGTGTCGACGTTTGGGTGACTGCATTCGCGAACGACGTACTGGCCACGCCAACGCCCGTTCCCGGGTTCGGCGGCGTGATGCAAATCGATCCGACGACGGTTGCCTTGATCACCGCAGGCACGGGCACCAACAGCACGCCCCTGACCATCCCGACGACTCCGAACCTCATCGGATCATGCCTGTTCATCCAAGGCGCCTACCTGAACGGCTCGACGTTCCAGCTCGGCAACCTGAGCGGGGTCGCTATTTGGTAGCGGCGGGACGAGCGGTGGCGTTCGACGGTTGACAGCGGCGAACGCGGCGCCGTTGTCGGGCACAGTGGTCAACGGCGCGCTATCCGCAAACTCGATCGTGCTTCAGCCGGAAGGGTTAGATCGGCCACATGAACGCCGATGATTCGGCCAGATGGTCGACAACTTTCCTCTGAGGCTCCTACTCGCCACGCTCGGCGGCTGGGTCAACCGCCACCAAGCTCATGCCTCGATTACCTCCTCGAGGAGAACCGTGTGCTTAAGGAGCAGTTCGGCAACAAGCGACTGCGCCACCGGATGGCAACAGGGTGGTCGTTGATAAGCGACTCGGCGGACTGCTATGCAGCTACCGCCGCTCGGCCTGACGGCCTGACTCCTCGTGACAAACTGGTTGCCGACACCGAAACGAGCCACCGGTCTGCATGCTCGGCGCAAACCGACAATCACTCATTGGTCATCGGCGACTTCGAAGCGACCAATTCGCGGCCAAATAGGCTCGGCCCAGTTTGCAGACACCACGAGTCAGGCGAAACGAAATCGAGCTTGCGTGACGCTTCCGCCCCCTGATCAGGGGACGCTTGACACGCCGCGCATCACCTACCCTTGCCCGGCCGCACCGCCTCGGCGGCGAGCTCCGCCATCAACTCTGCGATCGCAGCATCGAGCGCCTTCTCGGTCGGCCCGCCGTTCCACTTGAAGCGGATGACGCCATCCGCGTCGAGCACGTAGACCACCGGCGCGCTGCGCACGTTCCACGGGCGGGTGATTGGCCCTTCGCCGTAGCCGTTGTAGAAGTTGCGCCAGTTGATCTGGTGCTCGCGGGCGCGCTTGCGCGCGAGCTCTCGGTCCTTGTCGAGGTTGACACCGAGGTAGGTGAAGGGCTTGTCTGCGTAGTGGTTCACGAGCGACCGCGCGTGAGGGAACATATCCACGCAGGGTGGTCACCAGAAGCCCCAGAAGTCGAGCACGACGACGCGCCCGCGATACTGCGAGAGCTTCATCGGCTTGCCCGCGAGGTCCTCGCCGACGATGTCTGGCGCGGTGCAACCGACGCTCAGATGGCGCAGTTCGTGAAGCTCTTCGCGCGCGCGCTCGGCCAACGTGCCGGTCCACGACTTGCGGTCGTCAATCTCCGGGCGCTCGACCTGCAGCACCTCGACGTCCTCCGCGAGCACCTGTTCGAGCAGCCCCACCGCAGCGCCGGGGTCGCTTTCGCGCAATCGTGCCGCGAGGCTGTAGCGCGCCTGGCTGCGGATCATCGCGTGCGGCGACGCGTCGGCGATCGCGCGCAGTTGCTGCACGGACTCCGGGTCCTTGCTGCGCGACAGTTCCATGCAGAAGCCGTGCAGATCGTCGCGATCGCTGTAGTCACGGACGAGCCGCGTTGCGATCTCCAGCCGCAGGTCAGCCAGCTTGCCGTCGCTGTAGTGCAGCTTGCGATGCGCCCACGACAGCCCGGCGACGGCGGCGCGGCCGCGCGGCTCCTGGTCGACCAATTCGAGCACCTTGTGCACCGTGCCGACCCGCGACGGGTAGCGCACGTTCTTGCGCTGCTTCTGCGGGGTGCGTTTGTAGCGCGCGAAACCGTCCTCGTAGGCTTGCATCAGACGGTGGATCTGGGCCGCCGCTTCCGAATGCACGACGCGCTTGTTCGCCTCGCCGTCGACTGCAGGACGCGCTCGCAACGACACCGATTCGGTGCGACGATCCGGCGGCAGGCAG
>CAXBFC010000361.1:0-8800 GCA_963974725.1 uncultured bacterium | reverse complement strand
CGAACGGCATTGCAGTCGGCCAAGGAAGCCGAAGGCCTCGACGGGGGCGTGCAGCGTTTGCCACTGCTGGCAGCCAGGCTGGAGGCGCAAGAACGCGGTGTCGAGCAAACGGCGCGGCAGTTATCTGCGGCCAAGGCCGAGGGTTCGATGGTTGTCGCTGGCCCGTCTGCCCCGAGCACGCCGGCTTCGCTGAGCGCCCAGGCTTCGCGGGGCGCTGCCGGCCACTTGTCTTCTGGACCGCAGTTGCCAATGGCAACCTTCGAGGGCTTGCTGGAGAGCACGCGCTGGACGTGCCAGGCGTGTGGCGGACCGCTGGACCGCGAAGTGGCGCAGTGCCCACGCTGTGCCGCGGCGGACCCGGCGAGTCTGGTCGAACCCAACCTGGTTGCGACGATCGAATCTCCGACCGAAGCCATGGACCGCATCGACGTCAACGATGCCCACGTGCAACGGCTGGTGCGTTCGTTGGCGGCCGGCGAGCGCAGTTCGCACGATGAGTTGCTTCATCTCGGCGAACGCGCAGTCGAAGAGGTCTTGCGGGTCGCTTGGAAGAACTCCGGGTCGATTCGCGACTTCGCCGTCGATGTGTTGCGAGATATGGGGCCCACGATCGCGCCCGCGCTGTTCCGCGCCAGTGACGCGATCGGCCAGCAACGGTTGTTGTCCGTTGGTCCGGGCCCCGAGAGCATCGTTGGCCGCATCGTGCAGGGGTTTGATCGCTCCGCGTTGCCGCACATGCAGAGCCTGTTTGCATCGTCTCGGCCCGACCATCGTCGCATCCTGATCGACTACTTCCTCGGGCTTGGCGATATCGATGCCTTCCAGACGGTGCTCGAGCGCTTTCCACCGATGGAGATTCTGCACCGCTTCAACAACGCCGAACCCGAGGTCTTGCAGCGCTTTCTTCAGGCGATCCCGCGCGGTCACTTCGTTGCCGATTCGCTGCTGATGGAACACACATTCTATCGGGACGAAGCATTGCTTGATGCGGTGCCCGAGTCCGACGATCCGGAAGTATTGGTGGCGGTGATGCTTGCTCGCGGTCCGACTCGCGCGTTGACGACGGCGTTGATCCGAGGGGTCACCGATGACCGGTTGGCGGCGACTTCGCAGCGCGTGCTCGAAGAATTGGGGGAGCAAGTGCTTGAGCACGTGTTGGCCGCCTATGCCGATCCCGATGCCGGCGACACGGCTCGCAAGCGCCTGGCGCGCGTGCTGGTCCGCGGCGGTCCCGAAGCGGCCGCTCACATTTCGGACAGCTTTGGCCCGGAGGCCACCTTGCTGGATGGGCAGTTGCGAGAGTTGCTGGTCATCATCGGAGATCCCGCGGTCGACCCGATGGTCCATGCTTACGAACGTTCTGGTTGGCTGGAGAAGGTCTCGGTCGGTTTGATCCGGCGCCTCAACAATCGTCGCGTGCAGATTGCCTCGGCGCTTTCGGACCTCGGCACCAAACAGGCAACCAAGGCATTGAAGCTGCTGCACAAGCGCGAGAAGGACGACAACCTGCGGTTGCACTTGTCGCGCGCGCTGCACGGCAATGCTGGTCCCGATGGCCACGGAGGAACCGGTGGGTAAAGTCGGCGACCTGATGCGTAAGGGGCTGTGGGCGCCGGTCAAGGCGATCTTGCCCAAGAACCCATGGCTGCGCGTGCTCGTCTACGCCTTGCCGGTGGTGTTGTTGTTGGCGCTGTTCGGCCCTGCGCTCGAGGTCGTGCTGAAGCTGGTCGACCTCGTCATTCGCGTGATCGAGCCGATGCTGCAGACGACCGTCGGCCGCATCCTGTTGCTGTTGGTTGTGCTGTCGATCACGGCCCTGTTGTTGTTTTGGTTGCTGCGACGTCGGGTGCGCGACATGCGCGCGGAAGCGACGTTGGGCCGCCACTTGCAGGCAACGGCAGCGTTGGTTGGCTCCGATCGCAAGAAGAGTCGCGAGCTGTTCCGTCGGGTGGCGAAGTATCGTGGTCCGCTGCCGCAGCGCTATCCGCACGTCGTGCAGGACGCCAACTTGAAGTTAGCTCGGCAGAGTTTGGCGGACAACAAGGTTGACGAAGCGCTTGGCTGGTTGGCGCGATGCGTTGAGCCAGGCCTGCCCAAGGAGTTGATGCGTTCGTTGCTGCAGTTGCGCCTGGAAGCGCTGCGACGTCAGGGAGAAGTGTTGCCTGCGACGCTCCGCCGTGAGGCAGAAGACGCAGTTGGCCGTTTTCCGGACGACGTCAGCATGCTGGGCGTGTTGCGCGATCTTGCGGAGCACGAGCACAACGTCGACGAAGTGTTGCAGTGGCAGGAGAAGATCGCCAAGCACGCACCTCCCGCGACCGCCGTTCGCGAGCGCCAGCGCTACGTCGACGCTCTGGTTGCCGCTGGGGAAGCGGCGATCGCAGCTGGTGACCTGGATGCCGCCAAGAAACTCGCCAAGCGTTTGCAGAAGGCAGAACCAGAAGGCGCTTCCGGCAAGTTGTTGCTTGGGGATGTGCACCGGGCAGCGCGAGAGTTTCGACAAGCGGTGCGCGTCTACGGCGCCACCCGTTCGCCCACCGGTCTCGATCGCATTGCCGAGCTGCTGTCCGAACACCCGGGCGCCGTCGAGCCGCGGGAATTGCTATCCAATTGCCCGATGCAGGGCGGCCTGTTGTTGGTGGCGCGGGAACTGGCGCGTGCTGGTGAATACGAGCGTGCCGAGCGCGCCGCACGGGTCGCAGCCGAAGCGTTGGGGCCGACGCCGACTGTTTGTGCGGTGCTTGCCGAAGTGCTCGACTTGCTTGGCGAGCAGCAGAAGGCGCAGCTGTTGCGCGAGCAGACGGTGGCGCGGCTGTTGCAAACGCCCGTGCAAGCGCCTGCATCGACGGCTGCTGCAGGGGCTGCCGCTGGAACCGCCGGTAGTGACGCGTAGCGGTGCGTCGCAGGGGCTGCCGTTTCGTTCGTTGTTGACCAGCCCCGGCGCCGGCAACCAGCGGTCGGCCGCGAAACCTATCTCGCGCCGATCGTCATCGTGTTGCCATCGGACAGCGCAAGGTCGAAGCCGATCGGCAGTGGCTCGATCGCGACGGCTTGCGAATGCAACTCGTAGCCCAACAGGCTGAGGTTGACCGGGATCGACAGTGCGTTCGGTGCAAGTGCCAGCAACAGCACGTCGGGCGATGCGAACAGGGTGCAGTTTGGTGCATTGAGGATCGCAAGGTTGAGTGCCGGGTTGTTGACGCCGATCACCAGCAAGGGGATCGCCGTGGCCGGTAGATTGGCAACGGACCAGATGATGGTTTCGCCAAGCCACGGCAATGGCTGCACCGTGAGTATCGGGTTGCCGACCGCAGTGGCGCAACCGGCGCCACTGGACATGGAGCTAGCTGGTGCGTTGGTTTGGTAGGTCCACGTGTCGGCAAAGAAACCGCCGTTGTAGCCGCCGAACAGAACGTTCGTCGCCATGGACTCGACGTAGCAGAACCCGGCCCCGGCACGGCCCTGTGGTGTTGGGGTGGGCAACCGCTCGGTCCAATCGACTCCGTCATACTCCCACGCGCTGGCACTGAAGCCGCCGCTGGCTCGGACGCCGCCGAACACCACCATGCGATTTCGCAACCGGTCGTGACTCATCTTGCCGTTGCGGATGCCGCCGAGTCCCGGTGAGGTCGCAGTGGTTTGCTGCGTCCAGTCGAACCCGTTCCATGTCCACGTGTCGCCGAGCACTCCGGATGCCGCGCCCGTGGAACCTCCAAACATGACGATCTCGGCGGTCGACCAATTGGTTGCAAGGTTGGGTTGCTCGCGAGCCGGTGGCACGGTGTTGGGCGTGCGCATGGTCCAGTCGACACCGTCCCACGACCAAGTTTCCGCGCCGACTGCGCCTCGCCCGCCAAACATCAAGATGCTGCCGCTGATCAGGTCGAAGGCCATGCGGCTGTGAATGCGCGCCGCCGGTTGCGTGGCCGGAGTCATCTGCAGCCAAGTCGACGTTGCGAGATCCCATTCCCAGGTGTCGCCGAGCGCACCACCGACGGAGTACTGCGCGTCGCCACCAAAGATGACGTAGCGCTGCCGCGCAGGGTCGAAGGCCGCGGCGAACCGGGCGCGCGGTGGGGGTGATGCACCGGTTGGAACTTGCAGCGACCAGTTGGTGCCGTCGAAGCTCCATAGATCGTTGTAGGCAGTCGCACTGCTGCCATCTAATCCGGCGAACAGCAGTAGGCCGGAACCGACATCTTGCATCTGAACTTCTGTCCGCTGCGGCGGCGAGGTCGTGGGGGACAATGGCGTCCACATCACTTGCGCGGTGAGGCTTGGCAAGAGGGCGCAGGCGACGGCGAGATGGTGCATCGGGCTGGAGTATGGGTTGGGAACTGTGGCTGTCGGTAGATTATCTGAGGCGGTTTGAGGCGGCACCACAACGCGGTTGGGCTCGTCGCAAAGTCGCGGAAGCTGGCTGATAGCTTGCCATTGTGGTCTCAATTGAATCGGCCAGGCGGGGTCCGTCGTTGCCACTCCTCGGTGCGATTCTGTCCATGGTATGGAGGGGGGTGGTCCGCGCCGAAAACGCTGCGCGGCGGTTGGTGGCGGCGCCAGACGTTACACCGGTGCAGAGTAATCGCGGTTCGGTTCCGCAGCTTTGGCGGCAGCAGCGCAGTGGGCCGCCAAACAAGTTCGTGTGATGGATCCCACAATTCGGGCTCGACCATCTACAATACTCGGCTGCGTTGGCGTGCGTCCGCAAGCCGCCAACCCAAGCCTCAACTCAACTACTCTAGACTGTATGAACCTCCGTCTTCCAACTCTGGCAGGATTCGCCCTGGCAGCATTGGCCGCCTCAACCGCGACCGCCCAAGATTCGTTCTACGAGTTGCAACCTCGGGGTACCAATGACCTGCTCGGCATGCGCCTCACTGGCACGCGCGTTGGCACCACCTACACCATGACCCTGGCGCCCGGCGCCGGCGTGGTGGTTCCCGCGGGCGCGACGCAACTTGTCGGTATTGGCGATGACGCCTCCGTCGATTCCGCCACGGTTGGCGGCACACTTGGCGTGTTCATCGGTTCCAACGGTTGGCTTGCTACCGGCGCTGGCAACAGCACGCAGTGGGTGCCGACGCCTTCGTTGTTCTTGAACAACCCGAACACGGCCGTTACTTCGTGGACCGACTTGCAGCCGAACGCGGCTGGCAGTGGTGGCATTTGGTACAGCGAGTCCGGCACCGTCGCGACCGTCACCTACGATGGCGTCTACGGCTGGGGCAGCACCGGACTCAACACCTTCAGCATCGAATACGACACGGCCACCGGCACCTTCGCGATGGAGTGGGCCGCGATCGGCCTGGCCAACCCGGAAGACCTGCTGATCGGGTTCGGTCTCGGCGGCACTTCGATCAACCCTGGGCCGACCAACATCTCGGCTGCCGTACCATTCTCGATCACGTTGCCTGCAGTTGCGGCGGTTAGTTCGACCGGTGCCGGTTGTGGTGCTGGGCTTGTCTACGGTTCATTCTACGAAGTGTCGGCGCCCGGCGCGCAAGACCTCGCCGGCATGATCATGACCGGCACGTGGAATGGCACGTCGTACGACGTCACGGTTGCAGCTGGTCAAGGCATCTCGGTCCCGCCTGGCTCTGCGGAATTGCTCGGCCTTGGCGACAACACGCAATTCGATCTGTCGACGATCGGCGGCACACTTGGATTGTACGCAGGCTCGAACGGTTGGTTGGCGACTGGCAGTGGCAACAACCCCGGTGCCGTCCCGAGCGTGTCGGTGTTCCTCAACAACCCGTCGACCGGCGTCTACGCCTGGACCGATCTTCAGCCGGACGCGGTTGGCAGTGGCCAGGTCTACTACGACGAGACCGGCACCGTTGGTCGCCTGACCTTCGACGGTGTCTATGGTCGGGGCACGACCGACCCGAACGACCTTCAGATCAGCTACGATACGGCCACGGGCGACTTCGCGATTGAGTTTGGTGCTATCGCTGCGACCAACCCCGAAGCCCAACTGGTCGGCTACTCAGCCGCGGGCTCGTACGCTGACCCGGGGGCGACGGACATTTCGGCCGCGCCGTTCGCGGTCTATGGATCTGACGTGCTCGACCTGCAACTCGACCCGCTCGGCGCGCCGATCCAAGGCGTGAGCGCGGTCGCGTTTGACGTTGCGACCAACAACATCCCGTCTGGCATCACTTCCCACATCGGGATCGTCGGTCTGTCGGTTCCGGGTCTCCCGCTCGATGCGATTGGCATGACGGGTTGCTTCCTGAATTCTGCCTTGGACTTCGTGACGCTGGATATCGGTGTCGGTGCCAATGGCAGTCACACGTGGAATGTCTTGACGATTCCGCCCGTCTCGTTTGGCGTGCTCAACGGCTTCCGCTTCCACGCGCAAGCCGTCGTCTTCGGTGTGCCCAACAACTCGTTCTTGGGTTTGGGCGCGATCTCGAGCAACGGTCTGACCTGCACGATCGGCGACATGTAGCGCCTCTGCTGCATTGGTGCCTCGTCTGCTTTGGCACCTCTGCTGCTTCGGTCTCGCTTGCCTTTGGGGAGGAGCAGTGGTGAGCGCGTGATTCCCGTAGCGACGGAGTATTCGGCCCAGGGTCATGCAGCTTGTGTGGCCTCTTCCGGCAGCAGCAACATGAGTAGCGAATCGCAGGACTTTGCAGCGGCTTTCCGAGTGTTCCTTGAGGACATGCGTGCTCAGGCTCCCGCCGTCGTCAGTCCGCTGCGCGAGCATCTGCAGGACTTGTTCGGCGTCGATCCATCGACGCTCGCGTTGGTGTCGGAGGAACATCCGAGCTACGACTTGCCGAACGTGCAGTTGGCGATTGAGCAAATCGTTGCCAGCGACGGCATCGAGGCGCGCACGATCGGCATCGTGCCGGATCGGAACATGTGCGGCGACCTCGGCAACAACATCGTTTCGCCGCCAAATCGCCCCGGCGAGTCGGTGCCCCAAGAAGGCCCGATGACCTACAGTAACGTGCACTTGCACGACCAGCAGGTCTTGCCGTGTGCCCGTCTGGCGATGCATCTCATCAAGACGCCCGAGTCTGCGCACGCGATGTTCGTGTCCGTGGAGAATCGTGGCACCATGACGGTGGTCACCGTGCAAGCGATGGCTGCGGAGCGCGCCCGAGCCGTTGCGCTACTCGCGGACTTTCGCGAACGCATGCGCGCCCTCGATGTCTACAAGGGCCACGTTCTGACCGTGACTGCGACGTTCATGGAAGGCCTGAAGATTGAGTTTGCGCGCATGCCCGAGATCCGGCGCGAGGATGTCATCCTGCCGGAAGGCATCATGGATCGACTCGAACAACAGACCGTGCAGTTTTCCGAGCACGCGGACGGACTGCGGTCGAGTGGCTTTCACCTGAAGCGCGGTATGCTCTTGTTCGGTCCGCCAGGAACTGGCAAGACCTTGACGACCATGTATCTGGCCAGCGTCGCGGAGGGCCGCACGGTGATCTTGTTGTATGGGCAGCAGTTCGCGTCGATGGCGGATGCATGTGCGGTCGCGCGTCGCCTGCAGCCTGCGATGGTCATCATGGAAGACGTCGACTTGATCGCCGAAGACCGCGAGACCAACGCGTCTTCGGGCCAACTGCACGATCTGTTGCATGCCATGGATGGGCTCGAGGTGGACGCAGATATCCAGTTCATCCTGACCACCAACCGAGTCGACGTTCTTGAGAAGGCCCTGCGAGAACGGCCGGGCCGCGTCGATCTAGCCGTCGAGATCCCGCTGCCCGATGCCGACTGTCGCCGCCGCATCTTCGAACTGTTCTGTTCGCGGGTGACGGTCGCGGTGCCGGACTTCGAGGACTGGGTGCAGCGCACCGCCGGAGCAAGTGCGACCTTCATTCGTGAATTGGTGCGCCGGGCGGCGCTCGCGTCGTCGCAGGAAGGTGGCAGCATCCGGTTGGAGCAGCGCCACTTTGATCATGCGATCAGGGAGTTGCTCGAAGTGGGCGGCGACCTGACGCGTCGCTTGCTTGGCTTCGGCAAGGAGTCGTAGTCAGTCCCGTGGGCAACCAACGCGCCCGCGCTAGTCCAACTCGAACTGGGCGCGTTGCGCAGTTGATGCGCGTTGCTGCCACGCTCGCTGCAGCAGCACTTCGACCAAGTCCTGGTCGGCGGTTTCGTAGCCAACCAACACGGCGCCCGACCTCTCGTAGTGCGGGGTTTGGAAGAACATCGTCGGATGATTCTCGAGCAACGCGTGCTTCTCATCGATCGACAGCAGCAAGACGAAGTGGTCGTCTTGCTTGCCACAGCACGCAAACATCTTCTTGCGGACTTTGACCGATGGTCGTCGATACGAAGTAGACAGCTCGACGCCGGGCAGTCGCAGGGCGAGGGTGGTGACCTGTGTCCAGGTAATCATGGCCAGCTACTTGTGCGGTGAGAGTTCGATGCGGAGACGATCGTTGTCGGGAGCATCGGGCGCAATCAGGACTTCGGTGGAGTTGTGCAGCTTGCCGTCGATGCGCGCAAACGCCCGCACTGCAAAGGTAACGTCGGCAAGCGGCAAGGTCAGCGAGAACCGGCCGTCGCTGCCGGTCGGTGCGCTGGTCGCTCGGCCCAAAAAGGTCATCTCCGCCAAGTTGCGGTCGTCGGTTTTGGCGCGATCCCACTGGTAGACCGTCGCGTTCGCAATCGGCTTGCCGACGGCGTCGACGACGACGCCTTGCACGGTGTAGGTCGGTGAGAGTTTGATGATCAGCGGGTTGATCTGCGCGTCGTCGGCACTGCTGGGAGGCTTGATGCGTAGCGTTGCGACGCCACCGCCAGGAACCCAGGCCCCGATGCGAATCGCCTCGTTCGG
>CAXBFC010000360.1:0-8814 GCA_963974725.1 uncultured bacterium | reverse complement strand
AAGGACGTCACTGGGTCAACTCTTGCTAGCCCCGAAAACGTGAATCCAGGCACCGTCAACGAGAGCGTTCCGGCAAACGGAGGAGCACACGACAGAAGCACGTAGACGTTCCCTGCAGCCGACGCAGGATGTTGCATCACAAATGACGCCTGCTGCCCGATCACCGCCGGCTCGAGGATGCGCATGCTGCGACCCGACTGCGCCGCGACCGTCAGACCCAGTAGCAGAACGGTGAGTGGCAAGAGCAATGGCATAGATAGCGTGTGTGGGTTTGTGGGATCCTCACCGCGCAGACTGATCGGGGCGTGCGGCGTGCAAGCACCTCATTATGCAGGTCCGAGAGAAACTGTGGGGGAAATCGTGGCGGACGTCGCAGTTGGGATCCGTGGCAACCAATCTCAATCGCACCAGCACTCCGCGAACTCGCCCCAAGCCGGCAACGCTCGCCCAGCGCTGGCACGGCCGCGTGCTCATGGTCGACGTTGATGATGCGAGCGAAGAAGTGTTCGTCGAGTGCCTCAAACCGGGCGGTATTTGAACGCTCCGAGGAATCGCGCGGTGAGTTTCGCGGCCTACTGTGCGGTGCTCCACGCAACGTCGGTCGGCGGTTCGAGGAACTCGCCGCGGAGCGCGGGCGACTTCGGCCCGAAGTGCGTGGATGCAACACGCTGCAGCTAACGAACCGGGACAGGCCACCATGTTCGACCGCTCGGGGTGTGTCCATCAAACCGGGGCAAGGTCACGTCGCATTCGCGCAAGAAGCCAAGCAGGTCCCCCACACCGGCGACGTTTGAGCTACTTGGCCCGGCCTCCTCAACTCGCACGCCGCAAACTACGACGCCCAACCGGTCCCAAAGCGCAGCGCACGGCAGCGACACACTCGACTCGGATTGCATGCTCCAGGTAGCGCCGCTCGAGCAAACTCTTGGATTACCGGTGACGCACAACGGAGCGCGCCAGCACGCAAGCACCGATGACGAACGCGAGCGCCGAGCCGAGGGTGCAGACCGTTGGTCGCCACAAAGCGAACGCCACTGCTACTGCACCTGGATCGTGAGCTTGCCACCCCCGTTGGCTGCAATCTTGGCCGATGCTTCGCCGATGCGCTTGCCCAACGTCGTCACTCGCACCTGCAACTTGCCAGGAGGCAATCCGACATCGAACGCGAGACGGTCGGTGTAGACGCCACGAAACGAGTGCCTGAGCCGGTCTTCGAAGACGAGCTTGCCATTCTGCGTCGCAGTGATCGTGCCAGACCAGCTGGCCGCGTCGCGACGGAAGTCGTGCGGCAACAGGACGACCACGTTGCTCGTGGCACTGGGCGTCGTGACAAACTCGATGCTGTGGTGTTCAGGCGACAACGCCACCTTCTGCGGCACAACGCGGCCACCGTCGGTCCAACCCCGCAGCTCGTAGTCACCACTGTAGATCTTGGCCGAACGCCACGAGCCATCGCGATACTTGCGCAGACGGAAGGTCTCGCCGTGCTCATTGCTGAGCACCAAGGCACCGCCCTTGAACGAAGCTCCAGTCGATGGGCGTGCGGTGAGTTGCGCAAGCTGTGGCACGACGATGCGGCCGATATCGTGCGTTTCGCCAGAGCCAACGTCGATCGCAGACAGCCTCCATGAAGCCTGACCTGCGACGCGCACGTAGGGCTGAAACCGACCCGGCGGCTGGTCCACCAATCGGAACCCGCCTTCGTCATTGCTCACCGCCATCCCGACGATGCAGTGCTCACCTTCCAGAATGATCTTGGCGCCAGGGATCGGCTTGCCTTCATGGTCCACCACGGTCGCAGTGATCTCATGCTTGCTCGCAGCAAAGGCAGGCACGCGAATCTCATGTTCCAAACCAACTGGCAGCGGCGGGGTCACCATTGCCGCCAACCAGTTCCTGTTGAGTGTGCCGTTCCCGCGGAAGACTGCAAAGCGACAGGTCGTGCCTTCGGGCAACAACCACGGCGCATCTTGGGCATACATCAGCTCGCCATTGGCAACCGTCAACTTCGAACGCGTCGCGGTGAGCGCACCTTCAGGAATCAGACTAACGCGCCAACCAACCAGTGGTTGGCCAAGGTGATCAAGCAGCCGCACACCCGTCGGCAGCTGTTCGATGCGCCTGGGATGCCACTCGCGGGTCTCTCCCTCGCGGATATCGACCAGCAGCGACTTCGCATCCGATGCCCGCAACTCGTAGCGACCTGCGATCAATCCCGTTAGCGTGAAGCGGCCGTCCACGGCCGTCTCGGTGTGGAGGTCGAGAAACGGCAAGCCACTGGCGCACTCCGGGACACAAGTGGCCCAAACGCCACAGCCACCCAGTGAGCCCTCCCCCAAGAGGCGCCCCATCACCGTAGCACCCTTGGTCAGACGGATCGCAACTTCGGGCACGCCTTCGCCGGTATGAACAAACCGCACCATGCCGCGCCGCAGCTGCTTGCCACGATGTTGACCCACCAAGATGTGCGTGCCAGTTTGAAGCGTCGTGATCTCGAATTGTCCGCGTTCGTCGGTGCGCAGAAACTGCGGCGGCACCTGCCCGTATTGCAGTTGCACCACAGCCAGCTGCGCATCCGGCAACGGTCTGCCGCTCTCGTCGCGAACGATGCCGCGCGCCAACAAACCCGGCCGAGACAACACGAACTTGGCCTGCTTCACGTCGCCCGGGTTCGCGTTTACGTAGATAAAGTTGGCGGGCGCGTATCCCGCACACCATGCACGCAGGTTGCCGGCAGTTGCCACATCCCGGCGCTGAAAACGGCCCTTCGCATCGGTGCGCCCAAGGCCGCACCACTGACGAACTACGCGGCTTCCGAGTTGCCCTTCGACCACGGCATCCGCAACTGGTTCCCCGCTGCCATCGACGACCGTGACATCGACCGTCATTCCCGACGGGATCACCAACTGGTGCTTGGCCGAGTTTGGCCGGCTCGCAAACGCCGGCCACATCAACAGCTGTTCTGTTTGGGTGCCGAGCACAACTGCCGTGCGCACGCCTGGCCACGGAACGGCCATGCGCGCCACACCGTTGGCATCTGTTCGCCAGACCCTCTGTTCCCCGTCAATCTCGATCGCAATCGGCACGTCGACAGCCTGGGCCCCGTCGCTCTCGTAGATGACCTGTAACTCAACTGGCACGTGATTGCCGGGGATTGGCTGCTGAGGCGGCTCCGTCGAGAATTCGTTGGCGGAGCTTTCGGCGATCAGCTCGCGCGCAGCAACCGCAGGAATCTGTTCACTGGAAGGCGCGGTGCTCGTTAGCGCGGCACGGTTCACCGGGGGCAACACCGTGTCGGGCGTCGCCAGCAAAGACAACAGTACGGACACAAGGGCAGCCAAACTTGCAGCAATCATCGTGTAGATCCTCCAACCTGAGACAAGTAACGACGACGCTCCAACTGCCGGCAGGGTCGCGAGCACTTCGCGACGCACCGCAGCCAACACCGGACCCGTTGCCAACGTGGCTCCGAGCGCAGCGGCTGCAAAACCAACTGGCAGTAACTCGCGCAACCGTTGCATGCCACGTTGGATCTGCACGCGCACGGTTGCCGGTTGCCGGCCAAGTGCTGTCCCAATCTCGGTGGCGGTCAACCCATGATGCAAGTGCAACACGAGTGGTTCTCGCAACGGCGATGACAACTTCTGCATCGCGGCGAACGTGGCGTCGCCAAGTTCGGCCGCTTGTGCTCCGCCAACCGGTGAGTCTTTGGCGACCAAGCCAACCTCGCTCGCGTCCGGGCCGCGATGCTTCAGCGTCGCGCGGCGTTCCTTGCGAACATGGTTCGCCAGGATACCCAACAGCCACGGCCTAACGTCGCGGCTGGGGTCGTACTGACCCGCCTTCTCGATGGCGGTCAAGAACGTCGCCTGCAGCGCTTCCTGTCCGAGCTCTACGTCTCCCTTGCTGAGGTGCATCGCAACCTCCAGCAACTCGGTCGCAGTGGCATCAAAGACTCGCGCCAAGAGCCGCGGATCCCGCGACTCCTGAAAGCGAGCGAAGCACTTGTTTTCTTGCGCACGGTTCATCGTCAAGACCTACTGCCGGGGCGCCGGGCTCGCGTAACAGCATTCTGCGAAAAACAGCGAGGCCCCGCGCATATCGCCGCGCACCGTGTTCCGGGAGATGTCTAGACGTCGACTGGTTTCGCGGATCGGCACTTCCTGACCCGCAAGTTGCTTACATTCGAGAACCTGACTCACTTCGATCATTCCTCCTCCAGAGGCTGCGGTCGTCGCACGACCATCAGCTTCTGGTGTGAGCGCTCGGGCTGGATCTTTGTTCGCCTACCACCCCACCGCTGCCGAAGTCGGTCATCCGTGGTGGGTCAGCTTTCGATTGCCGAGTGGGTCAAGGTTCAGCTTGCCACTTCCAGCCAAGAACGCAACGAGCCATGACGCCACCGACGCAGTAGACACGCAACCCCACCACCAGCTTCCACAGTCTGCCTGGAGGTTGCCGCGGACTGCCCGATGACTCCGCTCCTCGTAATCCGATGCCTATCGAGGTCAACACGACGGATCCGCGAACTCGGCCGCCGACGGCCGCCACCAATTGGCCATCGCCGACTCTTCAGACACGGGGCGGTCCGAACCCCGGGTGGTTCCAGGGGTGGTTGAGGACCAATTGGGGTAACGCTGCAGTTGTCTGGCAGCCGCGGTGTGTGCGAGGCCTTGATCCTGGCGGATTGGCTCGATTCGGGTAGCCCGAGCCGCTGCCTGCATCCCCCACCCCCCTCGAGAACAGGGATGTCGAGGTCGCAGGAAAGCACCGTCGGGTTGGACCACGAGCCCAGCTAACTCTGTTTGGCGAAGCACAACGAACCTACCATTGGCGTTGCCCGTGGCTGCACGCTCCGAAGCGAGCATCTCGGGACCCGAATCCACTCGCCCGTGCAAGCTCGAGACCGATGATGACCCGATCCACCCTGACCATCCTCCTGTTGTCGCTGTTCGTCGTCCCGATCGCGGCGCAGGCAGGCAAGCCGACCGACGTCTATGTCGTCGCCGGTCAGTCCAACGGCTTCCGGCTGAGTTCCCTGGCGCAGGGGAACAAGCCGATTCCCGGCGGGCACAAGATCTACTACTACGGGATGGAGTGCGTCTCGGAGCCGGTGCGATCTACCTTCAAGGTTCTGACCGGCTTGCATCCAGGGTCGATGGGCACGGAGTTGGCACTGCGGTTGGTGGAACAGTCTGCCGGCGACATCATCTTCATCCAGTATTGTCGCTGTGGCGCCCCCCTCACCACGAAGACCGCGATCAGTTGGTTTCCGGGCGCCGCGCCGGCCGACGGCGAGCTGTTCGACGGCGGCCTCTATCCGAAGTTTCAGTCCTACATCGCCCATGCCCGGCAGTCAGCCGCACAGGACCATCAACTCTCCTGGCGGATGAAGGGACTGTTCTGGCACCAAGGCGAAAGCGATGCCTCACCCGCATTAGCCTCGGGCCACCAGAAGGCCTTGCAGAACCTGTTCTGGCGGTTCCGTCAGGACCTTGGGCAAGACCTGCAAATCATCTGCGGCGAGATCCGGCCACTGACTGTCGGGGCAAGGGTGATCAATGCAGGGATGGCCGCGCTGGCCGAAGCGGATCCGCGGACCAGCTTGGTCGTCACTTCGAACATCGAAATGCCGAGCAACCCGAGTCGTCCGGGCGACGTGCACTTTGGTCTGCCCGCTTGCCGCGAGATTGGCCAGCGCTTCGCCCGGGAGCTCGGCCGACTCAATGGCACGATCCCGAACCTCGAATCGCCGCAGCCCAAGTCGCAGATGCCCAACATTGTCATCATCTTCAGCGATGACCATGCCCAACATGCGGTCAGCGCCTACGGCTCGAAGATGAACCGCACGCCGCACATCGACCGACTGGCGCGCGATGGAATGCGCTTCACCCAGAGCTTCGTCGCCAACTCGATCTGTGGGCCATCACGCGCATGTCTGTTGAGTGGCCTGCATTCTCACGCCAATGGTCAGACCAGTAACCGCGCGGTGTTCAACGATGAGTTGCCGACCTTTGCCAAGGCGCTCCAGGCGAAGGGGTATGACACCGCTGTGGTAGGCAAGTGGCACCTGACCACGGCGCCAAATGGTTTCGACCATTGGGCCCTGAAACGAGGCGGCTACTACAATTCTAAGTTCCAGACCGAGCACGGTATGGAGTCCAGCAAGGGGCACGTGACCGACGTGATCACCCGCCGCTCGTTGGACTGGATCGGCAAGCGCAAGGACCCGGCCAAGCCCTTCATGGTCTGGATTTCCCACTCGGCGGCGCACCGCACCTGGAGCCCCGCCACCCGACATCTCACTCTCTACGATGATGTAACGATCGACGAGCCGGTTGGTCTGTTCGACGATTACACTGGTCGCAACGATGGCGCCAAAACCGCGCAGATGCGCGTCTCCCGGGATCTGTTCCCAGCCTATGACCTCAAACTGCCGGTCACCGGCGAGGGCATCTTGGATGGAGCCGCGAAGAACCAGCTCAAGGCAATGTCGGCTCCCCAGCTCAAAGCATGGCAAGCCGCCTTCGACCCCAAGAATGCCGCCTTCGCCAAAGCAGGATTGACCGGTGCGGCCCGCACGCGATGGAACTACCAGCGCTACATCAAGAACTACCTGCGCAGCGTCGCCGGTGTCGACGACAGCGTCGGCACGGTACGGCGCTACCTCAAACAGCACGGCCTCGCCGACAACACCATCGTAATCTACACCTCCGACCAGGGCTTCTTCCTCGGCGACCATGGCTGGTACGACAAGCGTTGGATGTACGAAGAATCCTTGCGCACGCCCCTGATCATCCAGTGGCCAGGCGTCACCAAGCCCGGTAGCACCTGCGACGAATTGGTGCAGAACATCGACTTGGCCCCGACGTTCTTAGCCGCCGGCGAGGTGCCGGTACCTGAGTCGATGCACGGGAAAAGTCTGTTGCCGCTGCTCCAGGGCAAGCAACCGCCGACATGGCGCGATGCGATCTACTACCACTATCAGATGATCGAGCCGGAGAATCGCACTTCGCACCTGGTGGCCAGGCACTACGGAGTGCGCACCAGTCGCTACAAACTGATCTACTACTACGATCTGGCGCAGTGGGAGTTCTTCGATCTCGTGTCCGATCCACACGAGCTGAGCAATCGCTACCAGAACCCTGCCGAGGCGCAGACCGTGGTCCAACTGAAGGCCAAGCTACGAGAGTTGCGCAGCCAATTTGCCGACCGGACGGGAACAGACTTCGAGTGACGGGATGAGGACGACCTCCAAGCCCGCGCCATCATCGACAATGAGCTGGCCTGGCGCGCTCGATAGCGCATATGGATTGGCTCGTTTGCATTTTGCATCTTGAGACAGACGCGGCGGCCACTTGCGCGATAGCTGGCTTGATCTGGTTCGTGCAAGTCGTCGACTACCCGCTGTTCGCCGACGTCCAGTCACCTGACATCCGTGGCTATGCTGCCCGGAACGTGCATAGGGATGGTGATCGTGGTCGCCCATTGACCTTGATCGAACGCGAGACCGCGGCGCTTCGTGCGGTCTGGTCGACTTCCGAGGCTACCGCGCGGTTGCGCTACCTAGGCTTGCCTTGCTTGCTGTGATCTGGCTCGCGACGGCATTGTCGTGGGTGCCGTGCCATCGTCGACTTGAGCTAGGCAAGAACGTTGCCCCTCATCCAGCACTTGGTCAGAAGCAACTGGATCCGCACCGTTGCTTGGACCGTTCGAGCCGTCACTGCGCTGCGTATTCTAGTTGCGTGAACACGACCGCCAACGTGCGGGCGCCACTTGCACGCCGGGCCGAGGCCGCCACGTTGCTTGATGGCCACACACTGAGTTCTTGTGCTGTGCACTCTTGCTGCTCGAGAAGACGAGTTCGATGAGTACACAAAAAAAGCGGTGGCCGCCATTCACGACCACCGCTACCAACGCAGGCTACGCCACGCAACCTGCGCAACTACAGGACTAGAAGATCTCGAGGTATTCGCTGGTTGCGAAGCCGAGTCCGTTTGCCCCAGTCGACGTGCCGATCTGGAAGTAACTCGACTGTAGTTGGCCGAACAACGAGCCAGGGATCAGGAACGGCACTTCGACGCGGCCTTGCGCATCCGCCATCGCACCGATTGAGGAGATCAGGTTGATGTTCAAGAAGCAGCTCGGGGCACCAAAGGTGGCGAGATCAATCGGAAGTGCGACGCCTTGCAGCGACGTGATGCTGTCGCCGAAGTTGATAATAGCCATGGCACCGGGATCGGCATTGGTCGCAACCAAGGACCAAGGTTGGCCGTAGTCAAACGTCGCAGGCTCTGCCGCGATCGCCGGACCACAGCTCCAACCACCGGTCTGGGTTGTGATCTCGCCCGGCACTGCAGGCGTCAGGTCGCGCTGCACAAGTTCTACGGTGAAGGTGCCACCAGCGAAGTCGCCCAACGCGAGGAATTGGTAGGACACGTGGTCGACCGGGCGGAAGTTGACAGGACCGAATACGGTATTGCCGCCGGCAGCAAGACTGACCGAGAGATTGCCCAGCGGCACCAAGGCGATGGCTTCGTTGCCGTTACTCAGGCCCGGGATCGTGGCCAGCGGGTTGCCAACGTTTTCGACGACGACATCGACCGTCGGGGCTGCCGCGAGGTGCCGCACGGTGACGCGAGCGTTGCCCGTATTGATCAGCGAGGTGTCGTTGCCGAACGCTGAAAGCAGCGGGTTGGCGGAGCCGTCGAGGTGCGCAACGATCGTGACATCATCACCGCGCGCGACGGTGTCGGTGCGCGACAAGACGGGGTTGCCGTTGACCAGTGCGTCGAAGTTGTAGGTTCCGGGTAG
>CAXBFC010000359.1:0-8825 GCA_963974725.1 uncultured bacterium | reverse complement strand
AACGTCACGTTGATGAACCCGGTTGCTGAGGACCTGTTGGGCATGAAGTCCTTCGTGGCGATCGGTAAGCCGATCAGCATCATGCAGGGCCAGCACGAGTTGCTCGATGCCTTGGTCGAAGACCACGCCAGTCTTGCCGACCAGAAGGAAGTCTTCCGCACGGTCGAGGTCCACGACAGTGAACAGGACCTGCTCTACATCAAGTGCATGACAAGTTGCGTGCACGACTACCGCGGTCATCCGGCCGGCACGTTGACGGTGCTTCGCGATATCACCGCGGAGTTCAAGACCGACCAGCTCAAGAACCAATACCTGTCGATCGTCGCGCACGAGTTGCGCACGCCGCTGACGGGCATCAAGACCTTCGCGACCATGATGGCGAAGGGTTCGCTTGGCGAACTCAATGAGCGCCAGGAGAACGTCTGTGAGTCGATTCGCGAGCAGTCTGTTCGCCTCGAACACCAGATCGACAAGCTGATCAACCTCGGCAACCTCGAATCTGCCGATTATGGGCAAGACCGAGAGGTCGTTGCCATGGACGACTTCCTTGCCGGCATGCTGCTGCCGTTCGAGCAGCCAGCGCGCGACCGACGCGTCGCGCTTTCACTCGAGTGCGAAGTCGAAGGCGTCCAGTTGTTTGCTGACCGCGCCGACTTGCGCCGTGCCTGCCAGGCGTTGATCGAAAACGCCGTCAAGTTTGCGCGCGACGATGGGCGGGTGCGAGTCGCGGTGACGGCCGTTGGCGATGGTCTGCGGTTTAGCGTCGGCGACGACGGAATTGGCATCGACCCTCGCTACCAGCGACGGATCTTTGAGAAGTTCTTCCAGGTGGAGGACCCGTTGACCCGGCACCACGGCGGCGCTGGCTTGGGACTGTTCGTCGCTCGGGGCATCATCGAAGCCCACGGAAGCTTGATGGAAGTCTCCAGTCAGCTAGGCCAAGGAGCCGATTTCTCCTTCATGCTTCCGATCTACCAGCCCGAGCATGCTGGGGTGGTATCGGAAACCGCGACAGATTGACCGAGGCTCCTCAGATGCAAAGAACCGTCCTGATCATTGAAGACGAAAAGCTGATCATCGTCTCTACCCAGATGGTGCTCGAGGCCGCCGGCTTCCGTGTTGAATCGGCGACCAACGGTGAGGCAGGGATCACCCAGGCACGGACGCAGGCGCCTGACCTGATCCTGCTGGACATCATGATGCCGGGCATCGATGGCTGGGAGACGCTGACCCGCTTGAAGCGCGACAGTGCAACCTCGGGCGTTCCGGTGGTTATCTTCACGGCTCGCGAGCACTCGCGTGGCCACCAGAAGAGCGCCGAAATGGGGGCTGCAGACTACTTCCGCAAGCCATTCGAACCTGACGAACTGATCGAACTCGTCGAGAAGCACGTCGGCCAACAGCAGGCCTGATCCTCTCCGGCTGAGAGTTCGCCTTGATCGGCGAGCATCGCCCCAATTACGCCGATGCAACTGGCAGTCGTTTCGCTGTGGTCCCTGCTGGAGGCGTGTCGCGCCGGCAGTCCAAAAGAGCAGCAGCAGGCAGCTCTAGGCGCCGAAGAATCGGTGACTGATCACGGTCGTGAAGAAGGCCGGTTGACGCTTGAGGTAACGGACTCGCTATTGGTCATTGATGGTTTCCCGGCTGTCAGTGGCGCCGACACTTTTGCTGCGACCCACGGACTGCTCAGGTTCTTGCGGGATGCCGCGATTGCTCAAGTCGAGTTCTCCGCGGACGTGCGCGCGCTGGATCTTGCCGAATGGGCGAAGCATGTTGTTCGCGTGACAACTCCCGAGGTCTGGCCGGCTGGCATCGAGGTGCAGCTGCGTTGCGAGTCGAGCTCGCCGGACGTCATGGCGCCGCAGGCTCGTCCGAAACCGGGGGTCGAGTCGTCGGACTCACAGTTGCGATCGGTGTTCTTGCAGCATCGGCTGATCGCCGGCCTGCCGGCGATTGTCGGAGTGGATGCAACGACGGCCAAGCTGGTGATCCAAGGAGTCGTCGATCGGTTGTTGCAGGTCGATGGCGGCTTGGAACCGTTGATGTTGTTGCAGCAGGATGAAGATCTGTTGCGCCGCAGCACCGCGGTTGCGGTTCTTGCGGTCGTGTTCGCGCGCCGCGCTGGCTGGCCGGTGGAGCAGTTGGCGGACCTTGGCGCAGCTGCGTTGTTGCACGATCTCGGCGTGATCCTCGATGCTACATCGCCTGGGCGCGCCGCGTTCGGGTGGTTGCTGGATCGCGGCAACGAGGACTTCTGGTTGCGCAGCGCGTTGATCGCTCGCCGCTGGCGCGATGGCTTGGTCGCAAGCACCGATTCCGCGGGGCCGCTCGCCGTGATCACGATCGTGCGTTTAGCCGCCGTTGCCTACGGCCAGGGGGGCGCCGGGATCGATGCCGTGGTTGCGAGCGGTGCCGCGCCAGTCGAATTGGCTGGGCTTGCAAAGCAAGTGTTGGCGGCGACCTGAGGCCGCCGCGAGCGGCCCTACACCGCTATTTCACGCCCCGCTATGCGTGACGCGCTACTCGTGTCAGCCTACTCGTGACGCAGTGCGTCGACGGGGTCCATGTTCGCTGCACGCCAGGCCGGGTAGATCCCGAAGCCAACGCCAACCGCGGCAGAGATGCCAAACGCCAGCGCCACGTGTTGCGGCATGACGTCGGTGCGCTGCTGGAACACCTGGGTGATCACCGTCGGCAGGATGATGCCGATGATGACGCCGACGACGCCGCCGAGCGCGGAGAGCACACCCGCTTCGACCAGGAACTGCTGGATGATGTGCTTCTTCTTGGCTCCGAGAGCGCGGCGAATGCCGATTTCGCGCGTGCGTTCGGTCACCGTTGCCAGCATCACGTTCATGATGCCGATGCCGCCGACCAGCAAGCTGATGGAGGCGATAACTGCGAGTACGATGTTGAACATGCGCTTGCTCTCCTCTTCCTGCTTCAGCAGTTCGAGGGGCACCGTCACGACCACGTCGTTGTTGAGCTTGAGTCGGAGCAGGTCTCGCAGGATGCGGGCGCCGGCTTCGACTTGCTCCGACTCCGGCATCTTGACCTTGACCTCATTGAGTTCGACGAGCTCGCGTGAGAATGAGCCCCCGGTCATCGTGGTGTTTTGTTCCCCGAAGCGGCGGCGAGCCGTCATCATCGGAACGAACATGCATTCGTCGTACGGGGTGCTGCCCGCGCCAGCCGTGCGGCCTTGTTCTTCAAGGATGCCGACGACGCGGAAGCGGTCGCCACCGCCGACCAGCACGGTGTGGTCCATTGGGTTCTCCAATGGGAACAGTAGGCGCGACAGGGTTTCGCCCAGCACGCAGACGTTCTGCAGGCGCTCGTCGTCGGTGTCGGTTAGCCAACGGCCTTCGCGCACCTTCATGTTGGTGATCTTGAGGAACGAAGGTTCGGTGCCGACGATGATCGACGTGTGGAAGTACTCGCCGCGCATCATCGGTCTCTTGACCTCGCGGATGCGTGCGACGTCGGATCCGGGAAGCGAGGCCTCGATCAGGTCGGCTTCTTGATACAGCAGGCCATAGGCCAGTGCCGACCAAGTGCTCTGGGAGCTGCTGGATTGGGTTTCGGCGGGCTTCTTGCTGCGGGCGATCAGGTTGGTGACGCCCATGTCCTTGAAGCGTTCGAGCGCGTCGCGCTTGGCGCCTTCGCCGACTGCGAGCATGGCAATGACCGACGCGACGCCGAACAGGATGCCGGCCGTCGTCAGCGTGCTGCGCAGTTTGTGCAGCAACAGGCTCTTCAGGCCGAGGCGCACGATGCGCCAGCTGTCGCGAATCATTCTTGCGCTCCTTCTGCCGGCGTCTCGCTGCCGTCATCTGATGCCGGCGAACTGGCCGCGGCAGCTAGTTGCCTGGCCGGGTTCTCGACCAGTTTCTCGACTTCGCCGTCCTTGAGCCACAGCGTGCGGTCGGCGCGCACCGCAACGGTTGGGTTGTGGGTGACCATCACGATGGTGATGCCGTCCTTGGCGCGCAAGTCATCGAACAGGTTGAGGATCTCTGCCTCGGTGTTGCTGTCGAGGTTGCCTGTTGCTTCGTCGGCCAGCAAGAACAGTGGGTCGTTCATCAGCGCGCGCGCGATCGCGACACGTTGCTGCTGGCCACCAGACAATTCGAGTGGGCGGTGTTCTAGGCGTTGGCCTAGGCCGACGCGATCGGCGAGATACTCGGCCTTCTTGCGCGATTCGGGGCCGACCTTGCCTTGATAGAACAGCGGCACTTCGAGGTTCTCGAGCACCGTCAATTGCGGAATCAGGTTGAAGGACTGGAAGATGAAGCCGATCTCGGTGCCGCGCACATCGGACAGGTCGTCGTCGCTGAGTTTGCTGACATCACGACCACCAACGCGGTACTCGCCGCTGGTGGGGCGGTCGAGGCAACCCAGCAGGTTGAGCATCGTGCTCTTGCCGGACCCGGAACGGCCCATGATGGTTACGTAGTCACTACGACGCACCTGCATCGACACGCCGTTGAGCGCGCGAACCAGGTTGTCACCCATTTGGTAGTGACGGTGCACATCGACGAACTCAGCGATGATGTCATCGCTGCTGGTTTCCCTTTCGGACACGTGTCTTATTCTCCGCCGCGCCGGTTGCCGCCGTCCCGTCCGCCACCCTGACGTCCGCCGCCTTCGCGATTGCCACCGGTGCGTCGCGCGCCGCCCATTATCTGCTTCATCATACTGTCGCGAAGCGTTTGGGCCTTTTCTGGCTCGTTGGCATCGATCGCCTTGATGATGTCCCCGATGGCGACATTCATCTTGTCGAGTTGTGCTGGTTCCAGGCGCGCACCAAACCGTTCGGCCATGCTTAGTAGCGAGGTCTTCTGCTCGGCGAGCTCCTCGGCGCTCATCTCCGTGTACTTCTTGCGACCGCCACTGCTGCGCTTCTTGCGTTCACCTTTGCCATCGTCGGTCGCGTCGGCTGCGGCGCCAACGCGATTGCCTGGAATCGTGTCCGTGCCACCAGTGGCCGGGATGGGCGAGCGCACTTCCGGCAGTGCCGGTTGGTCAAACTTCGGGTCGGCTTGGCCACCCGGTGGCGTGCGGAAGATGACGTCGCCCTCTACCAGGCCGCTGAGGATCTCGACCTTTTCCTGGTTGTTGGCGCCAATTTGAACCTCAACGGCGACGGGACCCGACTCCGTGCGTTTCCAGACGTAGTTGACCGAACGGTCGCGGCGAACCGCTTGGATCGGCGCGGTCAGCACGCTCTTGATCGTTTCGACGACGATCGTCGCCGAGGCCTTCATGCCTGCCTTCAGCGCGTCATCGTTGTTGATGCCATCGAGCACGACCTTGGTCGTGTAGACCTTCTTGTCGTTGCCACCCCAGCGGCTGGCCGAGTCGGCGACCGGTGCGACGTAGCTGACCCGGCCGGTCAGCACGTCGTTGGGGCGAACTTCGGCGCTGATGTGGGCCGGCAGGCCGACGCGCACCTTGTCGATCATGGCTTCTTGCACCTTGATCTCACACATCAGCTCGGAGTTGTCCGGGATGATGATGATGCTCTGGCGCTCGCGAACGCTCGTGCCCTCTTCGACTGGCTCGCTGTCACCGCGACCGCGCGAGACTTTTGAGTAGACGACCAGGCCGCTGCCCGGTGAGTAGATGATCGAGTTGCCGATCTGCTTCTCCAGGTTCTGCAGGCGCTCGGTGGCGACTTCCCATTCCTTCTGCTTGGCCTCGACATCAAACAGCGAGTTGCTGCGCTCGGCGTTGTTCGACGCGGTGACCCGCTCGACTTCGAGCTCAGCGTTGGCGAGATTCTGCTTCAGTTCGATCTTGCTGCTGCGCAGCGTGTAGTTGATCAGTAGTTCGAGGTCGTTCCACGCGATCGTGACCTTCGACGCAGCTTGTTGGTAGGAGAGCTCGTCGCGCTCCAGTTCGTTGCGCGTGATGAACTGCTTGGCGGCCAGACTGCGGCTGTGCGATGCGGTGTCTTCCTTGACCTTGAGGTCGGCCATCGCGAGGCGAATCTGGTCGGCCTGCTGCAGGATCTTGTTGGCCATCTCGCCCATGTCGCGCTTCAGCGGATCCCCCTCTTCGCCTTCGACCTTGAGCAGCGCCTTGACCTTGTCGACCAGGCCGGCGTAGTTTTGCGGGTGCACTTGGGCAACGAGTTGCTTGCTGCGCTCGGCAGCGGGCTGTTCTGGCTCTTCTGGGGCCGTGACCAGTGCCTGCAAGAGCGTCACCATGTCGGCGTTGCGGCCTTCGGAGCCCGAGCCGTCATTGGCGCCGAGCAGCTTTTCGAGCTCCATCGACGCGATTTGGCGTTGCGACTCGGCGGTGTTCTGCTTGGTGATCAGCTCCTTCTCCAGGATGTTGCCAGCAGTCTTCGCTTGCTCCATCGCGTTGCGTGCCTTCTCGACGGAGATCTCTTGGTTGGCGCGCATGTCGACCAGACTGCTGACATCGAGTTCGACCAGCTTGTCGCCGGGCTTCACTAGAGTGCCTTCTGGAATCAGGCTGAGGATCGTCGCGTTGCCTTCAATCAGCGAACGAACGACCGTCTCTTTGACGGCAATGAGTTCGCCGCCTTCCTTGACGTTGATTGGTAGGTCTTCGCGGCTGACGGTGTAGGTGTTGACCGTGGAGTTGGTCTGGGCCTGATCTGCCTGGCAGGCGGTCAATGCTGCGACACTGGCAAGCAGTAGAGCGGCACTCGAGTAGTTTGGACGACTGTTCATTGGGTTGCCTTGGAGACTTACTCCGCGGCCGACGAGGGCATCGGCAGGGTCATGTCGAAACGCAATCCCTGCGGCTGCAGGCGAATGGATTCGAGATTGTTCATGAGTTGCAGGCGCGCGATCGCGTAGTCGACGATCGCAGCGTTGCGGTTGAGTTGGGCGCTCAGGAACGAGTCCTGTGCGTCGAGCTTGTCGAGCGCTTGCGCGCGACCAGCATTGTAGAGTTCGGTTGTTGAATCGACACGTTGGCCGGCGAGGTCGACGGCGACGGTTTGGATGCGGAACGTGTCGAGTGCGGCTTGGATGTCGCGCAGCGATCGGCGCACGTTGGCTGTCAGTTGGTCCTCGGCTTGTTCGCGCGCACGCAGCGTTTGATCGAAGGTGATCAGCTGGCTGCGGTAGGCGTTGCGCAACGGGATGCGGTCGAGGAACAGGTTGAGATCGACACCGGCGGACCAGTTGATCTTGGACCAGTCCAAGTCGAGGCCCGAGCCTTGTTGCGCCGGCACGCTGATCGCAGCGGTGAAGTCGAGGCCGAAATTGAGCGCGTTCTCCGCGATGATGACGCGGCGGCCGACGTCTTCGACTTCGTCGACGTTGGTCTGGTAGTCGAAGCGGCGACTCAGTGCCAGGCGCACTGCTTCTTGCTCGGTCAACTCGACCGGCGCGACACCTTGGTCCACCAACTTGGTGAGCTCCCCGGCATCGAGGGTGATCGGCGCCGTGACTGGCAGGCCGAGCGTCAGCTTGAACGAGTCGAGTGTCGTCTGCAGGCGGTTCTTGGAGTTGACCTGCTGCGCGTCGGCGCTGTACTCACTTTGCTGGGCGCGGCCGAGGTCGACGATCGTCTTCCGGCCGGCGTTGTAGAGTTCCTCGATCTGCAGGCGCGATAGCTTCAGACTGTTGTAGTTGGCCTCGACGTTGTTCAAGTCGGACATCTGCTGGGCGACGTTCCAGTAGTCGGCGACCAGGTCGATCGCAAACTGCGAACGGAAGCGCTCGAAATCGCGGATGGCGTAGATGACGTTGCGCTCGGCCTGCGTCAGCGGTTCGCGCGCGATGTGACGGCCAGCACCTCGCAGCAGCGGCTGCGTGATCGTCATGTTCAGGATCGAGCTGCCATCAAACTGGCCGCCGTTGATCACCGAGCGCATGAACGTTTGCACGAAGTTCGTGACCACCTGCGTGCCGACCACGGACGAGGCCGAGGCGCTCAGGTCGTCGGTTAGCGAGACATCGGCGCTGGTGTCGCTGGTGCCGTCCGCGGTGGCAGTGCCGCCGCCGCCAAACCGAACCCGGAAGTCGTTCAGGGTTGTGGTCAGACCCAGCGCGGAGAGGTAGAGACTCTCCTTTTGGCGCTGGAACTCGCGGCTGTTTTCCGCGGCGACATCCAGCGCCTGGACCAGACTCAGGGTCACCGGCTCCCGCGTGGTCATAAGTCGCTTGCGCAGCGTGTCGATCGCTCGCTCGACGACGAACTCACGCTGTTCGCCAAGGACCTGTTCGTTGGCCTTGTCGAGCACGCTGTAAACCGCGCGGTCGGCCCAGGCGCGGTTGCCTTGGGCTGTGTAGCACGCTGGGAGCGTGGCGGCGGCGATCAGAAGTAGAAAACGGTGGTTCAACAATGTGAGGCGCAAAACGGGGAGACCAACTTACGACGACTGTCCTAGGACTCCTCAACTGTTTTTTCTCCTCTCGCCCGCGAGTGTTACTACGATAGGACGCGTTGCGAACTGGTCCGGGCGGGCCATACAAGCAGCGGGGGCATGGTAAGCATCCTGATCACCGCGGGTCCAACCCGTGAACATCTTGACGATGTGCGATTCCTGAGCAACGCGAGTTCGGGCCGCATGGGGTGTGCCTTGGCCGAAGCTGCGATGGCAGCAGGGCATCAAGCAACACTCGTTCTCGGCCCCGTCGAATTGACGCCACCGGTAGGTGTCAAGGTTGTGTCGGTTACGTCGGCGTTGCAGATGCAGACCGCCGCCGAAGACGTATTCGCGACATGTGACGTGCTGATCGCGGCGGCTGCAGTTTCTGACTGGCGACCGGTGTCACGCGAGCCCGGCAAGCCCGCTCGGCAGCCCGGCAACATCACGGTCGAGTTCGTTCCGAACCCCG
>CAXBFC010000358.1:0-8848 GCA_963974725.1 uncultured bacterium | reverse complement strand
AGTCCCTCTCCCCGCACACTAATCACACACGCACGCTTCAAAAGCATGCTCCGCGTTAGAGCCCCCAGCCCGCCGTGGCGTTGGGGTTGGCACACGCAACCGCGAGAAGCCAAGAAGGGGGCGGGTTCGAGTCCCTCTCCCCGCACACTAATCACACACGCACGCTTCAAAAGCATGCTCCGCGGTAGAGCCCCCAGCCCGCCGTGGCGCTGCGGTTGGCACACAGCTACGGCGAGAGGCCAGGAAGGGGGCGGGTTCGAGTCCCTCTCCCCGCACACTAATTACGCACGCACGCTTCGAAAGCATGCTCCGCGGTAGAGCCCCCAGCCTGCCGTGGCGTTGGGGTTGGCACACGGAACCGCGAGAAGCCAAGAAGGGGGCGGGTTCGAGTCCCTCTCCCCGCACACTTGCTAAGCACGCAGGCTTTCGAAGGCATGCTCTGCGGTAGAGCCCCCAGCCAGCCATGGCGCAGCGGTTGGCGCGCAGCTACGGCGAGTTGCCAGGAAGGGGGCGGGTTCGAGTCCCTCTCCCTGACCTTCCCCCGGTTTGATGGACACAACCCGAACGGGCACAGTGGTGCCCAACAGGAATCAGATGTCCAAACGCAAACGACGAACATTCACGGCAGAGCAGAAAGCGCAGGCAGTGCGCTTGGCCAAAGAGCTGGGCAGTGTGGCCAAGGCTGCGCGCGATCTCGACCTGACAGAATCAAGCCTGACCAATTGGGTGAAGCAGGCGGCGATCGACGAGGCTGGCGGCATGCCTGGCAAGCTCACGACAGACGAGCGCGAAGAACTGCAGCGCCTTCGGCGTGAAGTCCGGATCCTGGAACAGGAACGATCCTTCCTAAAAAAAGCGGCCGCGTACTTCGCCGAGGACACGATCACCGAGAGGCGTTCGAAGTGATCGTGGCGGAGCGCGCAAGCTATCCAGTGGCGCTGATGTGCCGTTGCCTAGCAGTGTCCTGCAGTGGCTTCTATGCGTGGTTGAAGCGGCCACCGTCCGATCGGGCAAAGCGTGACCGCAGCCTGGCCGACCAGATCCGTGACGTTCACAGCAAGAGCCGCATGACGTACGGAAGCCCGCGCATTCATCACGAACTTGTCGCGTGTGGCGAAGTAGTCGGCCATAAACGCGTCGAGCGCATAATGCGCGAGAACGGCATCGTGGCGCGGTTTCCGCGCCGTCGATGCACGACGACGGTCCGAGACGAATCCGATGCAGTCGCCGAGAACATCCTGAACAGGGAGTTCTCCACGAACGCCCCGAACAAGGCCTGGGTCGGTGACATCACGTACATTCAGACCCGCGAAGGATGGCTGTACCTAGCCGTGATCATCGACCTGTTTTCTCGACGCGTCGTCGGCTGGTCGATGGCCGACCACTTGCGCACGGAGCTGCCACTTGCGGCGCTGGAGATGGCGATTGGCAATCGAGAGTTCGATGGCGATCTGATCCATCACTCAGATCGAGGATGCCAGTACACCAGCGGTGTGTACCAGAAGCTTCTAAGAAGGAGCGGGATCACCTCGTCCATGAGTCGAGCAGGCAACTGCCACGCTAACGCCGTCGCGGAGAGCTTCAACGGCTCCGCGAAGACCGAGCTCTTCTTCGACTTGCCGATCCCTGCGACCAAAGAGGACGCACGAGTCGCGATCGAGGACTACATCGAGCTCTTCTACAACCGCGAGCGCCGCCACTCGACGATCGGCAACATCAGCCCCGCCGAGTTCGAAGCTCTTTACCATCAACGTGCGGCTATGATGGCCGCGTAACTCGACCGTCCACCAAACCGGGGAAGGTCACCCCGCACACTTGCTAAGCACGCACGCTTCGAAAGCATGCTCCGCGGTAGAGCCCCCAGCCTGCCGTGGCGTTGGGGTTGGCACACGCAACCGCGAGAGGCCAAGAAGGGGGCGGTTGCCAGCGAGCTAATGCTCGGCAGGGGAAATGGAGGTCGCGGGCGGAATCGAACCGCCGTAGACGGATTTGCAATCCGTTGCCTAACCACTTGGCTACGCGACCGTGGGGCAGCAAGTTAGCCACCTAGCTGCCGGGCGCAAGAGGCAATCGTCAGCAGCTTCAGAGAATGGTGCCTCTGTACGGTGCTCAGTCGTTATGCTGTTTCGCCGCCCTCAGCCGAGGGCCGTAATTCAGCCGTGAAGACTAAGAAGAACATTCATTTCGAGTTCAGCCAGGATCTCGTTCGCGAACCCTTGCTGTACCAGATCAACCGCTCCTTCGATGTTGTTGTGAACATCCGGGGTGCGTCGGTGTCCGATGAAGGGGGCTTCATTGCTCTCGAACTCGAAGGCGAAGAAGAGGAGCTCCAGCGCGTTATGGACTACTTGCTCGGCCAGGGCGTCAAGCTCGGCGAAGGTCTTGGTGGCGAAGAAGAAGCCGGTTCGGGCGGGAGCGTCAGCAAGTAATGCTGGCCCGCGTCCAACGTGGCGCGGTAACCAAGTTGGGTGCCGCGGCGGTCTTGGTAGCAGCAATGGTCCTTCTCGGCGGCCGCGGGCCCGGGTTGGAGGGGCCGGCTGCAGATCGATCAGCTCTCATCGGAGACACGCTGCCCAACGACATGGTCGCCAGGGGCAAGCACGGTGTCGTCGTAACCCAGGAGCCGCACGCGACCGCAGTAGGTCTCGAAGTGCTTCGTCAGGGTGGCAATGCCGTCGATGCTGCAGTGGCCGTGGCACTGACGCTGGCGGTGACGTTGCCGCAGGCCGGCAACCTTGGTGGCGGAGGCTTCATGGTCTTGCGCGGGCCGGATGGTCAGGTCTCGACGATCGACTTCCGCGAACGGGCACCGAAGTCCGCGACGCGCGACATGTATTTGAAGCCAGATGGCAGCGTCGACAACGACAAGGTCCAGCTGTCGGTGACCGCGGCGGGCGTGCCGGGCAGTCCAGCGGGATTGCACTACGCGCTGCAGAAGTTCGGCACCAAGAACCTGTCCGACGTCGCCAAGCCGGCGATCCAGTTGGCGCAGGAAGGCTTCACGATCAATGAACATCTGGCGGGATCGTTGCGGGCCAAGCAACGACAGCTCGGCCGTTTTGCATCGTCGCGCGCTGTGTTCTTCGACGGCGATGCACCGCGCAAGCAGGGGGACCTGCTGGTGCAATCGGATCTTGCCGGCACGCTGCAGCGCTTTGCCGATCAAGGACTCAAGGGCTTCTACGAGGGCGAGACGGCGGACTTCATCGCGGCCGACATGCAGGCCGGTGGTGGCTTCGTGACCCGCGACGACCTCAAGGCCTACGAGCCGCGGGAGCGCGATGCCTTGCGCGTCAACTACCGCGGCTACGAAGTCATCAGCATGGGGCCGCCATCGTCGGGTGGCGTCGCGATGCTGCAGATGTTGAACCTGCTGTCGCCATACGATCTCAAGAAGCTCAGCTACGGCAGCAGTGACTACATCCACTTGCTGACCGAGGTCATGCGCCGCGCCTATGCCGACCGTTCGCGGTGGCTTGGCGACCCCGACTTCTACAAGGTGCCGACGGCTGGGCTGATCTCGGCGGAATACGCCAAGCAGCTCGGCGCTTCGATCGACCTCAACAAGGTCAGCGAGGTCGCGCCCGGTTTGCCTCCTGGTGCCAAGGAAAGCGACGATACGACGCATTTCTCGATCATCGACAAGGATGGCTACGCGGTTTCCTGCACGACGACGATCAATTCGACGTTCGGTTCATGCTCGCTGTGTGACGGCGCTGGCTTCTTCTGGAACAACGAGATGGACGACTTCTCGGCCAAGCCGGGCGTGCCCAATCAGTTTGGTCTGGTCGGCGGCAAGGCCAACGCGATCGTGCCGGGCAAACGCATGCTGTCGTCGATGACGCCGACGATCGTCTGCAAGGATGGGCAATTGCGCTACGTCATCGGCGCACCCGGAGGCGGCCGCATCATCACCGGCGTCATGCAGGTTCTGCTCAACGCGGTCGACCACGAGATGCCGCTCGAACGGGCGGTTCGTGCGCCGCGTATTCACCATCAGTGGAAGCCGGACGAGATCCAGTGGGAAGACCTGGCGCTGCCGAAGGACGTGCGCGCGGCGCTGGCCGTCAAGGGCCACAAGTTTGACCAGCACTGGCGCGGTGTCGCCCAGGTGTTTGCGGCCGAAGTCTTGCCCGATGGCACCCGGATCGGGGTAGCAGATCATCGCAGTGGCGGCGCAGCGGCGGCATACTGAGCGTATGCATCCAGTCCGAATTGCGCCCTCCCTGCTTGCGGCCGATTTCACGAAGCTGCGCGACGAAGTGCAGTCCGTCGAGCAGGCCGGTTGCGACTGGCTGCATCTCGACGTCATGGATGGGCACTTCGTGCCAAACTTGACGTTCGGGCCGTTCATCGTCGATGCGATCAAGAAGTGCGCGACCAAGCCACTCGATACCCATCTGATGATCACGGACCCGTGGCAGTACGCGGACCCGTTCTTGGACGCGGGCTCGGACCTGCTGACCTTCCACATTGAGGTGGAAGAGAATGGCGATGTCGGTGCCTTGCTGAAGCACATCCGCAGCCGTGGCAAGCAGGCTGGGCTGTCGGTGCAACCCGATACGCCCGTCGAGCGTCTGCGACCCTATGTAAAGGATCTCGACCTCGTCCTGATCATGAGTGTGTTCGCCGGATTCGGCGGCCAGAAGTTCATGACCAGCGTCTTGCCCAAGGTGAAGCAGCTGCGCGACATGGGCTTCCAAGGCGAGATCTCCATGGATGGTGGCGTCGCACCCGGCACGATTGCCGACGCTGCAGCAGCCGGTACCAACGTATTCGTTGCTGGCACTGCGGTGTTTGGCGCCGACGATCGCACGTCCCGCATTGCCGAACTGCGGCAACTCGCCGAGCAGGCGCAAGATACGGGGCGAGCGGATACCGGAGTCACTTCTGGCTGAATGATCGTGTCGATCCAGCAGATGCTGGTCGACTCGCACCCAACTCGGTATCTTCACCTTCTCCTCTCCGACTACTACGGGGCCTCGGCCGTGCTCGGCCCCCAGACTTTTGAATGGCAGCGAACGATATGGCTTGGACCCGATTCGGTAAGAAGAAGGACATGCCCGGTGGGCTTTGGATCAAGTGCGAATCCTGTGGGGCGATGCTCTTCCGCAAGGAGTTCGAGCAGCGCAACCGGGTTTGCCAGACCTGCAATTACCACTTCACCTTGCCGGCCCGTGAGCGCATCGCGCTAACCGCCGACGAGGGCTCCTTTGAGGAGATGTGGATCAAGCTCGGCGCCGAGGACGTGCTCGAGTTCAACGACCGCATTCCCTACGGCGAGAAGCTGATCGCATCGCGTCAGAAGACGGGCGAAAGCGATGCGATGGTCACCGGCAAGGCGACGATCAAGGGCGTGCCATGTGCACTCGGCGTCATGAACTTCCAGTTCATGGGCGGTTCGATGGGCATGGTCGTTGGCACCAAGATCGCCTTGCTCTGTGAGATGGCCGCAGAGCAGGGGCTACCGGTCGTGCTGTTTGCTTGCTCGGGCGGCGCCCGCATGCACGAAGGTGCCGTGTCGTTGATGCAGATGGCCAAGACTTGCGGCGCGCTACAGCGCTTGCACAAGAGCGGTGGCGTCTCGATCAGCGTCATGACACACCCGACCACGGGTGGCGTGACGGCTTCGTTCTCGTCGGTTTGCGACTTCGTCATTGCTGAGCCCGGCGCACTGATTGGTTTCGCTGGTCCGCGCGTGATCGCGACCACGATCAAGAAGGAGTTGCCGAAGGGCTTTCAGCGCTCCGAGTTCTTGCTCGAAAAGGGCCAACTCGATCGCATCGTGCATCGCTCCAACATGCGCAACGAGTTGGCGCGATTGCTTGCCTACGCGACTGGCCTCGATCCGGTTGCCGTCTACAAAGCTGGCCAGGAGAAGGCGGGCGAAGACAGGGCCGGCGAAGAAAGGGCGGGCGAGGCAAAGGCCGGCGACAAGAAGGGCGCCGCCGTAGCGTCCGCTGTTGCCTCTGCCGCAGAAGTGGCCACCAAGGCGGACAAGAAGTCGGACGCCAAGGCCAAGAAGGCCGACAAGAAGAAGGCCAAGCCGAAGGCGAAGGCCAAAAAGGGCTAAGCGTGAAACCTATGCGCCCCGTGCCGCGGGGCTGTTCCGCCGGGTTCTTCCACGGCCTCTACAAGGTGCAACCCGAGGACTTCGTCGTCGAGGAACTGCCCGCGTACGAACCATCAGGTGACGGCTCACACGTTTGGATGTGGATCGAAAAGCGTGGGCTCTCGACGATCGACATGCTCCGCGACATGGGCGATCAGCTCGGTCGCCACCAAAAGTCTTTCGGCATCGCGGGCCTCAAGGACGCCAAGTCGGTCAGTCGCCAATGGGTCAGCATGGACCTCGGCGACGAGCGCGAATGCGACGACTTGGAGAGCGACTTCTATCGCGTCCTCAAAGTTTCGCGCCACAACAACAAGCTGCGCCTGGGTCACCTGCGCGGCAACCGGTTCCACATCGTGTTGCGCGACACCAAAGATGGCGACTTGGAGATCGCGCAGCAGAATCTTTCCGAGCTCGAACGCGTTGGCGTGCCGAACTACTTCGGCGAGCAACGCTTTGGCAAGCGTGGCGCCAACCTTGTCAAGGGCTTGGAGATTCTTGCCGGCGATCCGATGACGGCCGCGCGCCGCATGCCGCGACGCGTGTTCGGGTTGGTGATGTCGGCGGTGCAAAGCGAGGTCTTCAATCGCGTCATTGCGGCGCGCTTGGATCGCATCGGCACGGTGCTGCCGGGCGACCTTTTGACGCTGCATCGCAACGGCGCCACCTTTACCGGTGAGGATCCAGAGCAGGATCAGCCCAGGGCCGACGCGCTCGAGCTGTCGCCGTCCGGTCCGATGCCCGGGCCGGACATGTTGGTTCCGTCCGGGGAACCACTCGATATCGAGCTGCAAGTCCTCAGCGAGTTGGGGCTCAACGGCGAAGAATTCAACGACCTGCCATTTGGCATGGCGAGTGGCGAACGCAAGCCCCTGCGCATGCCGATTCACGACGCCGCAGCACGCATGGTCGACACTGGCTTGGAAGTCAGCTTCAACTTGCCGAAGGGTGGCTACGCGACGTCGGTTCTACGTGAATTGCTTCGCGACACGATCTGGTTCGGGCGCGATCGGCGGTGATGGCAGCGTGCTTGGCCCGATCGGAAAACTCGGCAAACTGCGCATCGCGCGACCGACTGATCAGCTAGCGAAGGTCGCGGAGCAATACCAACAAGGACTCGGCTTCGAGCGGCTTTCGCAGTTTGAAGATCACGAGGGCTTCGATGGTGTGATGCTCGGTCACCCTCAGCACGCGTGGCACTTGGAGTTCACGCACCATCGCGGTGCTACCGTTGGGCGCGCGCCGACGCCTGACAACTTGCTGGTTTTCTACGTGCCGGACCGCGCACTGCATGCGGCAGCCAGCGAGCGGATGTTGGCCGCAGGATTTGTCGTGGTGCCGTCGTTCAACCCGTATTGGGATCGCGATGGCACGACGTTCGAAGATTGCGACGGCTACCGCGTTGTGCTGCAGCTCGGCGAGTGGACTAGCTAGTACGCAGCGCCTCAGCGAGCCCCGAGTGTCGTTGTGGCCAGTTGGCGAGGCCCGCTTGCAGCTGGTCTCGATTGGCGCAAACCGTCGCCCGACTGCGAGCGCGAGTGACCCCGGTGTAGATCAGCGAGGCGTGATTGAGCGGCCCCGGGCGATCGGGCAAGACCACCAGCACGTGGTCAAACTCGCTGCCCTGCGCTTTGTGCACGGTCATCGCCCACGCGGTTTCGTGCGCTGGCAAGCGACGCGGGTTGAGTTCGCGGGCGTTGCCTTGCTGGTCGCGTACCCAGACGACGGGCGCGCCGTCCTGGTTGCGGCCACAGACTCCGAGGTCCCCGTTCCAGATGCGGCTGTTCTGGTCATTGCTGGTGATCAGGATGGGGCGGCCCGGGTAGTAGGGTTCGTCGGTGCGATGGCCGAGCTCGAGCAGGCGCGCTTCAATGCGGCTGTTCCACGCGATGGCACCATGGGGGCCGAGGCGTTGCGCCGTCAGCACCCGAGCATGGCTGATGGCCGCCAGAGCGCGGGCCGCATCGTTGTCGCTCGCCGACTCCAGCAGGTGTAGCAGTTGCGGTTCGATGATCGCGAGCGCGTCGTCCAGGCTCTCCGTGTACGCCAGGTCTTCGTGGCCGGCGTCGAATGCCGCGAGTGCGTCCATTGGGCGGCGTTGCATCAACGATTGCGCGAACGTGCCGATGCCGGGCTGCTGGCCAAAGCGGTGGTTCTGCCACAGCGCCACGGTCGCGTTCGCGATCGGAGCCGCGTTGGCTTGTGCTTCGATCGGCATGCCAGTCGCCGCGGTGACGAACGTCGCGAGTTGCTCGCCGAGTCCTAGTTCGGGTCTCGCTGCGTGACAAAGATCGCCGAGTACCTGGCCGGCTGCGACGGCCGCCAGTTGGTCCTTGTCGCCAACCAACACGAGGCGTGCGTCGTCGGCCAACGCATCGCACAGCACGGCGAAGATGGCGGGGTCGACCATGGAGACTTCGTCGACGACGACCAGGTCGTACGGCAACTTCTTGTCGCGACCAAATCGGAATGCATCGTCGAGTGGCAAGTAGCCGAGCAAGCGGTGCAGCGTGCGCGGATCCAGCGTGGCGAGCTGTTCGGAGCGTTCCGGTTGGGCAGCGGCCCGTTCTTGCAGCGCTTCCCCGAGCCGTGCCGCAGCCTTGCCCGTCGGTGCGGCAATGGCGATGCGCAGGGCGGGGTCGTCGTACAGCAATGCCGCAAGCAGTTTGGCCACGGTCGTCGTCTTGCCGGTGCCGGGGCCACCGCACAGCACGGTCAGCGAGCGCGTAGCGCCAG
>CAXBFC010000357.1:0-8858 GCA_963974725.1 uncultured bacterium | reverse complement strand
GCTCATCCCCGTCGAGGAGGTGAGTTAAGTTTCAGGTCAGGCACAGAAGTAACACGTTCGCCGCCAAGGGCGGCGAACGTGTTACCTCTGTGCACCGTACCTACGCTGGGCCTAGCAGTGCAACGACGGTCGCGCGGCAGGCTTCGCCGCGGCCTACGGCGTCGACCTTCTCACCGGTTTTGCCCTTCACGTTGACGCGGTCCTCGTCGACTGAGAACAGTTCGGCAATGCGTTTGCGCATGGCTTTGCGCATCGGTTTGACCTTGGGCAGCTCGGTTTCGAGCACGATGTCCATCGACCAGACGCGCAGGTTGCGTTGCTGCACGAGCGCCATCGTCTCCTTGCAGAACTCGGCCGAGTTGCGGTTCTCGTGGGCCGGGTCGGTGTCTTCGAACAGGGTGCCGAGGTCGTCCAGGCCGGCTGCGCCGAGAACGGCATCGCAGGCTGCGTGCAGAACGGCATCGCCGTCGCTGTGTGCAAGTGGGCCGACGTCGCTGTCAAACTTGACACCGCCGAGGATGCATGGGCGGCCGGGATGCAGGCGGTGCATGTCGATGCCGAGGCCGATGCGTGGAAGTTCAGTCATGGAGCTAGCGGGCCAATCGGAGCAGGCCAGGCAGGGTTGCGAATCAGTTGGGGAATGGGGTGGGATCGCGATCGAGCAACGCTTCTGCGAGTGGCAGGTCGTCGGGGCGGGTGATCTTCAGGTTGCCGGCGGTGCCGGCGACGACGGCGACTTCGATGCCCGCATGTTCTAGCAGGGATGCGTCGTCGGTGACTTGAAACCCGGTCTTGCGTGCGTGGTCGCAAGCTTGCAAGAACAGTCTGCGGCGCGCGATCTGCGGCGTTTGCGCATACCAGATCGAGCTGCGATCGATGGTCTCGACGATGCGGCCATCTGCCACGCGCTTGAGCGTGTCCGCGGCGGGAATCGCTAGCAACGCGGCGCCGATGCAGGCTGCTTGCGCCAGGCATTCGCGGGTTGGCTCAATCGGCACGAGGGCACGGGCAGCATCGTGCACGAGCACCAGGTCGCTGTCCGCCGCTGTTGCTGAGAGCCCTCGCTCCATCGATTCTTGTCGCGTGGCGCCGCCATCGACGATCTTGAGCTCACCACCGTCGGGGAGCAGGGCGCGCAACGGCTCGATGCAATCAGGAATGTGCGTGTCGCGATCTTCGGGCTGCACGAGCACGAGCACTTCGCACGCATCGGTGGGGGCCAGTGCTGCGAGCAGCCTGGCGGCACTGTGTACAAGGAGCGGCGCGGACCCGAGGCGAAGATAGGCCTTCGGAACTTCTGCTCCGAGGCGCGTGCCGCGTCCGGCCGCGAGCAACAAGATAGCGACCTTCACAGAGCGGGACCTTACACTCGGCATCGTGGTGGTGGTGCGGATTCTGGGTATCGACCCAGGCACACAGGTGGTGGGTTACGGTTGCCTCGAAGTGGCGACTGCCTCAACTCCTGGTGCAGCTTCGTCGGCAAACCGAGTTCCGCTCGCAATGCGCGGTAGCAACGTCATCCGCGCCGGTTCCGCCAACTCCGGCGGAGTGCGTTTGGTACGCGCTGGAGTGTTCCGATTGGGCGGCCGCACGGTCGATATCACGCAGCGGCTGCTATCGCTCTCGAAGCAGTTCGCCGATCTCGTGACCGAACTAGGGCCCACTGACCTCGCGATTGAAGAAGCGTTCTTCGGAAAAAGCGTGCAGTCGGCGCTGCGGATTGGCGAGGCTCGCGGCGTGCTATTGGCGGAATCGGCGAGATACGGTTTGGACGTATTTCAATACACGCCGGCTCGCATCAAGCGCTGCGTAACGGGTCACGGAGCCGCTCGTAAGCAGTCGGTCGCCAAGATGTTGGGCCAGATGCTGCCAAAGGGTGAAATCCCCTTCCCCGGCAACCTGTCCGAGGACGCGACGGACGCCGTTGCGGTTGCTTGGACGCGCTTGGAAGAACTTCGTTCGCCACTGGCAGCGACGCAGAGTGCCGGCGCTGGGCGTCGTCCTGGAAGCTAGGGTTTGCAATTTGGCTCCCGCGTACTTGTAATCCGGTCCACCGGTCAGCGAGGCACTAGCCCTTGTATATAACTCAGCTGTTGGCAAATGCGGTCATTGACCGCCTGCGACACGATAAGCGCGAGCTCAAACGAACTACGCGCGGGGTACCGTTACCGCCTGCCGCGCGGCGTCAAGTTGAGGAAGGAGTCCGATCATGATCCGTGGACCCATTCTGCCCCAGTTGCGCGACAGCCTGTGGGCGTTGGTTTCGTCGAGGCTCGATCGCATTGAGACAGGTCTGACGCTCATTCTCGAGTCGCTCGATTGCAGCGAAGGCGAGTTGGGGCCAGTAGAAGGCCTGGCGCGCGACTCTGCTGGCGGAGCCGTGTTGGTCATGCTCGCGGTGGAAGGCGACGCATTGTTGTCTGCGCGGGCATTGTCCGCTGGTCACTTCGTCGACCGAGTTGGCGATGGCCTCGTGCGCGCCGTTCCCGAAGCCAACTTCTGTCCGGGGGTGCCGGGCCGCGTGTTGTTGGTGGGCACCGAATCGGCAGCCAGTGCGATTCAGCAGGTTTGTCAGCTGCCAATCGCCGGATTGCACGCGTGCACATTGGAGCCATTCCGGGTTGCTGGCCGCGAACGGTTTGCGGTCCGTTGGCTCGCGACGGTGCCGTCGAGGGCCATGCCGTCGAGAGAAGCGTCCACCGATGGATCGGATCTCGAGACTTCCGGCAGCCACGGCGCGCCAGAAGTCGTCGGCGGCCAACTCAAACGTCAGGAGTTCGTGGTGCCGCCAACGCGCGCCGACCTCTGGGAAGCTGTGCTCAGCATCTGCGAGAGAATGGACAGTGCCGTGATCGTGCACGGCGATCGCTTCTCGCGGACCATCAGTTGGAATGGCAACTCGCTTGGTGAAGTGCGCACTGTTGGTGGTGCACTGGTCGCCAGCTCCGCGACCGGTATCGTGCGCGATCTTCGTGAGATGCGCGACGTGCGCCGATTCGGAGATCAGTTGCTGCGTGCCTATGTGCGGCACGCGGAACTCGACTTTGGCCAGCACGACTCGCAAGTGGAGTCGGCCGATCGTGATTCGAGAACTGCTGGTTGTTTGAGCACCGGGGAAGATCAAGATTCAGGTCGTTCGTCCGCGCCTGCGGATTCGAGCGGTCGTTTTGCTGCGACTCGCCACGCAGTGGGAGATCGACGGGGCTCACCAATCGGTGAGAGCCTGCGGTCGAGTTTGGCCGCCGCCAAGCTGTCTCCCGAAGAGTATTCTGCCCTCGGTGATCCGGCCTCGGTGGCTGGTCCAATCATCGGCGGTTCTGTGGCCAACGATCGCTCGTAAGCGCGCATCACCCTCGCTCCCGATTGTCTGGCAGTGCCAGCGATGGGGAGTCATCGGGGTTGGGTTCGTCATCGACGCGGCCAAGCAGCAGTGAGGGCTGGTGGAATCCGAACTCGAAGTCGACCGGCCTGGGCGCGGGTTCTTGCGGCGCTTGCTGCGGCGAGGGCCGCCTGAGCAACCGCGTCGCAAGGAAGCTGTTACCGTCGCGTTCGCGAGCGGCAAGGGCGGAACCGGAAAGTCGTTTCTGACGACGAATCTGGCCATTGGCCTGCACCAGCGCGGGTTGCGGGTCGCCGTCATCGATTGCGACTTCGGCCTGGCCAACGCCCATCTGTTGTTTGGCGTCAACCCTCGCCATTCGATGCAGCACCTGCTCGGCGGGCAGCGCACGGTTCACGAAGTCCTCGCACCAACACCGTTCGGACCATCGCTGGTTGCCGGCGGTTCAGGCCTCTCCAGTCTGGCGGAACTTGGTGCGAAGCACATGCAGATGTTGGCGCGCGCGCTCAGTCAATTGGCGGATCGCTTTGATGTGCTACTGATCGATTGCGCGGCCGGACTCGCGCCACAATCAATGATCACCGTGTTGGCGGCGCAGCACGTCGTGATGGTGACCAATCCAGAGATCGCTGCGCTGACCGATGCGTATGCGGTCATCAAGTGCCTGTCGCGGCAGATCGAGCGGCCGAACATCCAGCTAGTCGTCAATCGCGTGACCAATCCGCAACTTGGCCGGGCGACCTTCGAGCGCCTTTCTGAGGTTTCTCGTCGCTTTGCGAGTCTTCCGATCCACTACCTCGGAGCAGTTCCTGAGGATCCGAGCGTGAGTCATCGTCGACTCGGGCAGGCGCCGATGCTGCTTGAGGCACCCGAATGCGAGACTTCGATGGCGCTGCGAGGCTTGGTCGCGACCCTGGAGGCGCAGATTCTGGAGACCCGCAGTCAGCCGAGCACGCGTGGCGTCGAAGCGCGGATGTTGACGCAGATTCGCCGCTGGTAGCCAGGTCGCGGCTGCTGCTGATGGCGTGGGCATTCCTGGTCCAGCTGTTGGCCGTGCGCGCATTTGCCGGCGGCGTGTTGCCGCCGCCACCCAGTGTGGCCGTCACCCCGTGTCGGATTGATGTAAATCGTGCCGGGGTTGCCGAGTTGCAGGCGCTGCCGTCGGTCGGGCCCAGCCGGGCGGAAGCCGTCGTGCTCGAGCGCATTCGGAACGGTCCATTCGAGGAGTTGGCGGATCTTTCGAGGGTCCGTGGCTTCGGCCCTGAGATGCTGGCGCGCCTGGCTGAGTTTGTCAGGTTCGAGCCCGAATCTACCCGTTGACACCGGGATCCAAGGGGTGAGCAGTCGCCGCTGCTGTGGCCAGTTGGGCGTTGCCCAACCCTGGCTGGGCGCAAGGCGGGCGATCACAACAATGCGTGAGCGGTGGGTTTCGGGTAGGCTGCGCGCGAATGACGAGCGTCGGTGCAGACCCTCGAGAATGCGTGCGCCGTGCCCTCGCGGAGGACCTCGGGTCCGAAGAGTTGGCGGTAGCGGATGACATTACATCGGCTTTGTCGGTCGCAGCCACCCAGCGTGGCCGTGCCCGGCTGTACGGCAAGTCCGTCGGCATCCTGGCTGGCCTCGAATGCGCCGTCGCCAGTTTTGAACTGTTGGATCCCAAATGCAGCATCAAGATGTTGCTGAAGGATGGGGATTCGTTCGCTCCCGGCGATGACGTGATGTTGGTCGAGGGGGCGATGGCGCCGCTGCTGGCCGCCGAGCGCACGGCCCTCAACTTCCTACAAAGGTTGTCTGGGGTCGCGACCATGACGCGCCAGTTTGTCGATCGCGTTGCCGGCACCGGTGCGCAGATTCTCGACACGAGGAAGACGACGCCTGGCCTGCGCCACCTGGAGAAGGCCGCCGTGCTGGCTGGCGGCGGCGTGAACCATCGCATTGGACTGTTCGATCAGGTGCTGCTCAAGGAGAACCACTTCGGTTTCGCCAAGCCGCTCAGCTACGAAGAAGTTGTTCGTCGCTGCTGTGTTGGACAAGATCGACCCGTTGTTGCCGAAGCTCGCACCGTCGAAGAGGCTGTCGCGGCGGTGCGCGGCGGCGCGGCGGTCGTGCTGTTGGACAACTTCGAGGCTGGCGCCCCCTTGCAAGCTGCCGTCACAGCCGTGCAGGCAGCTGCGCAGGCGGCTGGCAGAACGGTTTTGACCGAAGCATCGGGCGGGATCAATCTGCACACCGTGCGAGGGTTTGCAGAAAGCGGCGTCGACCGGATCTCGGTCGGTGCCCTGACGCACTCCGCGCCGGCCGTGGACTTGTCGATGGTTGTTGAGGGTGTGCAATGAGTCCTGATGACATGTTGCGCTTCCCAGCGGACGGTGCCGTGCTGCGCAAGATCCGCGCGAAGGTCCGTGATCGTGCTGGCCGGCTTGGCGCCGTGCCGAATGTCTGCGATAACCTGGCGTTGGTCGTCGATGAGTTGGTCAACAACGCGATCGAGCATGGCGCGAGCTATCGCAAGGCGGGGCTCGACCTCGAGGTCCGCATCGAGGCGGATGGCGAACGGCTGGTGATTGAGTTCTTCGATCCTGAGATGCCCGGTGATCAGGTCAAGGGTTTGGCCGCAGCGTTGGCAGAAACGGCTGGTGGCATGCCTTCGCTCGAAAGCGAGCGTGGCCGCGGCCTGTTCTTGTTGTCGGTCTACCTCGATGGGTTGGCCGCCGAAGTCGCGCTACGAGGTGGCTTGCGGCTGGTCGGCAACATCCTGTGCAAGTGAGCCGGCGCCCGTGAGACTGCCGGACGAGTCACGTGATTCCCAGGAGCCGGTGCGTGGACTCGCTGCGGCTCTCGATGGGCTCGTTCGCATTCCCCAGTGGTTGCGAGCGCTCGTTCCTATCTTCGGAATGTATGTGTTGTGGCGCTCGTCTTCGCGGCTGCCCGGCGACGAGCCGTACACCACTGCCCACGCGCTCTTCCACAACTCGATGCACGTCGTTGCCTACGCGTGCCTCGCGGCTTCCGTTTGGATTGCGTGGTCGCGCCGGCCGGTTACCGCAGAGTGCGCGTTTCGCTCCCGTGGCGCGTGGTTGCTTGCGGCGCTCTATGGCGTCGTCGACGAACTGCACCAGGCGTATGTGCCCGGGCGCGTCTGTTCGTTTGCGGACTTCTGTTCCGACGTTTTGGGAGCTGCGCTCGCCGTGGTTGTGTTGCGCGGTGTGGCGGGTGTTGCTCCCAGCTGGCTTCGCATCGCCGGTATCCTGGTGGTTGCGAGTATGGTCAGTGTTGGTGCGGCAACCTTCGCCAACTGGTGATTCGGGGGAGAGACAGGCAGTGTCCTGCTTGCGAGAACTTCGGCGTTTTTTGTGCGCTGTTACCGGGGAGAGCGCCCAGGCAGGGGGGAGTGCGGCATCGCTGGCTCGCAGGTTGCGCTTGGTAGCTTGTTATGAAGCGATTCCCCTTACTGGTTGTAGCAGCCCTCCTCGGGCTTGCTGTCTCGGCGCCCGCACAGAATCGAAACGGCTCGGGCCAGAAAAACCGCGCATCGGTCTCCGCTCGGCAGCAGCCGCAGCGTGGTCAGGTCGCAAGGCCCTCAGCTCGTTCGCCGCGCGCTTCCCAAAACGCCCGCGGCGCGCAACGCACTCAGAACGCCCGCAGCGTGCAGCGCACTCAGAGCTCCCGCAGCGCGCAACGCAGTTCGAGCGCGCGCAGCGTGCAGCGGACGCAGAACTCTCGCAGTGTGCAGCGGGGCCAAGCCGCAAGAAGCGCCCCGCGTCGCGTCACTTCGAACCGTCCTTCGCGTAGTGCGCAGGTCGGCCACGTGAGCCACAACGGCGTTGGCCGCCTCGCTCGCAACGTCGGCCGGATCCTCAACTCGACCCCGGTGCGAGTCGGTCTCGGCGGCGGACACCGCCACGGTCACGGCCACTGGGTCACCCGTTGCGAGCAGGTGCTGGTGCCCGGCTACTGGGATCAGCAATTCCACGCTGCGACCTACGGTTGGGTTTACGACTCCTGCGGCCACCGCAGCTGGGGCGTGCTCGAGGCGGCTCACTACGACCGCGTTTGGATCCCGGCCCGCTACGAGACCCAGAACCGCCGGGTCTGGGTGCACTACTAATCAGGTTCTCCTGAGCAGAGTGCCCTGATCGCAGCGCTACGAACGTGGCGCTGCGGTCGCCGTCCTGTTAGATAGCTGCATGGAACGCGGCGACCGGTTCGATCACCCACTCATTGAACGATATGCGAGCAAGGACATGGCTCGCTTGTTCTCCCCACGCGCCCGCCACACGGCTTGGCGCGACCTTTGGATCTGCCTGGCGGAAGCCGAGCAACAGCTAGGCTTCCCGGTAACCAAAGAGCAGATCGCCGAGCTGCGCGAGCACCGCGATAGCTTCGATTGGGATCGCGTCGCCGAGCTCGAGCGAGAGTTGCGCCACGATGTGATGGCGCACGTGCACCACTTCGGCGAACTCGCCAAGAGTGCCAAGCCGATCATCCACCTGGGCGCGACGAGCTGCTTCGTCACCGACAACGCCGACCTGGTCATCTACCGGCAGGCGATGGAGATGATCGCGCGCCGCCTGGGAGCGGTCATGGCCAACCTGGCGGAGTTCGCGAAGATGTGGCGTTCGCAGCCGTGCCTTGGCTACACCCACTTCCAAGTCGCCCAACCGGTCACGGTCGGCAAGCGCGCATGCTTGTGGGCTCAGGACTTCGCGCTCGACTTCGATGAGATCCTGCGGGTGATCGACTGGCTGCCGTTCCGCGGCGTCAAGGGCACGACCGGCACGCAAGCGACGTTCTTGCTGCTGGCGGGTGGCGATCACAGCAAAGTCGAGCAGCTGGACCGGCTGGTTACCGAGGGCATGGGCTTCAAGAAGAGCATCCCGATCAGTGGTCAGACCTACACGCGAAAGCTCGATTGGAGCATCCATCAGGTGCTTTCGGCGATTGCGCAGTCCGCCAGCAAGTTTGCCAACGACCTGCGCCTGTTGTCGCACGAGGGTGAGATCGAGGAGCCGAGTGAGTCGAAGCAGATAGGTAGCTCGGCGATGGCCTACAAGAAGAACCCGATGCGGTGCGAGCGCATCAACTCACTGGCTCGCTACGTGATCGAGGTCAGCAATACGAGCGCCCATACAGCTGCGTCGCAGTGGCTCGAGCGAACGCTGGATGACTCGGCTGTGCGGCGCATTGCGTTGCCAGAGTCCTTCCTCGCGATCGATGGCATCCTGATGCTGATCGAGAACGTGACCAAGGGGCTCGTTGTCTACCCGAAGGTGATCGAGAAGAAGATGGCCGAGCAGTTGCCGTTCTTGGCGACCGAAGAGATCTTGATGGCCGGTGTTGCCGCCGGCGGAGACCGTCAGGATCTGCACGAACAGGTGCGCGTGCACAGTCGCGCGGCGGCGCATGCGGTCAAGGCCGAGGGCAAGGCGAACCCTCTGATGGAGTTGATCGCCGCCGACCCGGCATTCGCCGCGATCAAGGACACCCTGCCGGACTTGATGCGGCCCAGTCGCTTCAT
>CAXBFC010000356.1:0-8871 GCA_963974725.1 uncultured bacterium | reverse complement strand
AGCATTTCCACAATCGTCGACTTGGTGTCGAGAATCGTGCGCGTCATCGAACCGGTGCTGTCGAAGACGAAGACAATCTCGAGGCCGGTCTCCTGCAGGACCTTGACCTGATTCTTGAAGCTGCCCGCGTCGATGCCGTTCTCATCCTTGACGACGTCGCCGCCGCCACCGCTGTTGCTCGAGCGCTTGCGCGACGCCAGGATCGGGTTCTCGGTCAGCTGCTGCTTCTCCGGGTTTGGCCCTTCGGCGATCGGCAGCGGCTGCTCTTCAATCAGGAACTCTGGGTCTTCGGGCAGCTCATCGGATTCGGGTTCGGAGACAACTTGCGGTGGTGCCGGCGGGCCGTCGCCCTTTGGCGCTCCGGCCGAAAGATCAAAATGGATCGTTGCCGTGCCCCGGCCGCCGAATTCTTTTGCCGGTGTGAGCCAGTAAAGAAACAGCAGCACCAACAAGTGCAGCACCAGCGAGATCATCATCCACGGGGCGCGGCGGAGTTCGGTCGCCATCTGCTGGGTGAACGTAGCTTCATGGCGGCGCAGTGCGGCGGCCGCCATCCGCACCTTCTTGATGCGTCGTTCGGTGGCAGCCTGGCGCAGTTTGGGGATCGGGACCACGGCCGCAGTGCCGTCGTCGGCCGTGACCACGATCAGCTCCCCGCTGATCCCGAGCCGGTCTCCGGGGCTGAGTTTGCCAGCTGTGGCCTTTTCTTCGTTGTGAGTTATCCCCGACTCGCCGCTCAGGTCGGCAAAGGTGACCCCCTCGGTGGTGACCGTCAGGCAAATGTGGATTGGCTCGGCACCGGCGATGCGAAGGTCGCAATCGTCGGCGCTACCGAGCAAGTAGTCTCGACCCGGATCGAGGGCGTGGCCCAAATCGCCGAGTCGCAGGGCCAGTAGGGGAGAGCCGGGAAGCACAGTGTTCTTTTTATCGTCTAGTAGGAAGGCGTGTCGTAGTTGCACCGAGGCGATCTGCCTGCCACCATCTTGGCGCAAACATGAGCTTGCGCATCATCGGTGGTGAATTTGGTGGCCGGACCCTCAAGACGGTTCGCGGCTTGGGGACTAGGCCTCTTCTAGGGCAAGTGCGAGAAGCGCTCTTCAACATCCTGGGAGACCAGATTGAGGGCGCTTTCGTATGGGACCTTTTTTCGGGAACCGGGTCTTCCGGCATCGAATCGCTCTCCCGCGGTGCTGCCCGGGTGCTCTTCGTCGAAAAGAACGGCAAGGCCATCGACATCCTGCGCAACAACTTGCGCTCGTTGGGCGACGAGGCCTTCGAGCGCGCGGTCGTCGTTCGGGCCGATGCCTGGGACCCACCGCTAATGCATCGCCCCCTGTTCGGAGCGGCGCGCGATGAAGACGCCGGTGGGGAAGGTGCCGCCGACGCAGATGTCCCAGAAGATGGTACTTCCGCCAGTGATGCCCCCGCCAGTGATGCCCCCGCCAGTGATGCCGACGTCGAAGTCGCCCCTGACATCATCTTCTTGGATCCGCCCTACTCGATGGTTGCCGAGGACCCGGTCAAGTCGATGGCCCGCGCCCGCCGCCTACTCGACCGCACCGCCGCCAAGGGCTGCGTTCTATTCCACTTCGAGCGCGGTGTGCTAGACGAAGACGACTTCGACAGCGACCTGGACATCGATCTACGCGAGTGGGGCACCAGCGTCATCGCGATGCTGTGGCGCAAAGGCGACGCGCCAGCCGCAGTCCACAAGCGCCGCGCCAAAGAACGCGCCAAGAGCACCGAGTCCTAGCGCCACCAAAAAATCTGTGGTTTGAACCGGGTACCGTACGCAGAAAACCTGCGTACCATACCCGGTTCAAACCACCGGTTTTGGTTACTGGCCGACGACGACGCGGAGTGCGTTGGTCAGGCCTTGGTACGGTGGGTTGGCGGTTGGTAGGAGTTCGATGACTAGGGCCTGGGCATGCAGTTCGACGCCGATGACTTGTGGGGGTAGGCCGTCGAGTGGTAGCGATACGGGGGTGCCGATGATCATGGCTGGTACTAGCCAGGTGGCGATCAGTTGGGTCGTGTCGATCGACTCTTGGCAGGCGGTGCCCGAATACTGTGGCAAGATCGAAGGCAGGCCGGGGGGTGCCGAGCTGCTGCTGAATCCAACCAGAACGAACTCGCCGTAGATGCCGGTGGTGCGATCGATCATCAAGCCGAACTGACTGTTGCCTAGCAGCGGCAGCGATGTGGCGCGGAGTTCGGGCACGCCCAGTAGGTGGTTGCCTGGCAGCGCGCACGCGGTGCCGTAGCTTTGCACGACAGCTCCGGTGACGTTGGGCATCAGGGGCGTCGGCGTGTAGTCCAAGAACCAACTCTCGTCGGGGTGCACGGTGACTCCGATCGCATCGGGGTCGCGGGCGATGCTGGCGCCGGCCTGTATGGCTTGCATGGAGCGATCGACATGCCATAGGCCAGCGCTGATCGCCAGGGACTCGCGTTGGAACCCGTGTGTTCCCCAACTGACCCAGTCGCGAACACTCAGGGATGAGTTCATTTGCGTGTTGGATTGCGAGGCGAACAGGGCCGCGGCGCCTTCGTCGCCGGACAGCGTTTCGCCGCCGAGGCCAAACAAGAAGCCGTATGGCGATGTGCCGGTGTATAGGTTGCCAGCGACCGGAACGGCAGGCTCGGGCGTGAACCAGTGCACCCGTAGAAATGCGTCAGGTGCCAGCGTCGTGCCGCCCGGGAACGGCCACCAGTAGTTGTTTGGCATCCCCTGGGTGGTCGTTGCGCAGTGCAGCGACCATTCGGAAATGTCGGCGGCAGCGGTGCCTCGGTTGTGCACTTCGATCCAGGTTTCGCTGGCATCGGCGCGGATTTCACTCAGGTAGACGTCTTGTACCTGGGCTTGCAAGGAGGTCGTGAACGGCAGGGTCACGAGCAGAAGGCTGGCCAGTTGGCGAGTAGCTGTTGCGTAAGTCATCAAGTTCGGCTGTGGGCGTCGAAGTATCCATCAGTTCGTCGTGCGACCGTTGGATTCTGAAGCAGTCGACCGAGCCCTCCGTGGCGTCGGTGGTTGGTCACGCCAGCGAAATTGCTCTACCCAGCGGGACCCCTTTGGGACTGTGGGCAATGAGGCGTCAAGAGAACCGGCTCACCTATCCGATAGCTGTGGCGTGCAGGTGACTGCGCACCTAACGCACCCGGGTTCTTTCAACTTGACCAAGTCAAAGACTGACATCGATCGCATCGTCCAAGAGTTAATGGACGGCGATCTCACCAAGGCGCAACGCATCAAGCGACTGCGTGAATTGGCGAAGTCTGGCGACGACGTTCCGGAAGAGTTGATGAATGAGGCTCTGCGAAAGTTGATGGAGCGGATCACCGAGTGACCGCGGCCCCCAATCGATCCATAAGAAAGACGGAATCGCCATGAGATCTGCACTGCTAGTTTCGTTCCTCCTCGGTGTCACTGCGCTTCCTGCGCAAGACAAGTTTGGCGCCGCTGTGCCCACCAACCTGACCGCCATGCGCGCGAACCCGGATGCCTTTCATAATGTGAAGGTGCAGTTCGTCGTGCAGTTCGCGTCGCTGGGGCGAATCTCGAACCCGTTCTTCACCCAGTTCACGCCGACGGACTACACCAACTTCTACAGTTGGTCCGACGACCAGAAGCTGTGGCAGGAGAATCAATACAACGACGTGTTCGGCATGCTCTTCCTGAGCAAGTCCAACCCGCAGTTGGAGACGCTCTACACGATGGGCCTCTACACGCGCATGCGTTGCACGGCGGTGGTCCGGAACACGTTCCAGAGCATTCCGTGGATCGAGGTTCTCGAGTTCGAAGTGCTCGGCCCGAAGCTCGACACCGCGGTGTTGACGCATCTGCATCGTGGCGAAGGCCTGATGAAGAAGCGCCTCTGGCAGCGCGCCATCTCCGAGCTATCCCTGGCTCCCGGCGCTGGCGTGCCCAAGGCGGCAACCCAGGCGGCGCACAAGAACCTCGGTATCTGCCTGTTGCGCATGGGCGAGTCCCAGGCTGCAATCGGCTACCTGCAGTCGGCGAGTTCGCTGGCCAAGGGCGACGATTTCGAGACCGAGAACCTGCTCGCCATGGCCAAGACCAGCCCTGAGAAGGCGATCGATCGCACGGTCGATTCGAGCACGCTGAGCGACAGTGAGCGCCCGATGTGGGAGGCCTTCGAGACTTCGAAGAACGCCACCCCGAAGACTCGCGTGCTCGGTCGCTGAAAATCGCGCTGTTAGGGGGCATTCTCATGGGCTAATCCGGCCCATGAGTACCTCCAACGCCCAGCCTCTCCCCTCCGAACGTTCCACCAAGGGGCCGTTCCGGCTGGCGCTTGCAATGGTGATCGTGACTGCGGTCACGATCCTCTGGGGAGCCCTGACCACGAGCACCGGCTCCGGCCTCGCCTTTGCCGATTGGCCGCTGTCGGACGGCGAGCTGATGCCCGAGCGCAGCTACACGACGCTGCCCGGCTTCTTCGAGCACTTCCACCGCCTGTTTGCGTCGCTCGCAGGCCTGATGTCGCTGGCGCTCGCTGTCTGGCTACAGGCCAAAGGGCTCGGTGACGCGAAGGCTCGGGCGACGGCCTGGTTTGGGGGTTGTCTGATCCTGACCCAAGGCGTAATCGGCGGCGTTGGTGTGCTCAAGGGCTTGCCGGCCGCAACGTCGGTCACCCACGGCACGTTGGCCCAGTTGACCTTGGCAACGTTCGTCTGGGCGACCTACCAGCTGTCGAACCGCTACCGCATGACCCCGCCAGCTCCGGGAGTTGCTCCCGGCAGTGGCCGCAAGTTGGTGATGGCGGCGCTGATCTTCGTCGTGCTGCAAACCGTGCTCGGAGCGGTCGCCCGCCACACGAACAGTTCGCACGCCCTGTGGACGCACGTTGGTCACTCCTTCGTCGTGTTCTTGGTCGGTTCGATCGCGACCGCGTTTTCGATCGGCAAGCTGTCGGACACTCCCGGCATTCGTGGCCTCTCGCGAGCAATCGTACTGCTGCTGATCGTGCAGATTGCACTAGGCTTCGTTGCCTTGGCGATTCGCAATTCCGCTGGCAAGACTCCTGAGAACGTGGCCAACCTTGGCACCGCGACGGTGATCTCCGTGCACGTTCTGATCGGTGCTCTGCTGACCGTGTTGATGGCTGCGCTGGCAGCGCACGTCTTCCGTGCCACCCGGCGTGAACTATCATGACGTCGTCCAAGACAAGCTCGCCTGCGACACCTCTTCCCGAGGGTCCTTTGCCTGGGGGACCTTTGCCCGAGACGCCGTTGCCCATCGCGCCGCGCAGTCGTGGTGCCCTGCGTTCTTACTGGGAACTCGGCAAGCCGCGGCTGTCCATGATGGCGGTCTTCGCCGTCGTCGCCGGGGCCTACATGGCGTGGCCGGCACGCACGTCGAGCCCGCCATGGGACCTGCTGGTTGCAACCACGCTCGGCACCTTCATGGCCGCAATCGGGGCGGCCGCGCTCAACATGTATCGCGAGCGGCACCTCGATCCTTTGATGCATCGCACCCAGGATCGGCCGCTGCCGACTGGCCGCTTGACGCCGAAGAACGTGTTGGTGTTTGGCGCGACCATGTCGGTGCTCGGCGTGCTGCTGGTGCTGCTTGGCGCCGCGCCGCTGCGCGGCGATGGCTCGCGTTCTGCCGGTGACCTCAACTGGGCCGCGGCGTTCCTGTGCGCGCTGATTGTCATCAGCTACGTGCTCGTCTACACCCCGATGAAGACGCGCACGCCGCTCAACACGCTGGTTGGCGCCATTCCCGGAGCGTTGCCACCGGTCGTTGGCCACGCCGCCGTGGTCGGCTTTGCGCTGCCACAATTGGTGTTGTTTGCGATCCTGTTCTGCTGGCAGATCCCACACTTCCTGGCGATTGCGTGGCGATACCGCGAGGACTATGCCCGCGCCGGTATGCAGATGTTGCCGGTGGTCGATCCGACCGGGCATCGAACCGGCATCACGATGCTGTTGTACGTCGGCGGTCTGATCGTCGCCAGCATGCTGCCGTTCGTGACCCAAATGGCCGAGGGGCAGTACTTGGTCGTCGCGGTATTGCTCGACGTGCTGTTCTTTGTGCCGGTGTTGTTTGCGGCTTTGACCCGCAAGGACGTTGCGATGCGCATGACGTTCTTGGTGTCGATCATCTACTTGCCGCTGCTCCTGATCGCGATGGTTTTTTGGCGCCGATGAGCAATCCCCAATCCTCTTCTGCTTCGGCAGTGACCGCGGCAGATGTCGGCTTCGCCTATGGCGAACGGCAGGCTCTGAGCGGCGTGTCGTTCGAAGTCGCGTCCGGCGGCTCGTTCGGATTCCTCGGTCCCAATGGTTCCGGCAAGTCGACGCTGTTCAAATTGCTGTCGACGATCGTGCCGATGCAAACGGGCACGATTACGATCCTCGGCCACGATCTCGCGCGTGAAGCATCCGCGATTCGTCGCCGCATCGGCGTCGTGTTTCAGTCGGCGGCCATCGATCGCAAGCTGACAGTCTTCGAAAACCTTCGCTACGCCGGCATGTTGCTCAACCTCGGTGGCAAGGAACTCGCTGCGCGAATCGATGAGTCGATGCAGGCGGCAAATCTGAGCGACCGCAAGGCGGACGCGGCCGGCGAACTATCCGGTGGCCTGCGGCGTCGCGTCGAGATCGCCAAGTGCTTGATGGCCAAGCCAGATCTGGTGCTGCTCGACGAAGCGAGCACCGGTTTGGATCCCGCCGCTCGGCGTGACATGTGGCAAGTGCTGCGCGCGCAAGAAGGCCTGACAATCCTGTTCACTACGCACCTGATGGAAGAAGCGGCCGAAGCCGATCGCCTGATGTTGCTCGACGAAGGCCAGGTCGTCGCGCATGGCCGCCCCGGCGAATTGATGGAAGAGGTCGGCGGTCAGGTTCTCGAAATCGAAACGCCAGACGCGGTGGCCTTGGTCAACGAGCTGCGCACGGCGCTACAAGTCGACGCGGTTCAGGTCGACCAGACCGTTCGCATCGAAGGTGAAAAGGTGCAGGAACTCGTGCCTGAGGTGATGACGCGCTTCGGCGATCGCATCCGCCGCCTGCACCTGGCGCACCCGTCGCTCGAAGACGTGTTTTTGCATCGCACCGGCAAGCGCTTCATCGTGACCCCTCCGGAACCAGACGTGAAGAAAGGTCGCAAGAAGCGGAGGCGCTCATGAACGGCGCTGTCTATGCCCTGTGGCATCGGGAACTGGTCCGCTTCTTGCGGGACCGTTCTCGCTTGACCGGCTCGCTGATGCAGCCCGTCATCTTCTACCTGATGTTCAGCGGTGCGCTCTACGGGTCGTTCAAGCCGTATGGCATGGACTACAGCGCCTACTTCTTCACCGGCACGCTGGCGATGATCACGATGTTTACGGCGATCTTCTCGACGATCACCGTGATCGAGGATCGCAAAGAGGGCTTCCTGCAAGGCGTGCTGATTTCCCCGGTGCCACGCGCCGCAATCGCGCTCGGCAAGACCCTCGGCAGTGCGACGCTATCGTTTGGCCTGGCGGCGATCTTCTTGGCGCTGGCACCGTTTACCGGCATCGACATGTCTTGGGATCGCGTGCTGCCAACGCTCGGTGTGCTCGCCATGCTGTCGATCGCGGTTGCCGGTCTCGGCTTCTCGCTGGCTTGGGTGATGGACAGCACCGCCGGCTATCACGGCATCATGATGTTGTTCTTGATGCCGATGCTGATGATGTCGGGTGCGTTCTTCCCCATCGAAGATGCGCATTGGCTGATCAGTTGGGTGCGTCACGTCAATCCGATGACCTACGGTGTCGGTGCGTTGCGTCATACGGTGCAAGGCGCGGCTCCCGGCTGCCCGACGTTTGCGATCTGCCTGTTGGGCACGGCCGTCTTTGCTGTTGCCACGTTCGCCCTCGGCACCTTTGTTGTGACGCGCCGCAGCGCCCGCGACGCCATCTGATCCTATGCTTGCCGCTTTCGATTTCCGCGTTCTCGCCGACATTGATGCGATCCTCAACGGTATCGCCTTCGTTCTCATCTGTTCGGGGCTGATCGCCATCAAGCGCGGCAACGTTGAGTTGCACAAGAAGTTGATGCTGTCGGCGCTCGGCTGCTCGGCACTGTTCTTGGTCAGCTACCTGACCTACCACGCGACCTGCGAGTCGGTCAAATACCAAGGAGAGGGGGCGATGCGCTCCGTCTACTTCACGTTGCTGATCACACACGTTGTGCTTGCTGCCGTGCAAGTGCCGCTGATCCTGCGCACCGCGTGGCTCGGTCTCAAGGACCGCCGCGAGCAACACAAGAAGTGGGCGAAGGTCACGACCCCGATCTGGCTCTACGTGTCGATCACCGGTGTCGTGATCTACTGGATGCTCTATCACTAGTGGCGTGATCACCGACTACCTCTTCAGGACGGAAGTCTTTGTCGTGATTGGCTCGGCTCTGGTCGGCGCCATCTGGGTGCCTCGCTTGGCCAAGAAGTGGGCCGCGCAAGCCGACGCACTGCCACCCAAAGTCGACGGCGAGACGCTGTTGCTGCGGCCTGCGCCCGCATCCCGCGTGACCTACGTTGCCTTGGTGGTGACGACGGCGGCCGGCGCCATCTTGCTTGGCCTTCAGTTGAGTCTGAGCATGCCCAGTTGGTTCCTCGGCGTTGCCTGGAGCTTCGTGTGCTTGCTGGCATTGGTGTCCGTGGTCAGCCTGGTGCCGATCACCGAGCAGTTTGAACTGGCCGACGATCACATCAGCCGTCGCCACCTGTTCTCAGACTGGCGTACGATGAAGTGGCAAGATGTCGTCCGTGCCGAGTACCAGGTCGCGGCGCAACGCTTCCAGATCAACGATGCCGGCGGCTTGGTGATGCGCATCAGTCGCTGGATGCCGGGGCATCGGCAGTTCCTCGAACTTGCCAGC
>CAXBFC010000355.1:0-8890 GCA_963974725.1 uncultured bacterium | reverse complement strand
GCGTTCTCGCGCACCACCACGCACAGCGACTCCATCCGCACGCGATGCACGCTGCTGTCCGGCCACGCCTCTGGAGGCCCGACCGAACAGCCGCGCACAACGCTTGCGGCGGCCTCGCCGCACTTGGCGTCCCGCGAGAGCCTCGCCGAATCCACCGATTCGCCTGCGTTCTCGCGCACCACCACGCACAGCGACTCCATCCGCACGCGATGCACGCTGCTGTCCGGCCACGCCTCCTAGGAGCCGATCACGAAGCCGCCGAAGTTGGAGGCCGTAAGCCCGAACGTATTCGCGCTGAGATCGATACAGAACCATTGGTTCCAATAGCGAATCCCGGTCGGCAAGCCGATCGGCAGGGTCAACGGCACCTGATGCGAACCGCCGTTGATGATCTCGGTCAGGGTGAGGTTCGCAAAGACGCGCGCATCGCATCCGGTCATGCCGAGAGGGGTCAGGTCGAGCGGTCCGCTGCGGGGAACCGCGCTGTAGACCAGGATGGCAATTGAGCCATTGGCGGACGGGGCGCCGCTGAGCTGGACCTGCAGTGTGCTGCCGATCTGCGCCGAGCCACCGTAGCTTAGGGTTGGTCTCTGGCCGTTGCTGCCGATGCATCCGCCGGAGCCATACTCGATGGTGCCGTACGTATCCGTGCACAGGCGGAGCTTGATCCCGCCACCTGCCACGAGCGTGCCGTTGTAGCTCTGGCCAGGGGCCCAGACGTACGGGATCGAAGGATCCGTCCGCAGTCCGACGTCACCTGTGCCGCCCGGCAGAACGCCGGCGTCACGGACTTGGAACTCGACATTGAGTGAGCCGAACGCAGGGTTGTAGGTGAACGCACTGGCCATGCCGAGCGGTAGCCATTCGTCTGCCGTCGAGCCGAACTGAATCTGGTTGTATTGCACCGGAGTGGCCGTGAACCCAACCGTGTTGAACACCATCGTGGCACCCATGGAGTTGGGATTGTGGCCGAGGCGCACCTTGATCTCGGTGAAGGTTCGCTCATGGGATCCGGCTGGCGCGACATACAACTCCTTGATGCTGAACGGTTGGTTGCCCAGCACCGACGCTGGGATCTGCACCTGGTAGCGCATGTCGGCGAACGTGGGGTCCGCGGGATTGCCGTTGCCCAAAGGACGGAAGCTGGTGACGCCGGTGCCGGGCGAGTCACTGGGGACGAACACGCAGGTTTGGGCTTGCAGACTCGCTGAGGAAGCGGCGAGGGCGAGAAGGAGCACGGAGGAGTAGGTGCGCATGATGATGTTTGAGAACTGGAGGTTCGTGCGCCAGAGGTCCGGGTCGCCCTTAACGGATTCCGAGGTTTTTGTAGCGCGGGCATGGAGCACTTGTGCGAACGAGCGATTTCGCCCGACTCAACCGTGTTGCTCGTGGGCCATCCGGGCTAGCGTCTGCGTCTCATGGTGCACGTTGTCTTTGCCATCCCCTTTGCCATGGAGAACACGCTGCAATTTGCGCGTGCGGCGGCGACCTTGCCCGATGTCGAGCTGAGCGTGGTCTCGCAGGATCCGTCCGCCAAGTTGCCGGCGGAGTTTCGCGAGCAGTTGGTGGCCTTCGAGCAGATTGCCGATGGCATGAGCGCCGAGCACATTGCGGCTGGCGTCGTCAAGCTGCAGCAGAAGGTCGGCAAGGTGGATCGCCTGCTCGGCATTCTGGAGCAACTGCAGGAACCGCTGGCCGAGGTTCGCGAGAGGTTGAACATCCGCGGCATGGATGCGACGACGTCCAGCAAGTTTCGCGACAAGGCGCTGATGAAGGAAGTGTTCGGCAAGGCCGGCATTCCGTGTGCCGGCCACCGGTTGTGCGCGTCCGTTGCGCAAGCGGTGCAATTCGCCAACCAGGTTGGCTACCCGCTGGTCGGCAAGCCACCCGCGGGTGCCGGCTCGAAGGCGACGTCGCGTTGCGACGACGAGGCCGACTTGCGCCAGTTTTTGGCGTCCGTGCGGCCGAGCCCGGGGCGCGAAGTGTTGCTAGAAGAGTTCGTGCAAGGTCGCGAGTTCTCCTTCGACACCATCACGCTCAACGGCAACCACGTGTTCCACAACATCTGCTGCTACTACCCGACGCCGCTCGAGGTCATGGACAACCCATGGATCCAGTGGTGCGTGGTGTTGCCGCGCGAACTGGATCAACCACAGTTCCGACAGATCCACGAGGTTGGTCCCAAAGCGCTCGATGCATTGGGCATGTGGACTGGCATGTCGCACATGGAGTGGTTCCGCCGCCACGATGGCTCGATTGCCATCAGCGAGGTTGCGGCTCGACCGCCTGGCGCGCAGTTCGTCTCGCTGATGGGGCACGTGCTCGATGTTGACATGCATCGCGTGTTTGCCGAACTGATGGTGTACGAGCGGTTGCCGCTACTCGAGCGCCGCTACTCGGTCGGCGCCGCGTATTTGCGCGGGCAATCGAAAACCAAGCCGCGTGCCGGCGACCAGCAGCTAGTGATCCAAGCCGTGCACGGCCTCGACGAGGTGCGGCGCGAGTTCGGCGACTTCATCGTCGACGTCAAGACGCCGACCGTTGGCGCGCCGCAAGCACAGACCTACGAGGGCGATGGCTTCTTGGTGGTGCGCCACCGCGACAGCGAGGTCGTGCGCAAGATCGTGCAGCATATTGTCAGCCGTGTGCTGGTTGAGGTCGGCTGAGTAGATGGCGGCTCCGTGTATGGCGGCTCCGTGTATGGCGGCTCAGTGCATGGCGGCCTAGGGAATGGCGGCTCCGTCAAGGCGGCTCAGTGCATGGCGGTTCAGTGAAAGCTGGCTGAGTGAACGTTGGTTGCGTGAGAGTTGGCTGACTGAATGGCGACTGAGTGGAAGTCGGCTGCGTGAATGGCGCCGCCGTTCGTTATTGTGTTTGTTCTGACTGTCTGATTCTGACCCCCGCACCGCGGGCCATCGCACTGCCATGAATGTCATCTACCTGAGTCCTGGATTCCCCGCTGAGATGCCGTTGTTCGTGCGCGGTCTCGCAAAGATTGGCGCCAAGGTCTACGGCGTCGGCGATCAGCCCAAGCAAGCGCTGCCCGAAGATGCGCGCGCCGGTCTGACCGACTACTTGCAAGTGCGCTCGTTCGGCGACGAAGCCGCGGTGGTCGCCCAGGTCCGCAAGTGGATGCACGGCAAGTCGATCGATCGCGTCGAATGCATGTGGGAGCGTCTGATGTATCTCGCAGCGACGCTGCGGGAGACGTTCACGGTGCCGGGCATGAACAAGGCCCAGACGGTGATCGTGCGCGACAAGGAACTGATGAAGCAGGCAGTTGAAGAGGCCGGCTTGCGCGTGCCACGCCACGGCCGCGCCCGCAGTGTGCAGGAAGCTTGGGCGGTGGTGGAGCGCATTGGCTACCCCGCGATCCTGAAGCCGATCGACGGCGCCGGCAGCGTCGATACGTTCCGTTGCAATGACCGCGATGAGTTTGAAGCGGCGCTCAATCGGACGCGCCACGTCGACGAGTTGTCGGTCGAAGAGTTTATCGAGGGCGAAGAATTGACCTACGACACGGTCTGCGCCAACGGCAACATCCTGTTCGAGAACGTCGCGTGGTATCTCCCGAAGCCGATGATCCTGGCGCAGAACCCGTGGATCTCGATGCAGAACATCGTGCTGCGAGACATCCAGGATGAGTTCCCGCGTCCTGGCGTAGAGCTTGGGCACGGCGTGCTGAAGGCACTCGGTTTTGAGTCGGGATTCACCCACATGGAGTGGTTCCGGACGGCGTCGGGCGAAGCGGTGTTCGGTGAGATCGGGGGCCGGCCGCCGGGTGCGCGCTTGGTGCACGCGATGAACTTCTCAGCCGATATCGACCTGTTCACCGGATGGGCCGAGGCGACGTGCTATGGCCGACTCAGCCAGAATACCGAGAAGAAGTACAACGCCGCGATGATCTTCAAGCGTGCCGAAGGCGATGGTCTCGTGCGCGAGCACCGCGGCCTTCGCGGCCTGATGCGTCGCTATGGAGATTGCGTTGCCAGCATCGAGTTGACTCCGATTGGCCAGCCGCGCCGTGATTGGCGCAAGGTCGTCGTCGGGGACGGTTGGATCGTGGTGCGTCATCCCGACCTGCGCCAGTGCCTGGATGTCAGCGAGCGGTTCGTCAACGACCTGACGGTCATTGCTGAGTAGGGGACTGTTCTGACGCGAGCTGGGTTGCATGAGGATTGGGCCCAGTAGACGTCGTGAACCAGCAGACGTCGCGAACCAGCAGACGTCGCGAAGATGTCTGCGGTGCGGCGAACCGGACCACTCGCCGGGACAAACAACCCTGGTACCCGGGAAATCGTCGCTGGCACTTCGCCTGGACTCGTCGCCACCCGTAGACTGCCGGCGTCGATGAACATGAATCTCCTTGGGGCCGCGACCGCGCGGCGTTTTGTCGTGGCGCGAGCTGCGCTCTTGCTTGCCTTTGCCGGCCTCTCTTTGGCTCCGGCCACCGCCCAGACCCGCAAGGAACTGGGCCGCATGTGGACCTTCGAGTCCGCACCGCTCGGCTGGTTCCAGCAAGCCTATGACTGGCAACCCAGCCAGAAGTGGCTCGACTCCGCGCGTCTCGCGTCGCTGCGTCTCGGCAACTTCAGCTCGGACGGCAAGCACCAATACTTCTGCTCGGCTTCGTTCGTCAGCGCCTATGGCCTGATCATGACGAACCACCACTGCTCCCGCGATTCGATCGTCAAGGTGCAGGGTGACAGCGATTGGCTGAAGGACGGTTTCTACGCTGGCTCGTACGAAGGCGAGATCAAGGTCCCGGGCCTGATCGTCTCGCAGATGGTCGCGCAGAAAGACGTGACCAAGGAAGTGGAGGAGAACGGTCAAGACGCCGTGCTTGCCGCGGCCAAGGAAGCGCAGCCGGAACTCTCGCACCAGGTCATCGCGCTCTACCAGGGCGGCATGTACCAGCTCTACAGCTTCAAGATCTTCGATGATCTGCGCCTCGTTTGCGCGCCGCACGGTCAGAGCGCCCACTTCGGTGGCGATCCGGACAACTTCTGCTACCCGCGCTGGGGCCTCGACTTCTCGTTCTTGCGTGCCTACGAGAACGACAAGCCGGTCGACAGCAAGGCCAACTGCTTCAACTGGCGGACCGAAGGCGCTGACGAAGGGGAAGCTGTGTTTGTGACGGGCAACCCGGGCCGCACCGGCCGCCTGAAGACGTTGGCGCAGTGCGAATACATGCGCGACCACTACTACCCGACACTAGTGCCGCTCTACGAGAATGCCATCAAGCGCATGAAGAAGACGGCCGCCGACGATCCGGCCTACGAGAAGGCCAACCGTTCGAAGATCCTTGGCTATGAGAACTCGCGCAAGGCGCTGCAGGGCTACCTCGATGGCCTGAGCAACCCGCGGATCCTGGAGATCAAGCAAGCCGCGGAAGCCGCGCTGCGTGCCGAAGTCGCCAAGAAGCCGGAGCTGCAAGAGAAGTACGGCGATGCTTGGGACCAGATGGCGTTGATCCAGGTCAACAAGATCAAGGAGATCAAGGCCGGCAAGAACCTCAACCAGGTCGATACTCAGTTCAAGGAAGAGGAACAGAAGCACGAGAAGCGCATCGGCGAGGCGTGCTTCGCCGTCTACGGCACGTCGATCCCGCCGGACGCGACGATGTCGCTGCGTCTCAGCGACGGTGTCGTCAAGGGCTATGATTTCAACGGCACCAAGGCGCCGCACTTCACGACCCTCTACGGCCTGTTTGGACGCACCAACGAGTTTGGTGGCGAGCACCCGTTCGATATTCCGCAGGCTTGGCTCGACGCCGAGAAGAAGCTCGATCTGAAGACGCCGTTCAACTACGTCGCGACCTGCGACATCATCGGTGGCAACTCGGGTTCGCCGATGATCGACAAGGACCTGAACGTCATCGGGCTCGTCTTCGATGGCAACATCGAGATGCTCGGCAACAACTACGTCTTCGATGACGAAGTGTCGCGCACCGTGTCGGTGAACCCGGCGATCATCATTGAGTCGCTGCGCAAGATCTACGGTGCGGCGGCCCTCGCCGACGAGCTCGAGCGCAAGAAGAAGTAGCCTCGGCTCGCGCGCCAGGCTTACTGAGCGCCGGTTCGCCGGCGTCGCCGGTAACGAAACGGGACAGGCGGCACCGCCCGGGTCTCGCGCGAACGGCTACTCTCGGTGGTGAGGATGCTTCCCATGACCAAGACGACGCTCTCGTTTCTCGCCGCGACCCTGTTCGGCGCCGTTGCCGCGCCTGCCCAAGTGCAGGTTGGTGACATCGCGATCTCCGGCTTCTCTACCGATCAGTTTGGTATCGCGACGCCACCTTCGGTGACCGGCTACACGACGGGCGGGTTCGGTGGCGGGACTTCCCAGGCCATTCTGCATGACCCCACGACCTTCCTCGACTTCATCGTCGGTGGCTTTGGCTTTATCGGGCGCGCGACCATCACCGGTCCTGGCACGTCTATCTATTCGGTGATCACGACCGGGATTGGAACTGCCGCACAGATGAGCTGGGACGGCAGTGGCAACATCATCGTTGCCGACGCTGGCGTTGATCAGGTGCGCATGGTGTCGCCGGCTGGTGTGGTCACGGATCTGTCGATTGGTGCCCAACCGTGGAGCACGTCGATCAACGCCGGCGCGTTCGATCCATTCACCGGTGACGTCATCGTTGGCAACAACGGTGGACTCTACCGCCTCGCCAGCGGTGCCACAGTCGGCACGTTGATCGTCAACAACCTGGGAGGCTTCTTGTCCAACGTGCAGTTCGATCCAAACAATGGCGACATCCTTGCGACGGTGTTGTTGACCAATCGGTTGATCCGCGTCGACAGCGCAGGCGTCGTCACCGATCTGATGCCGCCGGGCACCGTCGCTAGCCCGAACGCTTTACAGGTCGACGGCCTCGGTAATTACTTGCTCGGTGCCGGCTCCGGCGAGGTCTGGCGTGTCGATGCGGCAGGCGCGGCGACGCTAATCGCGACCAATACCAGCCCGGGCACGAGCGTGTCGGGACTGGCCTACGTCAGGGGTGGTTGTAGCGCGGCTTCGATTGGGGTGCCGTGCCCCGGGCCGGGCGGGCCGACCTTCATGACCTTGTCGGGCTCATGTGAGTTGGGCAATACGTTCGTTGCGACGTCGGGCAATCACACGTCACCGGCGGTTGGAGTCTCGGTGTATGGAGTGGCCGCATTGGCTGCGCCGTTGGACCTCGGTCCGATTCTGGGCGCCTCGGGTTGCAACCTCTACATCTCGCCGGATGTTCTGGTTGGCGGTCTGACCAACGGGGCTGGCGAGTTCGTCACCAGTGTGACCACGACGGCGGCGTTCGCTGGTCAGCAGCTCTACCTGCAGCATGCGGTTCTCGAAGGGGCAACGCTGAATAGCTTCACGACGAGCAATGGCTACGGCCTGAGCTTCTAGCACGCCGGCGGTTGGTGCGGGGGCGTCAGGTAGCTCGGGGTTCGCGTCGTCGGCCCCGGCCGACTTGTGCCACGAACTTCGAGAAGCAGCCCATTAGGATGCGTGGATGCTTCGATTGGTTGCGCTGTTATTGCTCACGTTGTCGTCCGCGTGCTCCGTGTCGCCCGAGCGGCTGTTGTTCTCGTTGGATCTACCTGGCGCAACCAAGCAGGTGATTCTCTGCACGACCGACGACTGGCAGGATTCGACGGCAACCGTTCGTTGCCTTGAGCGAAAGAACGGCGGCTGGCAGGTAGTCGTGCCAAAGCAACAGAGTGGACTGACGCAACCGGGTGAGCAGGATCAACCGGGTAGGCTCAGTTTCCCGGCGAACGTCGGCCGCAGTGGGCTCGGATGGGGCCTCGGCATGCATGTGGATGGTGCCGGGCCCAAGAAGCGCGAAGGCGATGGTCGGGCGCCGGCCGGCATCTTCTCCTTGGGGACAGCCTTTGGGTATGCCGCGACTCCACCCGCCGGCATGACGGTTCCCTATCGTCAAGCGACCGATCGCGACTACTTCGTCGATGCGCCGGCCGCGCCGGCCTACAACCAGTGGCAGCACATTCCGGCGGCGCAAGCGAACGATCCGACAAGTCGGTGGGCTTCGTGCGAACGCATGCGCCGCGACGATGCGCTCTACGAGTGGGGCATGGTCGTCAACCACAACACGAGGCCGGTCGTGCCGGGGCGCGGCAGCGCGATCTTCCTGCACGTGTGGCTCGGTGCTGGCAAGCCGACGTCGGGATGCACTTCGATGTCGCGCTCGGATCTGCTGCGCGTGATGGCCTGGTTGCGTGCGGATGCGACGCCGCTGTTGGTGCAGATGCCGGTGGGCGAGCTGGCGGCGCTGCGACGGCGCTACTAGTGTGGGCCCGGTTGGCGTGGTCGCGTCGTCGTTATCGGGGCTTGTGGAACTTGCCTTCGAGCGCCTGCTTGATCAGTTCGACGCAGGCTTTTGAGGTCTCGGTTTGTCGATCGTCCAGCAGCAAGCGTGTCAGTAGCGACTGCACGACGATGCGGCGGTTGTGGCCAAACGCGATGGCGTGCTCGGGTTGCTTGGGACGCACGAGATTGACGATTGATGTCAACCAATCGCGCAGCTGGTGCGGCTCGAACTTCGGGCGGTGCACGAGTTCGGCCAGTGCCCGCGCCAGGCGGTCGTCTTCGCCAGCGGCGAACGCCGTGCGAACGCGTTGCACCCGCTGCAGGATGCTATCTAGCAATGCCGATTGCTGCGGGGGAGTCAGGCGAGGGTTCTTGGCAAGTTGCCGCACCAGGTCCGCCGCGTGGGCGGTGCTGTGCACCCAACCTAGATCTTTGACGTAGCCACGTTCGTCGGGCTCGGTGCGCAGGTAGCTGGTGATGGCGCCGACCAGTTGGGTGAGCGCTTGCTCGTCGAGGAACTGCGTTGCGTGGTCGCGCGCGGCAAGCAGCGCCAGCGACAATGCTG
>CAXBFC010000354.1:0-8902 GCA_963974725.1 uncultured bacterium | reverse complement strand
TGCCTCGAGGTAGATCACGTGGTTTGGGTTCGCCGTCAACAGCTGGAGCAGTTTCGTGACGCGAGCCTCAGGATCCGTATCGGACAACTTCATCATCTCGATGTTGCCTCTGATTCGTTGGTCGTCGAACGTACCGGGAGCGACGAGCTTTAGCGCGGCCTGATAGTGCCCGAGCGCGCGCGCCTCTGCCGCCTCCGCAGCAACGAAGTCGCGCTTGCCATACAGACTTATCGCACGGTTGGCTTCGACGTAACCGCGCCAAAAGTCCGGGGCATGCGCCTCGATCAAGTGTCCCGTGCGCGGCAGCACGTCGAGGTTCGCCATCGCCCCGTCGTAGTCGGAGAGCTCCACGGCGACGCTTGCGATCAGGTACGCAGCGTTTTGGTTTTGAGGACGCAACGCCTGTGCCTTGCGCAGCAGTTGCAGCGCGCGCTGGTACTCTCCCTGGCCAATCAGCGCATCCGCGAGGTTGAAGTTGGTGCCGAAGGCATCCGGACACAGCTTGAGCGAACGCTCCAAGTCCGCAATGCCATTGACCCAGTCTTCCAGCAAGTTGCGCGCAGAGCCCCGCAAGTAGAGACTGCGCGCCGTTGCGCCGCCGCGATCGGCATCCAACTGCTCGACCTCGGCAAGGAACTTGTCCAACAAGACCCGGCTGGGTGGCACGCCCGGCTCAAGGGCACCACGCATACTCTTCGACCCAAGCACGTAGCTGACGCCCAAGCGGATCGTTCGCGCGGCCAAGCTGGTGGCTGGAGCCAACACGAGACCGGCATCCTGGTAGCGCCTGCTGCGATGCAGTTGGAACCCGAGCACGGCACGATCGGTATCGGTCACCGGCTCCGGCAAGCCATCAAGCGTCAGCCCAACCACCCCCGGCTTCGTGACATCAATCTCACGATAGCGCTGCAGCATCGCCTGCTGAAACGGCGACTCTTCGTAGTCCGCGATCCACTGCATATCCTGAAAGCTTTCGTCGAGTCGGCCGGCATCGAGCAGCAACGCCGAACGCAGCAAGCGCGAGTGCAGATCACTCGGCAGCAATTCAATCAAGGTATCGAGCTGCGACAGGTAGGCCTCGCGCACGACTGGGTCGAGTTTGGGACGCATCGCAAACGACCCCTCGACCGCCATCGAAGGCGCGATCGCCTTGAATAGCTCCTTGTGCTGCACTCGCTGCGCAGTCTCCAGCGCGAACGCTTCGTCGCGCGACCAACTCACCACCGGAATCGTGATCCCAACGGCCAGGATCAGCGCCAACACGGCCGCAGCCGGACCGGGCCGCCGACGAATGGAACGCCCCCAACGCGCAATCTTGGTGATCGGGCGTGCGACCACTGGTAACTGCGCGTAGAGCGCGCGCAAGTCGGCGCCGAGAGCCTTCATCGACGCGTAGCGCCGACTGGGATCGCGCTCCATACCCTTCTCGAGCACGGCGCACAGATCGCGCGACAACTCCGGGCGGATGCTTTGCGGTGGTGCTGGATCGGTTGTCGCCAGTTGCGCGATAACCTCGGCGTAGTCTCCTTCGTACGGCGGGCGCAACGTAACCAGATGGTAGAGGGTCGCGCACAGGCCGTAGACATCCACGAGTTCGGTGCTCGCGGCGCGATTGCCAACCTGTTCGGGCGCCATGTACCACGGCGAACCGATCGTCGAACCGTCAGCCGTCAGCGAACCGTCACCGGCCTTCGCAGCAATGCCGAAGTCGAGCAGGATCGCGGCGCCGGTCTGGTCAATGAAGATGTTGGTCGGCTTGACGTCGCGATGCGTGACGCCAGCGGCATGCGCTTCTTCGAGCGCCGACGCAACCTGGCTGCACCAGAAAACGACCTGTGGAAGGTAGCTGAGGCCCGGAACATTGATCTCGAAGTTTCGCAGCAGCCACTCGCTATCGAGCGGATGCAAGCCAGCGGCGGTGTCTTCTTCGGCCTGCTGCGACAATTGCGCCAAAGGCACCCCGACAAGGTGCTCCATGACGATGTAGTGCGTTCCGGGCGAGGAACTGCCGTGGTCAAACACGTTGACGATGTTCGGATGCCGCAACGATGCGAGCACTCGAGCTTCGCGAGCAAAACGTTCGTGCCGTTCCTTGCTGGCGAACAGGCCGTTCTGCAGCAGTTTGACCGCGACCGAACGATCCAGAGTGCGATCTTTCGCAACGTAGACCGCGCCCATCGCGCCGACCCCGATGCAACGTTGCAGTTCGTAGCGCTCGTCAAGCACCTTGCCGAGCAGCGGGTCCTCTGGCGGCTCGAAGTCAATTGCATCGTCGAGACGCAACAGCTTGTCGACTTCAGGAATGAGGTTCGGATGGTCGGAACAGATCTTCGCCAAGTCGACGGGCAATCCCTTGGCCCGAGCCTCGAGAGCCAATTCGACATAGCGGACGATCAGATCTTCCATTACTCGCCTACCTCTTTTCCGACGTCGACGCCACGGGCACCGAGCCGCACCAACAAGCGCGCCTTGGCGCTGTGGAACGCCTTACGCGCCGCATCGATGGTGTTGTAGCCGAGTCGGTTTGCCAAGTACTCGAAGCTGTGCCGCTGTTCGATGCGCAGCTTCAGCAGTTCGCGATCGCGGGTCGGAAAACCCTCGATGACTTCGGCGTAAATCGCTCGCTGCTCATTGCCCCAAGCCAGCTCCAGCGGCGAGGCGTGGGCGGTTTCGACCTCGGCCAGGCGTTCTCCGCTTTCGGTTGGCGAATGATGCCGGCGGCGATCGCGGCGGGCGGCAGAGTGAAACCGTGTCGTGTCGACGATCTGCGATTCGACGGCCTTGATCAGGTAGGCGACGAACTGCGCCTCATTGGCTTCAACCAGATGGATCTGCCCGGTCAGCACCTTCAAGAACACCGTGTGCACGATGTCTCCGGTGCTGAACATCGCCGATACCCAACTGCCATTGCTGCGGAATCGCTGCTGCAGGCGGCGGTGCACGACACGCTCGACTTGGTCGTAGTACTGACGAACCACCGTGTCGATCGCCTCTCGATCGCCGCCACGGATTGCCGCCAACAGCGTCGTCAAGTCTTCCGTCTGCTTGGGTGGGATATCGTCTACCATGCAAGTCCGATCGCTACCGTGTGACACGGTAACCTGTGTTCGTTACTTCGCATCGGTGCAGACGCCAGCAGCCGCATCGACCGGAAAAGAAATCGACAAAGTCACCTCGGCCCCCGGGAGGACCGGATACGGCGCACGGACATGCGGGCCGCTAGGATCGATCGAGCTCGACATGCAGGTCCTTGCGGCCGACGACTTGCTGCCAAGTCTTGCCGGTCACTGGCCTGACGTGGACCGAACGACCATCGCTCTTGACGCCAACTTCGTCCCGCTTCGTCATGTGCACCGGGCTGCTGTGCAGCAACACCGCCGGCCGGTCCCCGCCATCGTGCAAGAACAAGTTCACGAACCGGAAGCCACCCGGAACCTGGCCGGGCAGGCGCGGACTGACCCAGACAGCAACGAGACTGCGCTCGCCGGGTTGGTACCACCAGCAGTCATTGTTTGGCTGGGATGTGGTGGCCTGAGAAGTGATGGTCTGGGGAGCGCTCTGCCGAACGGCGACCGCAGGTGACGTTGCCAGAGCGGGCTCGTGGACTGCAAGGTTCGAGCCCGGAGGCGGAACGCCCTGCAACTTGCCAGCGAGAGCTTGAGTGTCTGCCGCAGCAACTTCTTCCGACTCGCAGCTAGCGAAGAACAGCAGGACAACAAACGAGCAATAGGACCAACGTTTCATAGGGCACCTCTCCATTGGTGGCTCATTGCACCGAAGTGCAAGTCAGCCAGCGTCAGCGTCAAGTTGGTAGTCGAGTGTGAAGACCAGGTCGTCGCCGCCAGCGATCCACAGGCCCCACCAGATGTTCGGCTCAAGTGAGAAGCTGAAGCCGAGCGCCGAGAAAGAGTCGGGAACATCGTGTTTCGTTCTGAGTGAAACCAGGCCACGTCGTCTGCTCTTACAAACGCGAGCGAAGCAACCAACCGGAACGTGTTCCTGTTCGCGACCGCACCACGTCCAATCGCTTGATCGACGCGTCTAATCGCGCTCTTCAAAACCAAAAGCGGGGCAGCCCACAATGGACTACCCCGCCAAGTCAACGTTGCGTTCGACTCGCTGCGCCGGCGTGCAGCGAGCCAATCCAACTAGACCTTCACTTCGAAGATCACCGTGCCGAGTCCTTGCGTCCACGCACCCCAGACGAACTGAGGAATCACCGAGAACTTGAAGCCCAAGGCGGTGTATTGGATGTCGGTGCGGCTGCTATGCCCGACCGAAGCCAGCGTACCATTGCCAAAGTTGAAGCCGCTCACATGAGCGACGTAGCCGACCAACGCAAACGTCGAGAAGTTCGAACCATAAACATCGGCCTCAAAGCCAACCAACGCAGGGTTCGTCGTGGTCACCGCAACCGTCTCACTGCGTTGCTGCGAAACCGCCGAACCAACCAAAAGTGCCGCGCCAAGCGCGACCCGACTAAGAGTCTGAAACATCATGTTCCTGATGTAGGAAGTCAGGCCCTCGCGATCGCCAGCAAACAACTTGCCAACACCATCGCCAAGACCAACGCCAACGGCGTCCCCCCTACAAACGCCAGCACCCCACCCAACCGGAATCTGCGTACGGTGCCAGGACAAAAAAGCACATCCTCACTCCTGCAGGCACGCCGCGAAGAACTGCAGTAGTCGTTCGCGCGCGGACGAACTCGCCGTCGCCACGGGATGCCCTCTCACCGGCACCTCGACAAACGCCTTCGGGTCCCCCGCCGCTTCAAACAACGCGCGGCCCTGGCTGATTGGCACCACCGGATCCTGCGGACTGTGGAAGAACAGGATCGGCGTCGGCGCGATGTTCGCAATCGCGTCGGCGGGACTGTGGCTGTTCGACAACAGCAGCCATGCCAGCGGATACGTCAAGAACGTGCCGCCAAGCACAACGTTACCCATCGCGATGTAGTGCGCGAACGTGCTGTCGAGTGCGACGCCGCGGACCTTGATGCCGCTCTCGCCAAGCGCCGCCGTGGCGCACGCTCCACCGAGACTTTGCGCGAGCACCACCAGCCGGTTCGCATCGACGCCTTCGCGGGTGCGGATGTATTCGAGTGTGGCGAGTGAGTCTTCGTGCAAGCCCTGCCGCGACACACTTCCCTCCGATTTGCCATAGCCGCGGTAGTCAAACGCAAACACGTTGAAGCCTTCGCCCGGCAACCAGTCGACAAACGATATGTGGCTGCTCAGGTTCTGCGCGTTGCCATGGAAATAGACAACCGTGCCCTTCGACTTGCCGCGCGCGCGCAAGAACCACGCATGCAGCTTGGTGCCGTCGCGACTCGCAAACGTCAATTCTTCAGCACCGGGGATCGACGCGACCGCGCGATAGGGATACGCGTTGGGGTGGTAGAAGAGGTTGTTGCAACCGTTCAAGCTCACGATCAGCAACACGCCGAGCAGAGCAATCAGACAGCGCATGCGTCGCATTCCATTCCTTGCGTACCGTGCCAGGACCAAAAAGCACATCCTCACCGCACGCGCATATCGACAATAACAAATAGCCCGCCTCGTCGAGGTCAGGCCGTCCCCACGCTGCTACTTCGAGCGCAAATCGATTTCGAGACCCGATCCAGGCATCAGCAAGAACTCTGCCGACTTGCTTGCAGCCTTGGCGAACGCACCAAGCTGGGTCCGCTCGACGGACGCAAAGCGAAACGCAACCGCGCCATCTTCGCCGATCTCGGTTCCGCCAAGTAGCCAGCGGTTCAGTGGCGCCCCAATGGCAGGCACGATCCCCTCATTCATTACGCCGCCGAAGCCGACGTGCTGCATGTTGATCCCGAACTTGATCCGGCTTCGCCGCGTTGCCGGATCCTTGAGAACGGTGCCGCGCAGCACCTGCAACTCAGCGAGCCTGATAGCGACGCTTTGATCCTTGGTCACATCGACGACCGTCCAATGCAAGCCGAAGCGGTCCGTGGCCACTACTTGCCAACGACCTGGCTGAACGGGAACGCGCGCCTTGCCTGCGTTGTCGAGTCGTACAATGTGCGTCGAAGCATCCAACTTACGTTCACCAATCGGAACCGGCAGCAGCAAGACATGGGCATTGCGTGCTGGTAGTCCGTTCAAGTCCAGAACGTGCAGGTCCAATTTTGGCAGGGTGCGCAGGTCGAGCAACAACGGTTGCTTGAGATCGACCTTGCGGAAAGCCGGGGCTCGCTCCCGCACGCCATCCGCGCTCCGAGGCATACCAACATGAAACAGAACCTCGGCAAACTCCTTGGGCAGTTGCTCAAAGCAAAACGAACCGTCGACATCGGTCGCCGATCGGAACGCGGTTGCGTACTGCCGGAATCCTCCTCGATCCATCGGCAGCAACATCTGCGCAGAAACCTCGACAGGCAGGTTCTGCGCAGGGAGGCCATCACGCCCAACAAGGCGACCCGACCAAGTGGCCGCCTTCTCCAATGTGAATGGCAAGACCCGGTCTTCTGGCCAACTGGCACTCGCATTTCCGTCGATCACCACACCGCCGTAGAAGCCACTTAGTGACGCGCGATAGCCACGCTTGCTAGCAACCATCATCGAGAACCCATGCGGGTAAGAACTGCCTTCACGTCTCGTCGGAACGGAAACGCGCAGCTCGCCCGCATCATCGGTCTTGCCGACAACGCGCCACTCGCTTAGCGAACGGTGGCCACCCAACGCGTTCGGTCTCTCACCCCAACACCTCGTATCAGCCTCCATGCGAATGACTGCATTCGCGATCGCATTTCCAGCCGCTCCACAAACACGAACACGGGCTACTTGCGGGTGAGGGACCACGAAGCCGTCCAGCATCCGAGCTTCATTCAGCGACTCCGCGAAAAGCAATTCCCCATCGCGGTTCACAACAAACACCATCACATGCAAGCCGTCCGGTCGTGGCGGCAGCGTCACAACGCCGTCGACCACCCTAACCGGCTGGCGCCGCACCGTGTTCGTCGACAAACCCAACTCGATTCGCAGCGGCCCCACATCCTTCCAACCGTCCAGTCCCGACACCTTCATGCGTGTCACGTCTTGTTTGCCGCGCAACTGGATCTCGAAGCCGGTCCCTGGCTGAACCTCGCGCAGGTCACTGACCCAGCAACTGCCATCAGGGTTCGTTAGACCAACCGCCCAAGTTGCATAGTCCCCACGGGCCAACAGACGCACTTTGAAACGCCCCTTCTCATCCGACTTCACCTCGTGATAGTCCGCCGGGTCAAAACGATCGAAGAGCGGCGGCACACTGCCGACGAACATGACCGTCGCGCCGGCGACCGGCTTGCCATCGACTGCCAAGACCCGCCCAGCCGTCGCCACGCGTTCTTGGGCAGCGAGCGAACGGACCGCCGCACAAACAACCAGCAGCCAAGCGACGTTGCGAGTCCCCAGCCAGCGGCCCAGTTCGAACATGCAGACCAGCGTATCGCACTTTGCACCACCAGGAACCCACTCCAACCCTTGCGTGTAACCATCCATCGCCCATGATCCGCGCATGCCGTCCGTCGCGACCCCCGACGTCAGTTCCATCGATCCCACCCTCGATCTGTTCGCTGAGATCGATCGTCTCCGCAAGGAGAAGAAGGCGATCATCCTGGCGCATTACTATCAGGACCCGGACATCCAGGACATCGCCGACCACCTCGGCGATTCGCTGGACCTCGCCAAGCGTGCGCGCGATGCGAAGGAAGCCGAAGTCATCCTGTTCTGCGGGGTGCACTTCATGGCGGAGACCGCCAAGATCCTGAACCCGAGCAAGACGGTGATCCTGCCAGACCTCGATGCAGGTTGTTCGCTAGCCGAGCAGTGTCCACCGGAGCAACTGCGCGCGTGGAAGGCCAAGCACCCCGATCACTTCGTCGTCATGTATATCAACTGCTCCGCCGGCACGAAGGCCGAGAGCGACATGATCTGCACGTCATCGAATGCCGAGGCGATCATCAACTCGGTCCCGAAGGACCGGCCGATCCTGTTTGGCCCGGACAAGAACCTCGGCGCGTTCTTGATCAAGAAGACTGGCCGCGACATGGACCTGTGGCCGGGCGCGTGCATGGTGCACGAGACGTTTAGCTCACAGAAGATCATCAAGCTCAAGGCGCAGCATCCCGGCGCGCAGTTCATCGCGCATCCCGAGTGCGAAGACCACGTGCTGCTGCTCGCCGACTTCGTTGGTTCGACGTCGAAACTGCTGCAATACGTGCAGGAAGACGCGGGCAAGCAATACATCGTCGGCACCGAAACCGGCATTCTGCACACGATGAAGAAGCATGCGCCGGACAAGGAGCTGATTCCGGTGCCTTACGAAGACCGCAGCGCGGCATGTCAGGGTTGCAACAGCTGCCCGCACATGAAGCTCAACACGACCGAGAAGATCTACCTCGCGTTGCGTGACCTGAAGCCGCAGATCAACATGCCGGAAGAGCTGCGCCTACGCGCGCGCCTGCCGCTCGATCGCATGCTGGCGATTAGCTGATGGCGAAGAGCAAGGGCATGCCGCTGGTCGCGGCCCTCGCGGCGATCTTGGTGGTTTCCTACACCGTGTTCCGCCTCAACTACGCGGCGAACAACCTGCCTTACGACCCAGGCGATCCCCTGCCGGCCGTTGAGGTTCGCGTCCATTCTGCAGCAGAACGGACCGCGCGCATCCGCGAGACCATTCTATCGCGCCACTCGGTGCGCGTCGTCGACGAGCGCACCGGCAAGTCAGGCGACGCTACCGATACCACCGCCACCCAAGCCAAGGTTCTCGAAGCCAACATTCTCCAAGTCTGGCCGCTACGCGGACTCGAACTCGAGCGAGCGATTCGCTACCTGGACGAACGCATCACGGCCGCACGCAACCGCCCGGTCGAGCAGCGCGATGCCAACAGTTCCCTGCA
>CAXBFC010000353.1:0-8934 GCA_963974725.1 uncultured bacterium | reverse complement strand
GATGGCGTCGCGATGGGAGCTCCTGGCAGCGATGAGTATTCCCTGCGCACGACCGAAGAATCGTTGGTCGCGCGCATCGTGTCGGCGCTGCGCGAGGACTGAGCGCAATCAGCGATAGATGACGACCGTCGGTGAGCCGATGATCAAGTCGCCGTTGGGCTGGATCGCAACCGGCTGGAACCGCAGCGACAAACCGGATGCGCCGCTCGGCACCGTAGAGTTGGCAAGCAACTCACCTTGTCCACCAGCATCGGGTCATAGGTCCCGGCCTGCACGAGGATCGTGTCGCCGATGGCGGCGGCGACGATTGCGCTCTGAAGCGCCGGACCACCGCCAGAAACGATGGTTTGCGTGCATGCAGCGGAGGCCAGCGCGAGAGCGGCGAGACTGGCTGAAATCAGGGATGTATTCACGACAGGAAGTGAGCGACCGGCCCCTGTCGGTGTTACCCGGGGGTTTCTTGGAATCGCGCCGGGCCAGTAAGGATCGCGACTGAGGAACATGGACTTGGGCTACAGGGATCTGGGCTATAGGGATCTGGGCTATAGGGATTTGGGCTACCGGGAGTAGAGCCATCGGGAGCAGGGCAATCGGGGGTAGGATGTCGCGCATGAGCCTCTCGTCTCACCCCCTCGTCGCGTCGATCACCGTCCTGACGGCCAAGAAGCCAATGCCTTGGGATGAAGTGTTGGCGCAGGTCACCCAACACTTCGATTGCCCGGTCGGCACCGTGCACATGCTCGACTCGTCCGACGGCATGCTACATCTGCGGGCCCAGCTTGGCCTGCCGCCGTTCGTGCTCGACAAGGTGCAGGTCATTCCGGTCGGCAAAGGCATGGCCGGGATCGCCGCCGAACGCAAGGAGCCGGTCCAGGTGTGCAATCTGCAGACTGACAAGAGCGGTGTCGCGCGGCCTGGCGCCAAGATGACCCAGATGGAAGGGTCGCTGGCGGCCCCGATGCTGGTCGATGGCGAAGTGCGCGGCGTGATCGGCGTAGCCAAACCCTCGGCCTACGACTTCTCAAGTGATGAGACCGAACTGCTGCTAGCCGTCGGTGCCCTGCTCGCCAAGGCTTAGGATTCAAGACCTCGGATTCGGGGCCTCGGATTCAGGGCCTCAGATTCAGGGCCTCGGATTCAGGGCTAGCACAAGCTGCAAAAGCACAACTGAGTCTCGCGATTCTACGCACAACGACGGATCATCCAAGCATGAGCCAGAGCCTGCAGGATCACTACGCGCCCAACAACTCATGCTTCGGCTGCGGCCCTGCCAACCCCGACGGCCTCGGCATCAAGAGCTTCGTCGACGGGGACGAAATCATCTGCTCGTGGCAGCCGCAGGCCGTGCACCAAGCGTTCCCCGGCGTGCTCAACGGGGGCATCATCGGCACCCTGCTCGATTGCCACTGCAACTGGGCGGCTGCCTACTACTTGATGAAGGCGCAAAAAGTCGTCGTGCCGCCTTGCACCGTGACCGCCGAATACGCCATCAAACTTCGCCGCCCGACTCCCATCGACGAACCGGTCGAACTGCGCGCGCAACTCACCGAACTCGAAGGCAACCGTGCCTGGATTGCCGGAACCCTTACTGCCAAGGGCCGCATCTGCGCGACTTGCGACGGCATGTTCGTCGCGGTGGAAGACGGCCACCCGGCGTTCCACCGCTGGTAACGGTTGGGCGCCACCAGGACGCGACAGCTTCGTTGCTCACCGATCGCTGCCTCGTGCCTTGCAGCGAACCGCCCCTGCAGTAGCTTTCTGCTTCCCGATGGGTCGGCTCTGACGCTGGCTTGCCAGCGTTCCGTGATGGTCACCCTTGCCCGTCGCGGTTGGGCTCAGGTTTCTGGTTCCGCAACAGGTGTGTGCCTCTGCGGGTGTGTCGAGCCCTGAGTGATCGCCCCATCGGGTCTCATGCTCATGAGCGCAGAATCTCCGCCCGTCACCCCGCCGTCACTTGAGTCGATCCAACTAGCACGCCGCCAACTGAGCACGCTGGTGCGCGAAACGCCGGCATGGCAATGGACAGGTCATCGCATTGGCGCACTGGTTCCCGACGACACGTCGTTGTGGCTCAAGCTGGAACTGTTCCAGCACGCCGGTTCGTTCAAGGCGCGCGGCGTCATGCTCGCGATGCAAGCGCTCGACGACGAAGCCCTGGCCCGTGGGGTCACCGCGGTCAGCGCCGGCAACCACGCAATGGCGGTTGCGTATGCCGCACGCGCGATGGGTTCGCACGCCAAGGTCGTCATGCCGAGCAACGCCAACCCGGCACGGGTTGCCGCCAGCAAAGCACTCGGTGCCGAAGTCGAACAGCTCGACGACATCCGCGCGGCGTTTGCTCGCGTCGAGGAGATCGAACGCACCGAAGGCCGTACGTTCTTGCACCCGTTCGAAGGCGAGAACATGGCGCTGGGCAGTGCCACGCTAGGCATGGAGTTTCTGCGCCAGACCGGCCAGCTCGATGTGCTGTTCGTGCCCATTGGCGGCGGCGGTCTAGCTGCCGGCTTATCGAGCGCCGTCAAGCGATTGCAACCGCGCTGCCGCGTGATCGGCGTCGAGCCAGAAGGCGCGGACTCGATGCACCGCAGCTTTGCCAGCGGCGAGCCGCAGCGCATCGAACATGTCGCAACCATCGCAGATAGCCTTGGAGCGCCGATGGCGATGCCCTACTCGTTCGCGCTGTGCAAGCAGTACATCGACGACCTCGTCAAGGTCAACGACGACGACCTCTGCCGGGCGATGTGGTTGTTGTTCTCCGATGCAAAGCTTGCTGTCGAACCTGCCGGCGCCGCGACGACCGCTGCCATGCTGAAGATGAGCGAGCAACTCGCAGGCAAACGTGTTGGCCTGATTGTTTGCGGTGCGAACATCGACGAAACGACGTTCGCCGAGTGCTTGCAGCGCGGCAAGCCAGACAGCGGCAATCCCTAGGCGACCCCTCAAGGCCACCGCGGACCTGCGCGAGCTAGCTGGTTGCCGCCGAAGTCGACGCCGAAGTTGACACCGACCTGGCAATCGCAACGTCTATGGCTTGCATCATGTACTGGCACAGCACCTGCACGTTGGGCTCAGTGCACATGGTGTAGTGATTGCCAGGGCAGGCATGCACGGACAAAGCCTCACCGTGCACGAACGGCCGCCAACCGAGGTGCGCATCAAACACGAACCGGGTGCCGAGGTGTTGGTCATCCGCGCGGAACAGCCAGACGTCGCCTTCGTACGGCTTGATCTGATGTGTTTCGAAGGCGTTCTCAAACGCGAACTGCACTTCGAAACCACGCTGCTCCTGCGGAAGTGCTCCACCTTGTTCGCGCGCCTTCTCGGTGTCGCGAGCCGCCGCGCGCCGATCGATGCGTGCCTTGACGATGCGCCACGGATACAGCGGCCCTTTCTTGATGAGTCGCCCGATGTGCAACATGGCGCGGCTGAACTTGCTGCGCTTCTTCATCTGCGGGCACCACGAATCGATCATGCCGACAAACGCAACCGGCTCGCCCACCGCGCGCAGCAGCTGCGCCATCTCATACGCAACCACACCACCACCGCTGTAGCCACCGAGGTGGTACGGCCCGTGTGGCTGCACTTCGCGAAGTTCAGCCAGGTAGGCCTCGGCCATCTCTTGGATGGTTGCGTGCGGCTCTACCTTGCCGTCCACGCCACGCGCTTGCAGGCCGTAGAGCGGCTGGTTCTTGCCGAAGTAGTGCGACAGATCGCGGAAGCCAAGCACGTTGCCGCCGGCACCGTGCACCAAGAACAACTTGGGGCGCGAGCCCTCGGTCTGGATCGGCACCACGTGCTGCCCCTTGCGCGCCGCGACCGAGCGCACCGGCTCGTCGCTCGGTTCGGGCAGCCCAAGTTCTTCGCGCAGCATGGCCGCTAGCTGCCGCACCGTACCGGCGCTCAGCAGTGTCGCCAACTCCATGTCGATGCCGAACTCCTTGTGCAGGCGTGCGAACAAGCGCACCGCCAGCAACGAGTGGCCACCGAGTTCGAAGAAGTCATCATCAAGGCGCGGCGATTCGACTCCAAGCAAGCCGGCGAACGCTGCCGCAACGGCTTGTTCGGTCGCGTCGCGCGGCGCATCTTCTTCACCAGCACTGGAGCCAGTGCCGGTGTTCGTAGCCCCGCTAGTGGCCGCACGCTGCACGCGTGGTTGCTCTGGCGGCAGCGACAACCAGTTCGCCGCGCGTTGCACATCCAGCGAAGAGACGACCACGCGAGCCGCACCAGCATCGAGAGCCCGCTCGAGGCTGAGCATGCCTTCGGGGCCGGTGATGCCGCGAGCAAGGATCGCATCGATGCGTTGCACTGGCGCTGCTGGCAGCGGCTCCGCAACAACGGGCACTTCCCTAGTCGAACTTTGGGTGGTTGCCACGTCGCCGCCAAACTGCCCGCGCACGCCAAACACCGATAGTCCGCGCAACTCCATCACGACCACGCCACTCGGCGTCGCAACCGTGACATCCAACGTGCCAAGGCGCGAGTGCTCGTCGTAGCTGGTAGCCCGCACATGGCTGACGACATCGGCTGGCATGCGACCGTGCACGAGCACCTGTTCACAGCCAACCGGTACGAACAGGGAGTCCGGACTGTTGTTTGACAGCAACCGGATGCCGCAGCCGAAGGCCATGTCGAGCATGGCTGGGTGCACGCGGTGTTGCTCTAGATCTTCGAAGAACTCGTCGGGCAAGCTCAGCTCGCCGAGCACTTCGCCGCGACCGACTGCGATCGACGTGATGCACTGCCATCGCGGACCGAACTCTACGTGGCGGTGCTGGCTACTGACAACCTCAACAGCATCCCCCGCAACCGCTCGACGAACGGCCACGTCCAACAACGCTTCGCCAGCGGCACCTGCCTTGGCGATTGCGCGCGCATGCGTCGTGCGCTCGTGATCCTGAGTATGTTGTGGTTCACAACTCGCAACGGTGACCTCCCACCCGTCGCGATGCGGCTTGACGCTGACGATCACCGTTCGGGCTGCGTCCCCGGGGAACGCGAGCGGCGTGCGGAACTCCACCTGCGCCAAGGTCACTTGCGCAGCGCCGGCGACCGACTGCACCGCAGCGATCATCAGCTCCATATGCCCCGTACCAGGCATGACGCAATCGCCACCCTTGATGCGGTGTTCGGCAAGGATCCACTGACTGCCAGGCGACCACGAACTGCGGAACGCGATCACACCACCTTGCTCCGAGCGATCGCCGAGCCAAGCTGGCACCGGCAAGCTCAGTTCGTGCGCCGTCGCCAACATGCCGGCGTCTTGCCAGATGCCCCAATCGACCGAGAGCGTGCGCCCGCGACGTTTCTGGCTACGCCATTCGGCAAACGTATCGAGTGCCGCATTGGCAGCCGCGTAGTCACATTGTCCCGGGATGCCGACCAGAGCACTGGTCGATCCAAACACGATGAACTGATCCAACGGAATGTCCGCGGTGACTTCATCGAGGACTTGTGCGCCAACAATTTTCGGCCGCATCAAACGCTCGGTCTGCTCCGGCTTGCGCATCAGGATCAGCCCATCGTCCAACACACCCGCGGTGTGCACGACGCCGTGCAAAGCACCAAAGCGAGTCGTCGCGGTTTGCACGACTCGCTGCATGGCCCGACGATCCGTCACGTCTGCGGCCGCCACTTCGACAACGGCTCCGTCTTGCTCCATCGCCCGGACCCGGCGAATCAACTCCGCGGTGCGGTCGCCACCACGCAGCTGCAACCACTCATCCCAGTTCGCGCGCTGCGGCAAGCCGCGGCGGGAGACGAGCACCAACTTGGCCTTGCAGGTGCGGGCCAGGTGTTCGGCCAGCAGCATGCCGATGCCGCCCAGGCCGCCAGTGATCAAGAACGTGCCACCCGTGCGCCATGGCGATGCGACGGGCTCTGCGATGTCGACGGAAACCAGTTCTTGCACGAAGCGACGCGAATCACGGAACGCGACGCCCATGCCGGCCGAACTGGCTTCGGCCTCCAAGCGCACGCGATCGGGAAACGAAGACGATTCCGCGAGCGTGGCGGCATCCGCGTCGACCCAACAAACCTGGGTGCCCGGAAACTCGCGAGGCAACACCCGCAACATTCCTGGCACGGCGCCTTGAGCCGGGCGCTGCAGCGTCTCGTTGGCCACAACCGTCGCACCCGACGTGACCGCAACCACCCGCATGCCTTCGACCAAGCCCGCCCGGCCAAGCGCTTGGAACATCGCGATCTGGCTAGACACGAGGGCCACGGCATCGTCGTCGATCGCGTCGAGAGCCGCTGCGAACATCACATGCGTCGGGTCGCCCGAGCGCTTGCAGATCGCATCGACGACACGACCCCAGGCGGCAGCATCGGTGAACGGTAGCGACCAGGCATCGTCGTGCTCACGCTCCGCGGTGCCGTGGTCCTGCGCCGCAATCGCCGTGACAACCGTCGCCTTGCCGCCGGCCGCCCGCACCTTGCTCGCAAGTGCCGCAGCAACTGCGCCACCACCAACGCACAACCAATGGGCGCTCGCTGCCGGCTCAACCTTGCTGGAAACTTCGCGAGCTCGCCAAACGGTCTTCTTGAGCCACTGGGAATCGGGCAACCGGGTCGGAACGGTCGGCTCGTTGTTCGCGACCAGATTGTCGTGTCCCAGCGACGTGCCCGGCTCGATCCAATATCGTTGCCGCTGGAACGCGTAGGTCGGCAAGGCAACGCGACGGCGCTTGACGCCACCATGGAAGGCTTGCCAATCGATCGGAACGCCAACTTGCCACAAGCGACCGATCGCTTCGAGCAAGAAGGAATCTGCCGGCTTCTCATCGTTCGGATGTGGCACCGTCACCAGCGCCGAACTGTTGCGCGCCCGTTCGTGCATTCGCACCAGAGACGTCAGCGCCTTGCCAGGCCCGACCTCGACGAAGACACGATCGCCACCGTCCAACAGAGTCGACACACCGTCTTCAAAGCGCACCGTGCTACGCAAGTGCTCGACCCAATAATCTCGGTCGGCAGCACGCTGTGCATCGATCCACTCGCCGGTCACGTTCGACACCCACAACTTCTTGGCAGGCTCGGGCGTGAACTGCTCGAGCCCTTCGCGGAAGCGGTCGAGCACGGAGTCCAACAGATGACTGTGGGCCCCGACACCGATGCGAAGCCGTTGGAAATCGACATCGCGATCCTTCAACGATTGCTCGAAGCGCTCGATGGCGAACGGCGAACCGGCGACGGCCGACAGCTCGGGGGCGTTGGCCGCCGACAACGACAACTCGGCATCGCCAAGCGCTTGGATCTCAGCTGCGGGCAGCGACACGCTGACGACTGCACCGGCAGCCGACAATTCCATGCACTCGCCGCGCAACACCAGCACCGGCAACACCTGCTCTAGAGTCCAAGTGCCACCCAACGTCGCGGCGACATACTCGCCGAGGCTGTGGCCGAGCATCGCATCCGGTTCGACACCGAACGAACGAATCGTCTCGGCAAGCGAGTATTCGACCACGAACAGCGTCGGCAGCAGCAAGCTGGGACGTTCCATCTCGAGGCCGTTTTCCGCTTGGGTCTCGGCTCCGAACAGCAACTCGTAAACCTTGGTGCGCGTCTCATCGGGCAGCGCCGCAAGGCACTTGTCGGCAGCCGTCCGGAAGGCTGGCTCGAACTCATAGAGTTCCTTCGCCATGCCTGGATACTGCGCGCCACCGCCGGGAAACAAGAACACCACGGACGCAGCGCGCTCCGAGGCCTTCTTGACCTGCGACTTCCAATCGGAGGCCAACAACGACTCGGCCAGTTGCGCGTGGTCGGCGCCCACGGCGAAACCGCGATGCGAGAAGGCGCGGCGACCGTGCTGCATCGTCCACGCAACGTCAGCAAGGTCGGCATTCAGGTTGCTCGGCAGCCACGCGGCCATGCGCCCCGCGTTGCCGGCCGCGGCGTCCTTGTTCTTGCCGCTGATCGGCAACAGGTGGCAGCGACGCGGGTATGGCACAGCCGGCGCGGCAGGCTGTTCGAGCGACTCGCGCATGATGATGTGCGCGTTGGTGCCACCGACTCCAAGCGAACTGACTCCCGCCGTGCGTTCGCCGCCCGCCGGCCGCGGCCACTCGGCCTTGTCGGCCACGACATGGAACGGGGTCTTGGCAAAGTCGATCAGCGGGTTCGGGCGGTGGTAGTTGAGGCTCGCCGGAATCTCGCCGTGCTTCATCGCAAGCGCGACCTTGACAACGCCGGCGACTCCGGCCGCCGTATCAAGATGGCCGATGTTGGTCTTGACCGAACCGATGCCGCAGAAGTCACTCTTGCTGGTCGACGCGCGGAAGGCCTGCGTCAGCGCTTCGATTTCGATCGGATCCCCGACCGACGTGCCGGTGCCGTGAGCTTCGACGTATTGCACGTTCTCGGCGGGCACATCGGAAAGCGCCAGCGCTTCCGCGACCACTTCTGCGTAGCCGTCGACGCTCGGCGCGAGGTAGCTGACTTTGCGCGCGCCGTCGTTATTGACCGCCGAACCAGCAACCACGGCGTGGATATGATCGCCATCAGCGAGGGCATCCTGCAGGCGGCGCAACACCACGACCCCGGCACCACTACCAAAGATCGTTCCGACGCTGTCCGCATCAAAACTGCGACAAGCGCCATCGGGCGACAGCACTTCGCCTTCTTTGTATAGGTAGCCACGATCCTGCGGCACCAACACGGTGACGCCGCCGGCCAACGCCATGTCGCATTCCCCGGTCAGCAAGCTTGCGGCTGCTTGGTGAATCGCAACCAACGACGTCGAACAAGCCGTGACGACGTTGATGCTCGGCCCGCGCAAGTCGAACTGGTAGCTGGTGCGCGTCGCGAGGAAGTCCTTGTCGTTGCCCGTGTGACGAATCAAGAACATCCCGATCTGGCGAACCAGGTCGGGATTGGTCAGCACGTTGTGCAGCAGGTAGGTATCCATGCCACAACCGGCAAACACCCCAA
>CAXBFC010000352.1:0-8976 GCA_963974725.1 uncultured bacterium | reverse complement strand
CGGCGCCACAAACGTCGGCTGTGCGGCGTTCGCATCACTGAGCGTGACCGCCGGGCCGCTGGTCTGCACCCACGTGTAGGTCAGACCCTGCGCTTCGGGGTCGACACTGCCCAGGCCAGTCAGCGTGACGACGGACCCTTCGCTAACCGTCTGGGGTGTGCCCGCGCTCGCCGTCGGCGCATCGTTGTCGGCGTTGACCGTGATGTCGATGGTGTCGGCACTCGACGTGTTGACACCATCGGTCACCTGCAACTGGAAGCGCACCGTGGTGTTGCTGAGCCCTTCCGGCGCCGTGAACGTCGGCTGCGCGGCGTTCGCGTCACTGAGCGTGACGGCCGGGCCACTGGTCTGCACCCACGTGTAGGTCAGGCCTTGCGCTTCCGGATCGCTGCTGCCGAGACCCGTCAACGTGACCACATCGCCTTCGCTGACTGTCTGCGGGGTGCCAGCGTCGGCGGTCGGGAGATCGTTGTCCGCGTTGATCGTAATCGTCACGGAGTCGGCGCTTGAGGTGTTGACGCCATCGGAGACCTGCAGTTCGAACTGCGCGGTCGTGTTGACCAGACCTTCCGGTGCCGTGAACGTCGGCTGAGCCGCGTTCGCGTCACTGAGCGTGACCGCCGGGCCGCTGGTCTGCACCCACGTGTAGGTCAGGCCTTGCGCTTCGGGGTCGACGCTGCCGAGACCCGTCAACGTGACCGCATCGCCTTCGGTCACGAACTGATCGATGCCGGCGCTCGCGGTCGGCGCATCGTCATCGGCGTTGATCGTGATCGTGACGGTATCGACGTCGGCGGCATTGATGCCGTCCGAGACCTGCAACTGGAACTGCACCGTGCTGTTGGCCAAGCCCTCCGGCGCCGTAAACGTCGGCTGCGACGCGGACGCATCGCTCAGCGTGACTGCCGGCCCGCTGACTTGCACCCAGTTGAACGTCAACGCATCCAGGTCCGGGTCGGAACTGGCGAGCCCGTTGAGCAGCACCACATCGCCTTCGTTGACCGTTTGGTCGCTGCCGGCGTCGGCGATGGCCGCGACGTTGTCAGCGACGACTGCGGTGACCAAATCCCCCGAGCTGGCGTAGGTGTACGTCGTCGGCACCCCGTAGGTATCCCCACGCTGGGCAGCGTCGACTTGGAAGTCCAACAAGCCGACGACGTGTTGCGCAACGATCTCGACGCCCGCGTAGAAACCCGACAGCACCGCGGTATCGAGGTCCCCGACGACGATCAGCCCGGTGCGGATGTCGGTCGCGGTGAACGTGCCGAGGTCGCCGCCGATCGTCGCCGACGGCCCCATGAGCTTGGTCAATTGCAGGGTGCCGACGTTGCCGGTCACATCCAACACGCCATCGAAGTTGATCACGCTGATCGTGCCAACGTTGCCGCCGACGGCCATCGTACTCAGCGGACCGATGTGCTCGCCGGTAAACGATCCGAGGTTGCCGCCGATCGTCAATCCCTGGTGGATGTGGTCCATCCACATCGTCCCGAGATCCCCGGTAACGGTCATGTCGCCCTCGGTATCAAACACGGTCAGCGACCCCACGGAGCCGTTCACCGTGAAGTCTGCCATCGCATTGGCGACCAGCGACACGGTGGTCACATTGGCGTTGATGGTCACCGCGCTGTCGAGGTTGCCCGTGACGGTCTCGTACGTCCCTAGGGTGCCCGCCCCACCCGCGATCGTTACCGTGCCAACCGTCGCATCGATGCCGTCAATGCGGATCGTATCGATGTCGACGTTGCTGGTGATGCTCGCCAGGTCGCCGTTGACGACGAGGGTTCCCACAATCAGGTCGGTGCCCGAGAGGTCCGTGATACTCAGCGCCGTGGTGTTGTCCGTCGCCGACGAACTGCCGACCGTGAACGTGTCGGTGGTCACGTCGTAAGCCATGTCGACCGTGCCGCTGCCGGTCACGTCGATACGGAACGCTTGGGCTTCGTCGATAAAGAGCCCGGAGCCCGTAAACACCGCGTCACTGTAGTTACCGGTCAGCACGGTCGCATCGCCGTCGCTGAACTGGATCGTATCGATGTTGACGTAGTCGATTTCAAACGACTGGCCACCGCCCAGGTCGACGAGGACCTTGTTCTCGCCATCCCCATTTTGCGTGAAACTCACCGAGCTCGACGCGTAACTGCTGAGGTCGATGGTGTTGCTGCCACCGGCGCCACCGTCGACGTGGTAGATGCCACCCATCGCTGGGTTGGAGAATGCGAAGGTGTCGTCGAACGAGCCGCCAATTACGTTTTCAGCATCGATCAGCGTGTCGCTACCGAGGCCTGTGATGGCTTGCGGGGTGGTGACGGTCAAGTCGACCGTGATCGCGCCAGTGGCCGCCGAGAAGTCGACCGTATCCAAACCGGCACCGCCATTGAGGACATCGTCGCCGCCACCACCGATCAACGTGTCCGCGCCACCGCCGCCCATCAGCGTGTCGTCGCCGCTACCACCAGTGAGAATGTTGTCGCCACCGTCACCAGTGAAGGTACTCCCGAAGGCATCGGCTTCCGCCAGAGCGGCGAGGTCATCCAACGCCACCACGGCATCGTATACCCTGACATCGTCGAGCATGCCGTACCACTCGTAGGTTGCCCCGCCGCCCCCAGCAATTCCGCCAATGGAACCTTGTCGCGCGACCGGGTCGGACAGAGTGCCCCACGTGCTCAGAGCCATGTCGACGCCGTCGACGTAGATGTGTGCTTCGGTTCCGTCCCACGTGCCGGCGAAGTGCTGCCACTCGTTCACGTTCACAATGCCTGGGCTCGTGTAGGCGTATGGGGTGCCGCCAACGTTGAGCGCAACCGTGCCATTGGGGTGGATACCGAACCAGACCTCATCGTTGTCGGTAGCGTAGATCGTCTGCCAGCCCCCACCGGGGCCCGTGCCGTCGTAGTTGGTCCACGCGGCAACCGAGAAGTCGCCGGACGGCCCTACGCCGATTCCGTCGACCATCTGGTTGCCATCGAAGTGCAGCACGTTGCCGCGCGTGTCGTCCACGACGCGCGTCGGGTCGGTTGTCTCAACACCCGACGTCACCCCCAAGATACCGTCCATGCCGTTGCCGGAGCTGTCCGTCACCGTTTGGCCAGTGCCCTCGAACCCGTAGATGGCCATCAGACCTGCCGGCTTGACCGTCACCTGCACGGTGTCGGTAGTGACCGTCTTGCCGTCGCTGATCTGGACCTCGAACGTCAGTGTCTCCGGGTCCACCGAGCTTGGTGCCGTAAACGTCGGCTGCGCTGCGTAGTCATCACTGAGCTTGGCAGTCGGGCCATCGATCTGGACCCATTTGAAGGTCAATGCGTCCGCATCGGCATCGCTACTCCCGAGCCCTGTCAGGGTGACGACATCGCCAACCTCAACCACCTGGTCGACACCGGCATCCGCGTCCGGCGCTTCGTTGGCGATCACCCCTAACGGGACCGCGTCGCCGTCTGAGAACGTCAACGTGTCGACGTTGTTGAAGTCGACGCGGAACGATTTGCCGCTCCCCAAGTCAATCGTGACGGACCGATCCTCCATCGTGGCACTCGTCGAAGCCCACGTGCTCAAATCGATGGTGTTGCTACCTGAGCCACCGTCGACAGTGTAGATCGCGCTGTCCGCCGGATTGCTGAAAGCGAACGTGTCGTCGTAGTTGCTGCCGACAACCGACTCGACATTGCGGATCGTGTCCGATCCCTGGCCAGTGTCTTGTGCGGTCGTCAGGGTCAGGTCCACATTGATTCCGCTGGCCGCCCCTTGGAAGCTCACCGTGTCGGTTCCGGCACCACCATCCATCACATCGTTGCCGAGATCGCCTCGCAAGAGGTCGTTGCCGGCACCGCCGTCGATCGCGTCGTCCCCCGCACCGCCGTGCAAGGTGTCGTTGTCGTCGCCGCCGTCCAGGGTGTCGTTGCCGTCATTGCCAAACAGGACGTCATCGCCAGCATCTCCCGACAGGTTGTCGTCGCCATCGCCACCGACCAAGGTGTCATCGCCAAGCCCCCCCGACAACGTGTCATTGCCAGACAGACCGTCGATCAGGTCCGCAGCGTCTGTCCCCAGATAGGTATCTCCAAGGGCAGTGCCATCCAACCACGTTGCCGACAACAGGATCCGCGCCTCGACCGTTTCGCCTTGCAGCGTTGCCTTCGGTTGCTTCGACGACTTCGGCGTGCTCGAGGACTTCTGGTCCTTCTTGTGGCGCTTGCTCATGAAATTCCTGTATCTCGCACACGCTGCAGACGGGCGAGTTCAACTACTGCTAAAATCGAGGTGGCCGCATGGGATCTCCAACCATGAACTGTTCTCGCGACGGCACTTAACGAGACCCACAGTGCTCGTACTTCGGCCGCGCGGCACACCAGCCTTAGCTCCTTCCCAGCTCATATTGAGAGGTCACAACGGACCTCTCGAGGCCTTCCCCGCAGCCCGCGACTAGCCGCCGTTGGCATCGACCTTCCATCGAGAACGTCACCGCAGCCGCGCGTTGCCGCTAGCAAGCGCGTCCGTGCCTCAAGTTGAGACCGCAACACTCCGATGATCGCTGTAATCGCCGACAGGTGTCGTGCCCGCCAACAGTCGAAGGATCATGATGAGAACACGGATGTTGTTAGTAGCCGGGTTCGGCCTCTGCGCTTGCCAGGCCCCGCCCTCGAATGAGGGCATTTCGATGGCAGCGTTCGCCGAAGCCTCGTTTGCTGAGGCTTCGTTTGCCGAATCTTCGTTTACCGAAGCTTCGCCGCAACGAGCGCCAGCCCCTATGCAACTCACGGCCGGCCTCGACCCAGTCGTCGCCCAGCTGCTGCGCGCAATGGAATCCGCGTATCGCCAAGAGCGGCGCGTGATTCTCGAGAACATCGCCAATGTCAATTCGGTTGGCTACTACCGACGCGTCGTGGAGACGTCGATCGAGCACATCGCGGGTGCCGACGGCATGACGTTCCAGCTGCCTGTCGTGAAACGCGTAGCACGCGTATTCACCTGCGGAACGCTGGAGATAACCCAACGCCAGCTTGACCTGGCGATCGACGGCGATGGGTTCTTCTCGGTGCTACGGCTCGACGGTTCGATCGGTTACCTGCGCAATGGATGCCTGCACTTCAACGCCGACGGCAAACTGGTCTCCAACAACGGACTCATCGTGACTCCCGAAATCAGCGTGCCTGCAGATGTGCTCGAGATCTACGTCGATCCATCCGGCACCGTGTCTGGCCGCACGGCCGGCTCACCGGATAGCACTACGACCTTCGGCCAGCTCAACATCCATCGCTTCGCGCATCCGAATGGATTGCTGTTCGAACATGGTTCGTATCGCGCCACCGACGTGAGTGGCCAACCGACGACCGCCACTCCAGGCACCAACGGGCTCGGCCAACTGAAGCAAGGCTTCCTCGAACGCTCGAACGTTCAAGTGCATCAAGAGCTCATGCGGCTACAGCAACTCGAGCGGCAACATGAGTCCGTCGCGCAGGTGCTCGCGCACTTTGGCATGGTTGCCCCCTGAGATTTCTCAGAGTCCGGCTTCAGGGCCCTAGAACTTCACGCACCAATCGTCACCGTGACCACGTTGCTGACTTCGACAACAAAGCCGGTCCCGTCAACAATCGCGTGCACAAGGTCCATCTCCAAGCCGATCAACGCTGGTAACAACAAGCCCGATTGGATGTCGATTGCCGATGCGGCGCGTCCCTGCGGGTCCACCATGCCCAACGTATCCTCGAACACGCCGATGTTTGGATACACCAGCATGCCGATCAGCAGCACATCCTCGTTGAGCGGCAGATGCACGCCACCTGGCAGCGGGATCCCGGGCAGCGTGCCGGTCAGCGAATCGAGCAGGTGCGTGAAGTCAATGCGGCCGCCGTTCGCCACGCTCACGTCGGCTGTGCTCGCCCACAGACGACGCTCGACAGAGTGCGCATGGAAGAACACGTCGGTGCCCGGACTCTGGTAGCTCCAAACCGTCTGCCCTGACGCATCGACTTCGAACAACCGCGACTGCGCGCCACTGCAAATCAACGTATTGCCACTAGGCAGGCGTTGCGCACCCGACACGAACGCCGAATAGAAGCCCGGTTCCATGAACGACCAGACCGGGGCCGCAGGACCAAACACGTTCGACACGGGCTCGATGAACGGCATGCCCTGCGCATCGACCGGTAGTTCGATCTCGATGACTGCGGACTGATCGATCAGTTGCTTGTTGTTGAAGATCGTGATGTGGCCAGCACCTGGATAGGTCGGCGGGATGAAGCGAGGGTCATGCTGCTGAAACAGCTGTCGATCCACGGCGGTGCCGCGGTCATAGGCTTCCGGATTGCCCCAACGCCACAGCAGATCGCCACCACGCCCGCGCGCGCCGCCAACATGACCAGCTGCTTCCGCGGTCGTGGTGCTGTGGTCAATCAACCAGACTTCGTCCTGCGAGCGCGCACTGATCACGATCCAGTCATTGATTGGGTCGTAGTCGATTCCGTTCGCATGGTTCCAGTCACCGAACGCCAACGCCACCGGAGGGTAGTTGATGTTGAGCAACTCGGGATGATCCGCGACCACGCCGAAGTTGGACTTGGTCGAATCGAAGTCCTGGATCAGATGGTCATTGGCGTGCCACTCCCAGACGACCTGTCCCGTCGTCGGGCCGGTTTGCTGGATCTCGAGAATCGATTCCGGCAACCATTCGAGCGATGGTAGGAGTGCCGGATCCCGCCCATTGTCGATGGCGTTGGATGCTGGGAAGACGTCCGCGACCATCAAGAGAACATTGCCGTTCGGCAGTGGCTCGATGTCGTGGTGCATCAGCCGCTGGGTGTTGCTGACCAGCAAGTCCCACGTGATCGTGCCATCGATGTCAAGCTTCTGCAGTCGCCCCGTGGTCCCCGGAAATCCGATTGCCGGCTCGACCACGCCACGCAGCAGCGAACCGTCCTCCGTCATGTGCACGGAGATGTTGTTAAAGCCCGGCCACGAATGCACAACGGTTCCTTGACCATCGATCAACTGCACTTCGTTCATGGCAACCGGCGCAAACAGACGTAGCCCGGGCTCGCCTTGCGCGAACAAGGAAGAAGCTACAACGAATGAGAGAATCAGTCCCTTCACCATGGCGGACACAGTATCGCGAACCGCGAAACACCGCAGGTGGCTGACTTACGGTCCTTTACGCAGGACGTAAAGCGCCGGCAAATCACGCGTTACGTTTGCGCCGCGCCAAACGATCGCCTGCGCGCATCAGCCACGCTGCAAACCCCATGAGAACAGCGCTTTACGATTACTCAACAACCCCGCGATCCCGGCCCGCCGCAATCAACCAACGGCCCTGCTGTTTCGTCGCGGTCAGCGTAAAGAACCCGCGCACAGGCTTGCCGGCACGCTGGCCGGTCCACGACCCGTCAAGTAGCGCGACGTCCGGCCGCAGCAAACGCACTTCCATCGTCGCATGGAACGGCTTGCTCGATGGATCGGCGGCGCGACGAGCCAGCATTGCGGCGTACTTCTTCTCGATCTCGGCGCGCCCCGAGACCTTGACGCCGGTCGAGCCGATGCGATCACCATCTGGGGCATACAAACTCGCGGCTGCGGTCGCGTCGCCCGCGTTGAAGGCGTTTTCGAACTCGCGCCAAAGCACGTGAAGCGCACGCACTTCGGCGGCGGAGTCCGTCACACAGCCAGAGGCGGCAAGGCCTGCCAGTAGAACCAGTGCTGTTGCCGATCGCATGTTGTGGCTCATTCGAGCAAGCCGACCGTCCAGCTGCCAGCGCCTGCTTGCACAAGTTCGCGGCGGTGCGGGGAGCACAGCCACCGACTGCGGTTGGTTGACACGCTTGGTCGATAGGCGTGGCATGACGCGTTACGCCTGCCATCGCATGGGCCTGCTACTCACCCTGGGGCTCCTTGGTTCCTGCTCAATGCATGAGAAGGCCGTGCACTGGAATGGGCACGTTGGACCGGATGGCGAACCAGTGTTTGTGCTGCGCTCGACCTACGTCGGGTTCAACTTCGGGATCCTGCTGCCCATGCTCGGCGATACGGACATCAGTTCGATGGTCAAGGAATCCACGGCGTGGATCGATCCGGAAGAGGGCACGCACCTGCGACTGATCGAAACCGAGACCGACAACTTCTGGTACGGCGTGCCACCGTTGACCTGGATCATCACGCCGATCATGACCAACATGACCATCGAGTATCGGCCGACGCACGCCGCGTTGGCACGCGAGAATGTGAGTTACCCGGTGCAACCGGCACAGCCCGTTCGCTAGCTCTGGCCGCACCTTCGAAGCTGAGCTCGCAGGGACGAGCGAACGGTTCTCAAGGCGTCAACAGCACCTTGGTGCAGCCGTCGAGCCGACGCTCGAACATTTCGTAGCCGCGCGCGGCTTCTTCGAACGGCAGGCGATGCGAAAACAGTGCGCCGAGGTCAAAGCGACGTGAGGCGATCAGCGGCATCGTGTCGTTCATCATTGCGCGTGCCGAACACCGGCCCGCGCGGTAGGTCAGGTTCTTGTCGTAGGCCTCGCCCGGAGAGAACGCGAAGTGCGGTTCGCAATGCACGCCAGCTGCCGCGATGGTCGCACCTTTGCGCGCCAGATCGAACGCCGAGCGAGTCGCCTGTTCCGAACCGACACACTCGAGCACGACGTCGGCACCGCGACCGTGGGTCGCTTCGCGCAAGGCATCCAGCGCGTTCGCATCGCTCGCGAGGATTGGCAGCGCGCCGTAGGTTGCGGCGAGGGCCAGGCGTGCTGGTTCGAGATCGAGGCTGAATACGGTGCCGGCGCCCAGCTCCTTTGCGGCGATCGCCGCACAGATGCCGACGGGTCCGGCGCCGATGACGGCGACGATGCTGCCGGGCTCGATGTCGCCGAGGCGCGCGCAGAAGAAGCCCGTCGACAACACATCGCCGGCGAGCAGCGCTTGCTCGTTGCAGGCTCCGTCCGGCACCTTGACCAATGTCGAGTCTGCCAGCGGCACCCGCACCTGCTC
>CAXBFC010000351.1:0-8984 GCA_963974725.1 uncultured bacterium | reverse complement strand
GCGCGGGCCAGCGGCAACCAGCACCTGGTTCAACTTGCCGAGACCGAGCGCGATCGACGACTGGCCAACACGCCAGACTGGCTCGGCATGGATGGGCCAACGTTGCCATTTGGCTTCGAAGCCTGCTCCGTCGATCGATCGCTGGCTCTGCAGCGGGCGGTGCGCAACAACCAACCCAACGTGTTCGCCGAGTCGCTGGCTGACTAGTTCGGTCCATCTGCAAACAACCGCAGTCGGGAAATGCAGTCGGGAAATGTAGCCGCGTCCTCCTGCGCAATCGTACATCCGACGTGTTGCGGCATCAGACTCCGCGCGCTCCACGGTGGTTGCCTGGCTTGGATCTCGCTACAGTCGTGCGCCCTAATCTCAGATGCGGCGGTTTCGAAAGTGGTTGATTCGTGCAGTGGTGGCGTTCGCCGTCCTGCTGCTACTGGCCTTGGGCCTGTACGCCGCGCGTAAACCGCTGTTTGAGCAAGTGGTCATCAAACGCCTTGCTAGCGCCGTTGCTGGCCAGCTCGGCGGGAGCGTTTCGATCGAAGGTCTCGGTGGCAATTGGCTGACTGGGATCGAGCTGCACGGCATCACCCTCCGTGATGGCAAACTGGTGCGCGAGGTCGTCGCGGGGCATGCGACCCTCGACATCGGCTTTTGGCAACTATGGCAAGGGCACGAAACAGACCTGCGCCAATTGCATTTGAACGCCGACCGCGTGTTGCTCGAGCTTGATTCCAGCCAACTCGAATCCGATTGGAACACCGCGTCGTGGCACACGCCGACCGTCCACACCGTGCGCGACCTGGCTGCGAATGCGCTGCTCGGCGGCTTCACGCTGCACGTTGCCGACCTCGAAGTGCGCGGCCAGAACGATTCGGTATTGCGTGGCCAGGCGCATCTTGAAGCGGCACCACGCACTGCCGGCGACCCGATGCAGGCAACGTTGACGGCACCGGACCTCACCCTGCAGATCCGCGGGGAAACGAATGGCACGCTGCACCTTGCGATCTCGACAAAAGCGGCAGAGCGAGTCGCGCAACTGTTCGCGAATGTGCCCAAGAACTCCAGTGGCTCGGTCGAGCTTCAGCTTGAGATCGACAACAAGGAGCCAGTGATTGCGTTCACGTGTTCGGCAAGCAACGCATCCTGGCAAGGCCAGTCGATCGCCACGTTCGAGAGCAACGGCACCCTCGTCAGCCAGGATCTCGAGGTCAAGCACGCGGCCCTGCAGATGGGCAGCACGACCGCAACACTGGACAACTACCGAGCCAACCTTGGGGATCCACTTGCAGGAACCGGCACCGCAAGTCTTTCAGCCAATAGCATCCGGCCGCTGCTCGACCGTTTGCCGCTGCAACTTGCGCAGTTGGATTCGTGGCGACAAATCGCGCCCGCACTCGACACCCTGACGGGCACGCTCAACCTGGAGTTGCGCGATCATGCGCTGCACCTCACGCCGAGCAAGCTGCTGGGAGGCGCTGCCGATGTGCAGATTGTCAGTGGCGCCCTGCCACTGCGTGCGACGCAACGCACATCGACACGGATCGAGTTTGCAACCGAGATCCGCGCTGCCGATCCGAAGGGCGAGGTGCCGGCCGCGTGGCGTGACCTGCCTGCCCACCCCGTTGCCGGGCAGATCAAGGTGCTGTGCACGCATCGCGACGATGCCTTTCACTTGCAACTCGACGCCGATCTCTCGGTGCGCGATCAAGCGGGCCAAACCGGCACCGTCGCCGGACGCATTACGATGCCACTCGACGGCAGTTTGCGCATCGAGCCCAAGCTCTTGCTAACGGGCCCGCTGTTGCGCGGGCTGCCGCCGACGACGGTATCCGGCGTCATCACCGCCGGCTCCGCTGGTGAAGCCACCACGCTCAACCTGGCCCCGCTGCTGCTGAGCGTTGCGGATACGGGCGTGTTCGAACTACGCGGCGATGTCGTTGTCGGTAGCGATGGAGCCGCCGGCAGCGATTGGCAGAAGGCGCTGCTCGCGTCCGCGGTAACGGTCGAGATGCGCGATGTGGCGGTCGCGCCGCTGATGACGCCAATGGCACAGTTGGTGGCACCCGCCACAATGCCGGAGTGGCTCAAGCAACTGAGCGGCGCAACGGTCAATGGCACCGTGCAGACCGGCAAGCGCAGCAGCGCGACGATTCAGGCCACGTGGCCACAACTGCCAGTGCTCGGGGCAACGGTTGCCAGCCTCAACGTCGAAGCCTCCGAGAGTGGCGTCGTGTTTCGCGACTGCGACCTGCAGACGTCGCTCGGCAATGCACAGGTCAACGCAACGATGCCGGCGCTGACCTTGCGCGCTTTGTTGGCCAACCCCGACCTCCCGATGACCACCGCCGTGCAAGCCACCGCAAGCGTGCACAGCAGGCCGCTGCAAGAACTCGTTCTGGCCGGGCCAACGGCAAAGCTACGCGGCACGCTGGACATCGAAGCGGAGATGAGTGGCAGCTTCGCGGACCCGGGGTTGACCATGCACTTGCGTGACAGCGACGTAGAGCTACTGGTCGACGACCATCGCTGGCACCGGCCAACCGGAACCGTGCTGTATGCGGGCGGTGCCTACCGATTCCGCGATGCAGGCTTCTCGATCGCGGCGGCCGTCGCACGCTTCAGCGGCGAACTGCAACAAGTCGAAGGCACACTGCACGGCCAGATCAACGGCACCCTGGTCAACCTGCCGGTCGACGTTCCTGACACCGAACTGACCGCGAAGTTCACCGCAAATGCAAGCCATCTGACGCTCGATCAGCTTGCCTTGCAAAACGCTGCGGCGCAGGTCGAAGGCAGCAACCTGACCCTCGCCGGCGGCATGGCGATGGTGTCCGATGCCATTGCTGCGGGCGATCTGAATCGGATCCTGACCAGCAGCCTGGATGGCAGCTTACAGATCACGGTTCCGGATCTTTCGCTGCTGCCGGCATCCTGGCGACAACAACGTATCGCCGGCCAGGCGACAGCGACGTTGGTATTGGCTGGCACGCTACTCGAACCAGCCCCGACGCTCACGTTGCTCATCAAGGGCGGTAGCGTTCGCTTTCCTGAAGGTCCCCGGCTCGACGAAATCGACGCGCAGATCACCGCTTCATCGCACCGCGTTGCGTGCGAACAACTCTCGGCAACCGTCTCCGGAGGCTCCGTCCAGGCGGCGGGCACATTCGTCGGCAAGGAGCCGCTGTGGCGCGCATGGCAACAAGCCGAACTCGGACTGACCATCACCGGGAAGGACGTATTGCTGCGCCGTCGCAACGGCATCAAGGTGCGCAGCGATCTCGACTTGACTGCGACCGGTCGCCTGGCACAGATCGAACTCACGGGCAAGCTCGAGACACAGGCGAGCAAAGTCGTGCAGCGGTTGCCGTACTTCACCCTGGGCCAGATTGGCGGCCCCGAAGCGTCCCGTGGCCTGGCGTTGGCTGGCCCGGATCTCGGCGAACACATTGGCGTTTCGCTCAACCTTGCAGTGACTTCCCTGCGCCCGATCGAGATCGCAACCAATGTATTGGCCGGCAAAGTCACCAGTGCGCTGACCATTCGCGGCACACTCCGTGAACCGCGCATCGAAGGCACGTTGGCGATGCCAACGGGCACGATCACCTTTCCGGGCTGCACGTTCCGCACCTCCAACGCGCTGCTGCAGTTTGATCGCAATGACTCGTCTTTCCCGTCGCTGTCGTTGTCGGCGGCCGGGCGCCGACATGGCTACGACGTTCGCATGATTGTGCGCGGGCCATACAACGCGCCTGAAGTGCAGTTGTCGTCGACGCCGCCGTTGCCGCCAGAACAGCTCGCCGTGCTGGTGACGACCGGCGCGCGGCCAGACACCTTGCGCGGCAGCCGTGCGGTCGGGGTATTGCTCGGCAGCTACCTGGTGCAGCAGTTGGCCGACCAACTGTTCGGCTCGGAGTCGACCGAAGCGAAGGAAGGTTTCGTGTCGCGCTTCGAGGTCGAGACCGGCACGGAAATCAGTGCGAACGGCACAGAAAGCATCGTCGTGAACTTTCGCGTCATCGACAACGTCTACCTGCAGGGCGAACGCGATGTCTACGAAGACATGAACTTGGGCATCGTCTACCGGATTCGCTTCCAGTGATGCGCACAGGTTCTCTAAGACGACGTGCCAGCGCTGGCTTGGTATTCGCAGCACTGTGCCTGCTATCCGGGTGCTCGACGACAACCGCGGTCAGCTCGACCCCCAACGAACCCGACCGCGAGGTGGCCGTCGCGTTCGAAGGCAACAACTCGATCAGCGACCGCGAACTCTACCGCCAGATCGAAGACACGATGATTGCCTTTGCCGGCGAGCCGACGCGTGTTGCCGCGGCCTTCGATGCGGCGCAGGACTTGGAAGACTACTACCGCACCCGCGGCTATCCCGACGTCAGCGTCACCCATCAACTCGTACGTGAACCCGAGCTGCTACTGACCTTTCTCATCGAGGAGGGACCAGAGGTGTTGATCACCAAGCTCACCTTGAAGGGCAATGACGAGCTCCCAGCCGAGGACTTGCTGCCGCTGTGGAGCCGCACCCCGTCAGGCGTGCTCGGGCTCGGCGATCCGTACTTTGTCGCAGCCGACCTGCGGGCCTTTGCGGCGGCGGCAGCCGCTCGCTATCGATCGATCGGCTATCTCGATGCAACGGTCGAAGAACCAGTCACCGAGCGAGCCAAGCCAACCGAGGCAACGGTGCTGGTTGCGATTACCGAGGGACCCCGCTACACGATCCGCGATGTGGTAATCGACTCGGAATTGCAGCCGCCCGAGACCATGGACCTCAGCCCCTTGCTGGCCAAGCCGTACGACCTGACGGCGCTACGGGCACTGCGGATCAATCTGCAACGAAGCCTGGAGAACCATGGCTTTGCCGCGCCTCAGATCCGCATCAACGCGGACGTCAATCGCGCCGACCACACAGTTGTCGTGAATCTGCGTGGCTCCCGCGGTGTGCGGCAACACGTCGTCGGCGTCTCCATTCGCGGCAACGAACGCACTTCGAGCGCCTGGCTGGAAAGCCTCATCCGGCAGCCCGTCGACAACTGGTACAATGGCGAATCGATCGACAAGAGCGTTCAGGATTTGTATGGCACGGGCTTGTTCAAGAGGGTGTCCGTCGAACAGAGCAATGTCGCCGACGACCAGCTCGACCTCGCCTTCGTGGTCGATGAAGCACAATCCCGCGAACTGGCTTTCCTGACTGGTTGGGGCAGTTACGAACAAGCGCGAGGCTCCATCTACGCAACCGAAAACAACCTGTTTGGTCTGGGCCAGCGCCTGCGCATCGGTGGCAAGGTCAGCGTCAAAAGCTGGGGCACCGACGCGACCTGGGTCGAGCCCGGAGTCTTCGGTAGCCGCACGGCGTTGACCGTCACGGGCTTCCTCAAGGAACGCGAGGAGCCGAGCTTCACCGACGTCTCCAACGGCTTCACCACGGCATTCTCGAGGCAGTTGTTGCCGATGACCCAAGGACGGGTCGGCTACTCACTCGAGAGCAGAGATGCGCGCGATGTCGCCGCCAGTGTTGTCGGCACGTCGCTGCAGTCCTTCTACAAAGGCAGCGTTTTCGCGGAACTGGTCTACGACGATCGCGACTCGCCGTTGATGCCGAGCGATGGATCGCGCTACCAGATTCGCTACGAACGCGCAGGCAACGTGCTTGGTGGCTCGATCAATCTGAGCCGCGTGACGATCGGTGCATCCTGGCATGTGCCGCTGCCGCTCGAAGAATGGACGATTGGAGCCTCCTACGAAACCGGCTTAGTGTGGTCGTTGGATGACAACGAGCTGCCGGTACAGGAGCGCTTCTTCAACGGCGGTAACGATTCGGTGCGGAGCTTTCGCGAATCCCAACTTGGCCCGAAGGACCCGAACGGAATCCCAGTCGGCGGCCAGTTCCGCAACATCTTGAGTCTCGAAGTGCGCTTCCCGATCTTCAGGGCGCTGCAAGGTGCCGTGTTCGCGGACGCCGGCAACGTCGGACTCAGTGTGCACGACTTCGGGCTCGAGGACCTGCGCTACGGAGTTGGCGCCGGCCTACGGCTGGCATTGCCAATCGGCCCACTGCGACTCGACTACAGCCACAACCCCGACCCGCGCGCTGACGAACGCAACGACACGGTGCACATCAGCGTTGGCTTACCGTTTTGAGCGCCGACTCGCGGCCGTTGGGTACTGGGCCGTTGGGCCGTTCGGTACTGCGGTACGGTGCCAGGCACAGGAGTAACACATTCGATGGCGCCAGCTGGCGCCATCGAATGTGTTACTTCTGTGCCTGGCACCGTACCTCGTCGCTGGTCAGATATGCGGGCTAACCGTGCGCCGTCGCCACCTCGCCGGCATCGCCAGCCTCGGGCGGCATCTCTTGAGCAAGGCTCAGGGCACTCGCTTCGGCCTCATCCAGATCGCCGGCATCCCACAGCAGGTCGGCGATGCGCGCATGCACTTCCTTGCGCGGATCACGTAGCAACTGCTCCAACACCGACAGGCCTTCTTCGGAAGGCATGCGCGTCTGCATCAGCGGATGCTGCTTCGCCGACTCGACCCACTTTTGATCAGAGAGCGGGCGGTAGCGGCAGAAGAAGTCCATGTGCCACGGCAAGAACCGCATCGTGCGTTCGCGGCCCTTCTCGTCGTCGCGGAAGTGCTCCTTGAGTTTGCCGGCGAAGTCCAGGTAGACGGCGAGGCGTTCCTTGGCGGTCGGCTCCCACGCCTTCTGCTCGGTGATCTCGCGAAAGATCCACGGCTTGATCAACGCACCTCGGCCGATCATCACCGACGCGACGCCACTCTGCTTCCAGCGATCGCGCACTTCATACCACGTCAACAAGTCGCCATTGCCGATCACCGGGATCGAACGCTCGGCGGCGATCTCAGCAATCGCATCCCAGTCCGCCGCACGCGAATAGCGCTGGTCCTTGGTGCGGCCGTGAATGCAGATCGCCTTGGCCCCCGACTCTTCGCAGACACGCGCAACCTCGCTGGCGTTTTGCTCTTCCTCGGACCAGCCCAAGCGGATCTTGACCGTCACGGGCACCGAGATGCCCTCGACCATGCCTTCGACCAGCCGCGCCAGCTTCTTGGGCTTGCGCAGCAGAGTCGCCCCCATGCGGCGCTTGACGATGTCGTGAATCGGGCAACCGCAATTGAGATCGATCCAACTAGCACCGCGATCGACTGCCTCAGCCCCCGCTTTGACGGCGTCGTCGATGCGCATCGCGGCAATCTGGGCGCCAAAACACGTTTCGTCCTCGTGCTTGCGCAGCAAGGCCAGCTCGCTGCGGCTCTTCCTGACGACCTGGTAGGCATAGGCCATCTCGCCCATGGTGACGGTGCAACCGTGTTCCAGACACAATCGACGAAACGGCAAGTTGCCGCCTTTCGTCAGGGGAGCAAGGAAGACACGATTGCGAAAGTCCATCGAAGCCACTCTGTCTGTTTGCACGCTGGCTTTCCATCGCCGCTATCCTGGTTCTGCCTCCTATCGCCCACCTAACTACTATGCAACTCTCCCATGTGCTCGGCGCAGGGGTGTTGATCGCGGCCATCGGTTATTCCCTTCGCAGCAACGCGGACGCGAACAATCGACTCGTGATCGACCCCAACTCGCCGGCGACCGCATCGTCGTCAGCCGCCATTCTCGCACCGGTATCACCTACCCCGCCAGCGCCACCGGTAGCCGACGGTCACTACGTGCTCGTTGTCGAAGGCGACCGCAATGCCGTCTCGGTGACGTTCGCTCGCAAGAAGGCTGCTCGCTGGGGCGGCGTGCCGAAGGGCTTCGACAGCACCTGGCGCGTTTCGATCCGCGACGGCGGAGGCAAGGAGCTAGCCAACGTGCCGCTCGACGTTCGGCCGTTCGCAACCGATGCGCAATCCGTTGGCAAAGGCCCACGAGTGCATGGCTGCGTGGTGATCGAGTCGAAGATTGGCTTGCTGCTCAACGTGCCGGCGTTTGCCGAGGCTGCGAGCTACGAGTTTTTCCGAACCGAGAGTGACGCCGTCAAGGTGGCGTTGGGCACGATGACCGGCGCGGCTATCCGCGAACTGGCCGGAGGTGGACGATGAACTTGCGAAACACACTTGCGACTCAGCTGGGACTCGCTGTGCTGGCAGCCACGCTGCACGCGCAAACGGTGACCACCGTCATCAGCAACGGCACGACCGATACGCGCTACGACATCGTCATTCTTGGCGACGGCTACCAGGCGAGCGAGCAAGGACAGTTCAATCAAGACGTCACGACGTTCTTGACCTCGCTGTTCCAACGGGCGCCCTACAACCTGTTCGCGGATTACTACAACGTGCACACGGTGTTCCGCGCCAGCCAGGACAGCGGTGCCGATCGCCCGGATGAGACGCCGCCCGTCTTCGTCAACACGGTCTACAACGCGACCTACAACTACGGCGGTACGGATCGCTGCTTGTATATCCAGAACACGGCACAAGGCTTGGCCGACGCCGCGTTGGCGCCAGCGACCGAAGGCCGGGTCATGGTGATGGTCAACGACAATCGCTATGGCGGCTGTGCGGCGACGTTTGCCGTCAGCTACAACGGCAACAGCATGAGCGAAGTGCAGGCGCACGAACTCGGCCACAGCCTTGGTCTAGTCGCGGACGAATACGACTACGCCGGCAACACCTACACCGGCCCCGAGCCCACCGCGCCCAACATCACGAAGTCGCCGACCGGCCAGAAGTGGTCGATCTGGCACGGAACACAAGGAATCAGCGCATTCCAAGGCGCCGGCTACAACCAATACGGACTCTACCGCCCGCGCAGCAACTGCCTGATGCGCGCCCTCGGCCAGGTGCTGTGCCGGGTCTGCCAGGAGAGCATCGTCAAGATCACGAACTCGATCGCCAACGTGATGACGTCCACGTCGCCAGCCAGCGCTTCGCTGACCGTCTCGCAGCCGAACTTGCAGACCTTCTCATTCACGCACTACGTGCCGGTCGGCAACAACCCGATTTTCGAATGGGACATC
>CAXBFC010000350.1:0-8994 GCA_963974725.1 uncultured bacterium | reverse complement strand
CACTTCGCATATGCAGACGCTTCGAAATAGTCGACTCCCGACACGGGATAGTCGCCACGCGCGCCATCGACCAGCGACTTCAGAGCGTTGAGCAACTCCTGGCGACGACCTCCATCGGGCGCCGCCCCCTCCTGCCAGTAGGTGGCGTCAGAGTATCCTGCGTCCAAGAATGCCAAGAATTCGGCCACCGACACCTCACGCTGGTCCAGGTAGTAGTCTGGCAAGTTCGGGCCGGGGACATCCACACCAGTCCAAGACCCAAGCAGCTTCATGCCGAGCTTGTCAAAATCGCGCTTCTCGATAAAGGTACCTCGCCCGCGAAACCAATAGTTTGATCCACGATTCGTGAACGACACCATTCGAACCCGCTGGCCGTCGGGTAGTTTGGTCCACACGCGCCAGAGACTGGTCTCGAACGCAGGTAATTCGAACGGGCCCGAGTCCTTCTTAGTTTCTACTTCGAACTTGTCGATCGCGCGAAGGGACACCATGACCTTGTCGCCCGCCCGCGAAGAGTCCAAAATAACACGGCCAATGTATACTCCTCCACTTTCGCCCATGACGCCCCATTCGCTGACCTCTTCGCCACTGACCGACAAAAGACAAAACTTCACCCTTTTGACCCCGTTTGCGTCGGATGCGGACGCTCGGATCTCGAACAAGTCGTTGGAATTGCTCCAATCTGGGCCACCCATCTTGGCAGGCGAAATGAGACTCAATACCGGCCCGCATCGGGCCACGGCAAACTCGACACGCTCCTCTTGCGAGCGATTCTCCGCGGCATCGACCGCCGTCACGTTGAGTGAATAGGATCCATCAGGCAAGTTCGCGGGATCCACACCGAGCACTGCCAAGTCTATCGGAAATCCCTCCGTCGGCAGCACGTCCTTAAAGACACCGCTCGCTGGAACCGGGCCCGTGAGCTCCCAAATCACGTCCACCGGCCACTTTTCTTCACCGACACCCAAGATTGCCAGAGGCATCTCAGTATTCGACTCCCCGATCCAGTCAAGCTTTTTTGTGATGCCAACTTCGGGACACGTCTGATCAATCCGGATCGGGATTTTCACTTCCACATCTGGGGCCCCAGCCGATCCCTCGCCTCGACGACCGGCGATCGTCAGCTCGTAGTTGCCGTCACGAGGAAATTCGATATCGAGCGACGCCTCATCCTTTTTGATGAGGTCGATCGACTTCTTCAGCCCGGCCTCCGGGCAACTGGCCTCAATCCGCAAGGGGACGCGAGAACGGGAGACAACGAAGGTGAGTAGCCGCTTGCTTACAGTCACTGGTCCATCTGGCTTCTTGCTGTCGTATTTGACGGACAACTCTGGAACCGCGGTCTCGTAGACGAACTTGAACGGTGATTCCGACCGGCCCTTAGTGGCGTTGGCGTGGTAGACGTCTTCGGAGTCCTCGACAATGAGGCGCAAGGCGCCCTCGAACTCGCCCTCGGCCCCGATCCCTTGCAGCTCACACCTGCGGTTCCCGTTATCGCTATCGCTATCGCTGTTATCGCTGTCGACCAAGATCAGTTCCTTAAAGGCACCGCCCTCCTTCCGCCATTTTGCGGTGATCTTGGCGCCGCGGGGCGTCTTGACCTGCAACTTGGGCTTCTGACCCGGGAACAGGCGCGGCAAGCCATCAATCACCCTCCATTCAAACTTGATGTCAGCCTTCATCTGGCGAGCATCGAATTGGAACGACTTTCTTGCGTAGCGCTTGTTGCCCGCTTTGTCCGTGGCGATGAACTCAAGCTCACTCGATTTCTGATCGGGGAGCGAGAACGAGTTCAACTCCACGCGAGCCGTAGATCCGCCTGCACAGGGTGCAAGTATTGCCTCTACTTTTCGACTGCCAACGCGGACCTGAACGTTGTCGAGGTCCGCTACCGACAAGGGCACCGTCACTTGCGCGCTGGCGCCGTCCGGGTCGTAAACGCGTGCGTTCGAATCGCCAATCGTGACGCCCGACGTGATCGACCAATCGCCAGCCAGATAGTGCACTGTCAGCGCTTCGGAGAACTGCGGGTCGATGCCGGTACCGATCTGCAGATAGACGGTCTCGCTCTTGGATGATCTTAACTCTGGTGCCGAGATCTTGACCCAGTCTTTGTCTTTCTCCCAGCCTATGTCCAACTCAGCCTGCCAATTGTCCAATGCGCGATTCCGCGAACCCTTGTCGGACACCCAACGCAATTCTGATTCACCGCTGCTATCGAGCAGGTGTTTGATCTCAACGCGGAGTTCGCGCGTTTTCGGGCCGAAGTACAACGAGCCTCCGGCGGCCTGCAGTTCGGCCCTCAACCGCTCACTCGGCGGCCAGATGAACCACGTAATGAGGGCGAAGACGGCCACCACCACCGCTGCAATCGACACGACAGGCTTCTGTGGGTTGGCGATCGCGTGCAATTCATCGTAGGCATGACACGCGTCCGGAAACCGCTGATCCGCCTTCTTGGCAAGGCAGCGCCGCACGAATCGTTCAAGCTTGGCAGGCACCCGAACTCCAAGCGACTTCATCGTAGGAACGGCGCGATCTTGGTGGGCGGTGAAGCACTCGTCGATCGTTCGACAGTCCCATGGCAACTGTCCCGTGAGCATCTCGAAGCCGACAATTCCGAGAGAGTAGATGTCCGAGCGCCCGTCGAGTTCGGCGATCTGCATGTCACCGCGCAGATGTCGACACTGCTCGGGAGACGCATAGAGTGGCGTCCCTCCCAATGCCCGCTGAACACCTCCAGCCTCGGTCTGCGCAGCCGCCACGGTCGACACCGTTGCCTCCAGGTCCTGTTCACCCGGTCGCGACGCCTGCCGCTGCTTGGCGAGGGTCGTGGCGATGCGTGCGGCGGCACCAACATGCTGACTGATCCCGAAGTCGATCACCTTGACCTCGATCTGCTCCTCCATGCGCACGAACACGTTTCGTGGCTTGAGGTCGAGGTGCAACAGAGCGCGGCCATCCTCCAGTCGGTGAGCAGCCTTCAGAGCTGACAGGATCTTCAGCATGATGTCGGTCGATTCACTCGATGACAGCCTGCGCTGGCGCAACACATCCAACAGCTCCTGGCCGCGCAGGTACTCCATCACGAAGTAGTGGATGCCCGTCTCGGTGTGGTCGAATGTCATCCACCGCACGATGTTGGGGTCGTCCAACTCCGTCAGCCGTCGAGCCTCGCCAACGAATCGCTCGATCGCATCATGACTGCCGGCGGCGTCTGCGTTCAGGATCTTGATCGCAACCGACGCGCCCAGTCTCTGATGAACCCCTTCGTAGACCGTGCCAAACCCCCCGCGCCCCAGTAGACGCACGATCCGATAGTTGCCAAGCACACAACCGAGCAATTCCTGCGGGGCCGAGACACCGCCCGCCCCTCCATCGATGGCCGACCTGGCGACGCCCACATGCGTCGCGCCGACGGCCTCCGAGGCATCCGCAGGTGGACCTGCCGGAGATCGGTCGGCAGCGAGCAACCTGCCCAGACGCTCAGCCAGTTCAGGATCCTCCTCCGCAACCCGTCGCACGAATTCACGTTGCCGATCGTGATCGAGAGGGCAAGCCCCCTGAAACAGCTTCAGGAGACGGTCATCGGGTTCATTCTGTTCTTGCAGCATCTGGGTTCGAAGGCAACGCGCCAGAACGGCGCCAACAGGGGAAAGAAAGCCGACGGCAGCATCTCCTCCATCGTCATTGAATTCTGCCTACCCGGGGTATCGCAGACAACCCCAGTCACGGATGATGAGCCTACCCCGCATGCGCGCCCACTGTTCGGCCATGGATCCCCATCAATCTGTCAGAAAACTGTCTGCGTCGGCTGACGGCGACGAACTTGCCCGGTCCCGACTCCTCGAAGTCCTCTACGACGACCTGCGCCGCATGGCCAAGGGCCACCTGCAGCGCGAATCCCCCGGCCACACCCTGCAACCGACAGCACTAGTGCACGAAGCCTACGTGCGCCTGGTCGGCCAGGAACAGGTCGACTACCGCAGCCGTCGGCATTTTCTCGCCATCGCCTCCACGACTATGCGCAGGGCCTTGGTCGACCATGCACGATCGAGGCAACGCGAGAAGCGCGGAGGCGCAGCCCACCGTGAACGGGTAGATCCAGATTCGTTAATCAGCGATTGGAGCGACCCGATTGAGTTGCTGACAATCGATTCGGCCATCAACGACCTGGCAGCGGCCAACCCTCGACATGCAAGAGTCGTCGAAATGCGGTTCTTCGGCGGCCTAACACTCGACGAGACGGCGGAAGTGCTTGAGGTCAGTCGCGACACGGTGAAGAACGACTGGCGGTTCGCTCGTGCATTCCTGAACGCGCGACTGATGGACTCACTTGACCGCTAGCGCTTCGGACAGGAACCCTGCTTCCTAGCTGACGCCGACAGCCCGGCATAGGAGCTCACCATGCAGCGGTCGGCGCGCACCATTCGCATCGCAGCCCGCAACCTCAGGCGGGTCCGGGCTGTGTCGCTACGCATCATCGACGACCTCGGCATGCGTAAGCTGCCGCACACAGCTTCGGTAGGCCTTGCTCAAAGTCATCATGGGACATTACGAACGCACGAGCACGATCATGACGTCGAACAGGTCAGTCGAAGACTGGGGCAAGTGGCTCGACCGCCTCTTGCATCCGCTCACGCCCTCAAATGCGGACCGTAGAGCTACCGCACTCGCAAGTATCGCGACGATAAGACGACGGCTGCCAAGCGTGATGCTTCACTTGCCTCCAACTCCTGATCCGTTGCACAGACACTAGGCCGCTCCTCTCAACTGTTAGGTTTTGAAGTGTTCCCAACTGCCGGCTTTGACGTCTCCCCTCCCCCAGGATAAGCACTTCCACTGGCACCATCCGCGGCGCTCGCCAACAGAAACCCCTGCGTATTGCACCAAGTTTGGGTGCCGGGGGCGCTCATCGGGGACTGTTAGCCGTCGGCTTCTTTGCTGCCGGGGTAGCCGCGGAACAGGTTGCCGAAGCGTTCGCGGGTAGCTGGGGAGCCGGGCTTTTCGCGGAAGGCCTTGGTGCCTGCCGGGTCGTCCGCGGCGATGCGCACTCTAGCCGCCCAGTTGTCGGCAGGCTTCCAATGACAACGCAAGCAATCCGCGGGTGCGTTCTTGCCGAACCCGCCGCGAGCAACGTCCGCGTGCACGCCAAGGTTGGCAGACGCCAGCAGATGGCTCTTGCCCGTCACCACAATCGGCGAAAACTTGCCATCCTCATCCTGACGAGTGTGGCACTTGGTGCAATCGCTGCCGGCAGCGTGGAACTGGCTCTGCGCGAAGCCGGCAAAAACCGTTTGCGTGGCTTGGTAGCGCTCGTCGGAAGCTGCAGATTCACTACCCTTCGCCGGGGGCACCGATGCAATTTGCTGCCCACCTTTGTCTTCGTGGTGACAACGAATGCAACTGGCCACTTCGTTGGCCAGCAACCGCTCGACCGGACGCACCCCCGCGACTGCTTGATGCTTATGGCATTGGTTGCACGACAAGGCCGCTGGCTTGGTGACGATGTCACGGCCATCAGTATCGGACTCGTGGCACTCGCCACACGAAAGCCCCTTTTGTGGAAGTCCGGCTTTCGAGGGTAGCTTCACGTGCGGCCCATGCGGGAATGCCACGACGGCGCGTTCTTTTGGCTTCGACTTCGGACCGACCTTCTCAACAACCTCGCCACCCCAGTGGCACGTCGAGCACGACTTCAGCGAGTAGGTGCGGTAGTCGGTGCCCGACAAGGCCAACGAGTTCGCCGCGACTTGCGCCGAGTCATGACACTTCACGCATTCATCCTGCGTCGGGTTGGCGGACAAGTGGGTCTTGTGGGTGAATCCCTTCTCGATCAATCGAGTTGGCAATGCCGGAACGACGGCGCGGTGACACGCCGCACAGTTTTCTTGTAGGGAGGGGTCACCCCTTGCCCCCCCACGCTCGACACCCTTGCTGGTGATGTGCGGATGCGTTTGCCCTTCGAACTGGAATGTGCGCTCGGTCCATCGCTGCACCAATTCCTTTGGCCGAAGGCCCGCCATGTCCGGCTTGCCGAGCTCGTGGCACGCAGCGCAATCGCGCCACCCCGCACCACCGTTGGACGAATGCAACGGCGGCGACTTCTCGGAGCGGGGCTGCTCGCCCGTCGGCTCACCCGTCTGCCAGCCTTCAACCGCGTGGCATTCCACACAGTCCGAATAGGTATGCTTGCTCAAACCACTGCCAAACGGGTAGTCGCGTTCGCTCAGCCCCGGCACCACTCGCGCATAGGTGTGGCACGCGGCGCACTGCTGATTTTCAATGTCGGTGAACGCCTGATCGCTAGTCACCTTGTCCTTGCCGACCTTGCGCTTGCCGCCGGGCAGCAGGAAGCCAAAGTGGTCGGCGTGTGTAAACGTGCCCAGCGCCCACAGTGGCTGCGGATTCGTCTTCGCGGCCTTTGCCGCCGGTGCGGCAGCACCAGCCGCATTGCGAATGTGGCAGGTCTTGCAGCCAACGACCGGAATGGCTCCGGTGCCAACTTGCGTGGCGCTGGCAGTCCGTATGTTCGTGTGGCACGCAGCACACGCCAGACCTGGTGCGCCGCCCACAGCAGTGTTGAAGTGATCCGCGTGATCGAAGTCGCCGCCCAAAGGCAACGGAACCGTGTTGATTCCGCCAGTCCGCCCAGCGAACACCAGGTCGAGCTTCTCGGCGTCTGGCGGCTTGGTGAACGCACCCTCCAAGCCAACCGCTTTGGCCAGCGCCTCGTCCTGGGTGCCTTGCAGCCACTTGAACTTGCTGACGTCGTCGGCGGTCACCTTCTTTCCGTGGCACTCGGCACAGAACGCCGGTCCAGTGCGAATCGGCATGGGCTCGAACACTTTGGCTTCGTCGTAATGGCACTCACGACACTCAAGCATGCCGTGCGTGAAGTGACGGAATGCCGGACTTGTCCGCGTTGAGTATCCGCTCAGATCCGCCTGCCAATCTGCGTCGAACTGGCGCTGCAACTTTCCGGCTCCTTGGTGACAATTGTCACACTCGGCTTGCGGCGTCGAATACGGATTCGTCGGCGAGAAGCGATGGCAACCGCGACAGTCGCGGAACACCTCAGGATTATCCAGGTTCTGCCAGGCTGAGCTGACATGCTCCGCATGCGTGAATGGCTTGATCGCCTTTTGACCCTGCCCCTGAGGGGGCGTAGCCAAAGCCGAAACGCCCGCGCGCGCAGGGCCACGATGCGATGCATCCCAACCAATCGCGGCAATCGCGAAACAAGCCCACAGGGGGACGACTACAGCGAATAGCCCGAGATACCTTCTGGAATGCATGCGACCTACTTGCCCTTCGGGCGGATCTTGACGGGGCCGCGAACGATGGCCTGACAGAAGAACCGACAGTTCGGATCATCGAGCTGACCGCCAAGCTTCTTGTTGCCCAACCAACCGACTCTCTCACCCCTTCAGCCAGCCGTCAACCAGCAGGCCAGCGCGAGGCCAACCCAGGCATTCCGACCGGAATCCACAGCTGACTCCAAGCTGGCTGTGCAGCGCCCCAACGCGGCACTAGGTCTGTTAACTACACCCGAGAGCTTTCAGAGAGACGCGGCCAGATCCCGAGGGCTCGCCACCAAGCGCGCAACCGGCGTAGTACACGCTGACGCTCTCTACGCCAACGCCACCCCGGCACACATCCACCGCAATGCTAGCCACTTGTGAGGCCACTCCCAAAACCACAAACGCCCCACACCGTTAAGTGCAGGGCGCTGTAGATCGGCCAGTTAGACCAAAGTGGCTCCCCGAGCTGGACGGTTTTGCTAACTTCTGGGGGAGAGCACCTGCCTGCCGTTCACAACCCGTAGACGCCAATCCGATTCTGCGAAACGCTGCCAGCTTTCGGGCATCCATAGCCGGCGAGACGGAACGTTGCGGACCGACTACGGCCACTCGATACGCCGAACCTGGGGTCGGTGACCTCGCCCTGACATGCTAGACTTGGATTACCATGACGCATGTCCGCGCAACGGTCCGCAACGGCCGCATTGTTCTCGACGAACCAACCGAACTTCCAGAAGGCATGGTCCTCGATCTGGTTTTGGATGACGAAGGCGACGACCTGGAAGCCTCCGAGCGCGCCGCCCGTGACAGCTCGCTCGAACGAGCTTGGCAACAAGCGAACAACGGCGAGGGTCGACCGCCGCATGAGGTCTTGGCGAAGCTGCGCGAGCGCAAGTGAACCTACTGATCACCAGAGAAGCCGAACGCCACATCGAGACGATCGACGCATGGTGGCGCACGAATCGGCCGGCATCTCCGGGCCTCTTCGAGCAAGAACTTGCAGGTGCGTTGGACTTGATCCAAACGTGGCCAGGCGTCGGCCGTAGGCGCAGACACCGATCCATCTCGGGCTTGCGCCGGGTTCTGCTGAGGGCGACGCGCTATCACGTCTACTATGCGTCGCCGCCGGGCAGTGACACCGTCTTCGTGCTGGCAGTATGGAGTGCCGTCCGTGGACGAATGCCAAGGATCGAAGCTCCGGAGTAGGCTCGGGCCAATACCACATTCCAGTGGTGATGTGACTCATGGTCCGTGGGATGCGAAGGCCAATTCACCGATGACCTGCCCATGCACGGTCCCCACGCGCTGCAGTTTCTACTAGCTACGTTCGCTGGCTGGATGAACCGAAAGCAGGCGCAAGTCATCGACTACCAAGCCGAAGTCATCCGCGTGCTCAAGGAGCAGCTCGGCGACAAGCGGCCACGACTGACCGACGACCAGCGCCGACGTCTCGCAGCCAAGGGGAAGCCACTGGGTCGACGACTACTCGACAAGGTCTCAGCAATCGTCACCCCTGACACGATCCTCAGATGGCATCGCAAGCTGGTAGCCGCCCACCACACCTACCCGGCCAAGAAGCGCGTTGGCCGCCCAGGACTCATGAAGGCCATCCGCGAGCTGATCGTTCGCATGGCCACGGACAACTCGAGCTGGGGCTACCTGCGCATCCGTGGCGAACTGAAGAAGGTCG
>CAXBFC010000349.1:0-8999 GCA_963974725.1 uncultured bacterium | reverse complement strand
GTGGGCCCGAAGGGGGCCGGCCGGTACTTCGTCAGATAGAGCCAGGAGCCGATCGTGCTCACGAGGATGACGAGGCATGCCATGGCAATCGAGAGCGCCCATGTGCGGAGCGCCGCCCGACGCAGGACCTGCATCAGGCGTTCGTGACGCGCCTCGGCCGAGCGCCCGCGCAGGGAGCGTCGCGTTTCGGAGCTGGAGTAGTGCAGGACGTAGAGGTCCTTGTGGTTGGCGATCTGCTTGCGGAACCAGTAGGTCGGCAGGAGGAGCCCGTACGCCACCAGCGCCCAGGCCGCGCTGCCGAAGGCGGCGAGGTCGAACGGGTTGGGGCCGACGAAATGGATGACGGTGGCTGCCGTGGTCGCGATGGCGATGGCGATGGTCCACACGAACGGCTTGAAGTGCGCGTGCAGGGCGCCCATCCCGAAGAGCACGCTCAATACCGTCGTCAACACGACGACGACGACGCCGCCAGTGAGCGGCACGTCCGGCCGCGCCAGGGCCTTGACCGCCATTAGCATCGCGATCCCGTAAGCGAGTGCGCCGACGTGATAGGTCCACGTCACGATTTGGAAGCCGCGCGTGGCGCGCTTGAGCGCATCTGCGGCCTCCTTGCGCAGGCGGCGCCCGGCTTCGCTATCGGTGCCCGGCGGGGACTCGGGCAGGCTCACCCCACACTCGGCGCAGAAGTGCAGGCCACCGGGATTGATCATCTGGCATCCCGGACAGGTCACCGTGCCGGCGAGCGCCGGTGCTTCCGCCGCGGCCTCGCCGCCTTTCGGGGCGATCGCCCGGACGGTGCCCTTGCAGGCCTTGCACGTGTATTCGCGTTCGGCGGTCGGGACGAGGTAGGTCGCGTCGCAGGCCTCACACTGGGCGCGGACGGCTGTTTGGAGCTCGCTCATGACGGGGGGCGGTCGATATTGTGGAACGACGATCAAGGTTACTGTGCTGCGGTTGCGGTGCAAGCGGCGGCTGTGAACCCACCTCGACCGCATGGCCGACCTGCCGACCAGCAAGTGAGCGTGCAGGAAGGCGTCGGATTGCACGCGCGCTCACCGCTGGCTACGCACAACGATCATTAGCATGCTGCCGCACGGCGTGGGCTCGCGGTGTCTTGAGCCACACCAACGCAGGCGACGCTTCGCTCTTGCCGGCGTGCGCGTCCATGAGCGGTCCACCTACCAGCCCGCGTCTGATGCCGCGCCGTTTTCGTGCCGAACACCGTCAAAGCGAGTCACGTTCACCAACTGACGTGGTTTGCTTCGCAGCCCGCTTGGCTAACCAGCGGCTCGCCGGCCGGAGTACGGCAAGCACGAACAATCCAGCGCATCCCGCGGCGGCGGCGAGAGGGAGTTCGCCCAGTCCAGCCGCAGTTCCCATGGCCGCAGACATCCAGATCGATGCGGCTGTCGTCAGCCCTTTCACCTTCTCATCGCCGCGGGCTCGCAGGATGGCACCTGCACCGATGAAGCCAATGCCCGAGGCGACTCCCTGGACGACACGCGTGACCTGTTGGTCGCCAGCTACAGACAGTCCGACGAGGGTCAAGACCGTCGCACCCATCGCGACCATGACGTGTGTTCGCAGGCCGGCGGATTGACCGGCGAGCTGGCGTTCGGCTCCGATCAGTCCGCCGAGCAACAGCGCAACGCCGAGGCGGAGAAGATCGTCGAGGAAGATCTGCAGGTCGAAAGCATTCATGGGTGTGGCAATCGTTACTATCGCATATCGGCAGTGACTGCGATCGCGGCGCCCGGAACCTGCAGGGCGGGCGGATCCTGTTGGTTCCTTGCAGCCAGGCTCACATAGAGATCCAGGCTGGCAGAGGGACCCAGAGCATAGGGACCCAGACTGGCATAGAGCCTACGGATCGAGGAAGGACACCAGGCCGGTATCCATGTCGTAGACAGCTCCAACGATGCGGATTAGACCGCGCTGTTCGAGGTCGGCAAGTACCGGTGAGCCCTTCCTGATCGTAGCGATCGTGTGCAGCACGTTGCGCTCGCAAACCTTGTGTACAAACTCCTCGTTGCTGGTGGCAGCATCGCCGCGGTAGGTCGCGCGCACAGCGTCAACCGACGGGCGGATCTTGGTGAGCATGCCTGTTATGTTGCCGAGCTCAGCACCGTCGATGGCCGCCTTGACCGCGCCACAATGCTCATGGCCCATCACCAGGATCAGCTTGGAGCCGGAAATCGCACAGGCGAACTCCATGCTGCCGAGGATGTCTTCATTGACGAAGTTCCCCGCGACGCGCGCAACGAACACGTCGCCGATGCCGCGGTCGAAGACGTCCTCGACCGGCACCCGACTGTCGACGCACGAAAGCACGATGGCCTTTGGAAACTGGGCCTCGGTGCTCTTGCGCACCATTTTCGAGTGATCTCGCAGGGTCAGATCGTTGTCCACAAAGCGCTGGTTGCCTTCACGCAGTAGTTCGATCACTGCCGAGGGGGTGAGCGCCGCCTGTTGCTCGGCCGTCAGCACGTCCTCGCGCAAGGGTGTTGGCATGGAGTCGATGCCGGCAGCGCCAGGAGCTGCGCAGGACGAGAGAACGGCGAGCGTGGCACAGATCAGAATCGTCTTCATCATTAGACACCGTGGTGAGCAGGAACAGAGATGGGCTTTCGCTGGGCGTTTCGACGACAGGGTCTGCGCGGATGCACGAATGCGACGAAATGGTCGCAAGAATGGTTGGGGCAGCGACCAGTCGAACTGGGCAACGCACGGTATCGCGATCTCCGCCACATCAATCTGGCGCCACGTCGGATTCATCTAAGAACGCGACAGCAGGCCGATGGGCAGCAATTGCCTTGGACTGTTTGCGAACTTCCATCCTGCTCTCATGCCAAAACAGTCCGGATCCAACACCTCCCGTGCCCGAGAGTCTGGGCGCCACCCCATCCGCGCGTTTTCGGTGAAGGCGGCATGGGCGCGGTCCAAGAAGGCGCGCAAGATCGGATTTGTTCAGGCCGGTCTTCAACTGGTACAGGGGGTGCGAAGCAGGCCGCGAGATCGAGTTGACGTGTTCGCGTCGACCCTGGCGAGCGACTTGCGGATCGTGGAGACGACAGGGCAGCAGTCAGTCCTGCAGCAGGTTGCGCGCGCGTTCGAGCACTTGCGAGATCAACGGGTTCGCGATGCGACGGGCCACCGTGCATGCGAAGTACGGCATGCTCAGGTCTAGCAACACACCAATCTGGTGCAGTAAGTAATGCTTGCGCAATGCCGGGGCGAGCACGGCCGGCGCAAGTAGCAAACCACGGCCTTCGCGGGCAAGGGTCTTGGCCAGTGCCGAGTCTTCGACTTCGGCAACCATTGTGATACGGAGATCACGATCGCGACAGAAGTCGTCGAACTCGCGGCGCATGAGGTTGTCTTCCAGCGGCAGCACGAACGGTTGGTCCGTGAGCGAAGCTGGAAATCTGCGGCGCAGTTGTTTGTAGTTCGCGCCGGTGCCGTAGACACCAATTGGCGCTTGACCGAGCGCGTGCGTGAACACCTTCAATCGCGCGATCGCCGCAGGCCGCTCATCGAGCAGCACCAAGTCGCTTCGGTGGAGGGCGAGGTCAGCAAGCAACTGTTCGCCTGCTCCCTCTTGAACAGTAACCCGAACAGGCGAGTCGGCGTCGAACAGTGGTTGCAACAGACGAGCAGCCAGTTCCTTGGGAACGGCATCGGCAATGCCGATCCGCATCCGCGAAGGCCGGCCATCCGCACTGCCTTGCACCGACTCGACCAGCTCGGATCCGAGCGCAAAGATCTGCTCGGCGTAGTCGCGCACCATCTCACCAACTTCCGTCAGTTCGAGATTGCGGCCGCGCTTGCGAAACAGCGGTTCTCCCAGATGTTCCTCAAGTTGCCGAATCTGCACACTGATGGATGGTGGACTCGTGTGCAGGCGCTCGCTTGCGCGCGCAATGGTGCCTGCTTGCGCGACGGCATGGAAGTAACGGAGGTGGTGGTAGTTGAGCCAGGACATTGATCGTTATGAATAATCTAATGATATCGTCGGATAGTGCTCATGGAGCTAAGTAGTTTCGTGGGCGATAGGGCTGCCATGAACGTGACAGCACCTGACGACTCTCTCGCGACCAGCACCATCCACGTCCGGGTTAACTACTTCGGGCGGCCGCGCAACAACGCCTTCACTCGGCGCGTCATCAGCAAGCTCGAGCATGCTCTTGCACGGTTTCGCGACCGCATCGACGAAGTGCGGGTCCGCGTCCGCGACGTGAATGCCCAACGGGGTGGAAACGACCAAGAATGCTCGCTCGAGCTGTGCATGGTCGAAGGCAAGCGCCTGCACGTTTCGTCGCGCGCAGCCACGCCATTCGCGACCCTGCACGATCTGACCCAGAAGGCCAAGCGCTTGCTGGAGCCGCGCGCGCGACGGCGCAGGTCCTGATGCCGCCACACTAGCTCTCAGCAAAACAACAGCTGCCAAGAGAAGGAAGAATCATGAACACCGCAATCCTCGTCCTGCTGGTTCCCTCGCTGACCCTCCCTGTGCTTTCCGAGCACGAAGTCCTCTCCGCAACGCCAGTTGCCGTCCTTGCTGCGGCCGAGAGTCTGCTGCTGCCGGCCAATGATCCGCCGCGGGCCGTCGCCCGTCACCTGGAGCTGGCGCAGCGTGCCGGTTCGAAGGGACGCGTTGCAACCACGGTCGATCACATTCGACGTGGCCTTGCAGCGACCTCACACGATCGCAGCAGTTCCTACGACAAAGCTCGCCTCGAAACCTGGGCGATCTCATGGCGCGAGCAAGCGGTGCTCGCGAACCTTGCCGCTGGCCAGGTCCGCGAAGCACGTCAGTTGCTGGACAAACTCAGTGGGCCGCTCGACAGCAAATACGCTGATGATCGTGCGGCCGACTTGCATCGTCGCGTGGCCGTCGCCGAACAAGCGCGCACCAATCGGGATCGCGGCCGCGTCACCCCCCTGCGGGCCAGCATGATGCGTCGAATCCAAAAGAGCGAACTGGAATACGAACGTGGTCAGCGCGATCTGGTGCGCGCGCAAACCAACAGCCGTCGAACCGTCTACTCCGCAACTCGCGCCGAGGCAGCTCTGCGGCGGATGCGTGCCATCGAGAACGATGCCGAGAAGTGGCTGCAGACCCCCAAACTCGAGCGACGCACGATCGAACAGTTGATCGCGCTACGGATCCGCGCAGAGGAAGGCGCGCTGCGTGCGATGATACGTATCGCCAATGCTCGCACCACGCAGGGTTCCTTTCGCGAAGCATTGCGGTGGGTGGACCGCATCGTCGCGGTGGCTCCGGACAACGCTGAAGCACGAGAACTACGCCGTACCATTCAGCTAGCGAGCGCCACCTCAGCCCCTTGGATTGGTTGGGGGCCGATCATGCCAATCGGATCCAGCCGGGCACGCTGATTAGTGCCGAAAGCACGCGGTCCCGATTAGGGACCGTCAGTCACCGCCTGCACCTACCGGGTCTGTTACCGCGAACTGCTGAACGGCGCACGACGCGCCACTCGTTTTTTCGACTACAGCTTGCCATGCCTGACAACACTTCCCCGTACCCTCACCTCGTGCTCGTACGCAATCGCGCTGGCGTGAGCATACCGTTCTCGGCTGACGCGCTGGCTACAAGCCTGCTCGTGGCGGGACTCAATCCGCAGCAGGCCTACGAACTCGCCTCTGCCATCGAGCAATCACTGCAGGTTCGACCGGAGATCGAAGTGTCTTCGCGAGAATTGTCAGAGCGAGTCGCGACGTTGCTCGAAACGCGCATTGGCGTGGCCGAATCCGAACGCTACCTCTCGTGGCGGCGTTTCCGCCAAAGTGGTCGACCGCTCGTCTTATGTCTGCACGGCACGCCCGGCGTCGGCAAGTCGACGATGGCAACGAACCTGGCACCACGGTTTGGCGTGCGACGCGTCGTGGCGACGGACGCCCTTCGCGAAGTATTGCGGATGGTGGTGCCACGATCGGCTGCACCCGATCTGCACCGAGCGGCTCACGAAGCTGTGAGTGGGGGTGAGAACCCTTCCTCGGCGGGGTTCCTTCGCCAAGCCCACGCGGTCGGCGACGCAGCTATCGCGGTCGCCGAACGAACGGTCGGTGAAGGGCGCAATCTGATCCTCGTAGGGTCACACCTGATTCCCGGCGAACTTGGTCGCGCGCTCGCTCAGCGCGGAAACGATGCACTCGTATTGGAACTACTACTCACGCTGGAGAGTGAGTCGCTGCACCGATCGGTGATGATGCGACACACACGTTCAGACCCGGCCCACCCCGATGTTCGCCACATTCAGAACTTCTCCGGCGTGCGCCTACTGCAAACTGAGTTGCAGCGTCTGGCGCGTGAATCCGGTGTCCCGTGGTTTGATGCTACTAGCCAAACCAGTCTGACCGAATGGATCGTAGATCACGTGGTCGCTTCGGGATCCTCGAAAACCAAAGTGCAAGCCGAGGCTATCTAATCCCAATGGGATAGCTCACAGTGCCAATTCAGGCAGGCGTGTATGTGCCCGCCGGTTCGGTTGGGTTTATCCTGTTGGCCGCACGGCCTAGCTACGCGCTATGAGTATCTGCAAGACACTTTCTCGATGCAGCGCACTAGCAGTGCTGCTTCTCTGCTTGCCGGCAGCCTGCATCAAGGAGCGGCGCTACCTGGTGATGGAAGAGCTGTCGATTGGCGCGGGCACTGGCGCAAATTACGGAGCCGTAGTGACCGGCGACGTGACCGGAGAGGCCCACTACCGGCAATTCCTGACTCTGATCGCCGACGGCAACCTGCGAGGCACGCACGGCACTCTGTTGACGGATGCAAGCCACGCGCTGCTCGAAGGGCGTGTGCGGATTCCGCTTCTCGATCCGGTAGTGCAGCGACTGTCGGCGATCGTCAGCGGCACGACTCGCATCGGATCGGCCCAGCGCGCGGCAATGGGGAGGGCACTGCTACAAGCCCAGGAATTAGGCGGTGACGTCTTGCTAGCGCCACGCGTTGAAATCGTAACGCGTAGTTTGCAGTTCTTGATTCCGCTAGGGTGGCTATACAGCACTGGCTCCGTCGAGGTGAAGGCCAAAGCCGTGCGCATCGGGCCATCATCTGCCGACGGCTAATGCGTGCAATCGACACACGCATCACCATGCAAACCATCGTGAGTAGTCGCAGGCAAGCTGCGAGTCATGAGGATCGAAAAGCACACCGCGTCCTTAGGCTACCGCCGTGCTTGCTGCTGCTCTTGCTGGCAGGCTGCTCGTGGTTTCGCGGCGCTGCGATCCCCATCTGGCACGACAATTACGCCGCATCCGCAGCACCGGCCAAAGGCCTCGTGGTGCTCCTACCGGGGATAGGCGACAGCCCGAACGACTTCGTCAGACACGGGTTCGTAGAGCTGATCAATTCAGCGAACCCGAGTCTCGATGTCGTCGCCGTCGACGCGCCACTCTCCTACTACGTGCGTGGATTGTTGAGCGAGCGAGTGCACCACGACATCGTGAAACCGCGTCTAGAACGCTACCAACACATCTGGCTGGTAGGCATTTCACTGGGGGGGCTTGGCGCCATGTCTTACGCTGCAGATTACCCGCAAGCGGTTGACGGAGTCGTGTTGCTGGCTCCGTTTCTGGGCACGGACGAGGTAGTCGAAGAGGTCCGCGCTGCAGGTGGCGTCCGGTCGTGGACCGCTCCAGTGCTCGACCGTTTCGACGACCCCATGCGACGCCTGGCGCACTGGGCTTGGTCATGGGGGCGCACCGTTGCGGAGAGTGCAGGCCAGTCACCCGCAGTCTACCTTGGCTACGGAGATGCCGACTGCTTTGTCGAGGCGCACGCCATGCTTGCAGACGCCATACCAGCAAATCGCATTCGCACCTGCAAAGGCGAACACGACTGGGTGGCATGGACGTCGCTGTTTGAAGAGTTGGCCCCAACGGTATTGCGCGACGTCGGAGTCGTGCGCAGATCGCCAATCGCGAACTAGCAGAGCTTCCGCATCTTGCCAATAGAAATGGGCTCGGGCTTCTCCGTGACGCCAAGCGTGCGAAGCAGAGACGTAACAGGAAATGTAGGAGGCTGCCAGCAACATGGTTCGCGCAGGACGTCATGCGCGCTGAGGCAACTCGTGCCACGCTGCGGACGCGGCCGTGCTTCGGTGCAACAGATGCAAGCCATCGAATTTTGGCAAGGAATCGTGCATCCGATTTCCAACGCGTTGCGAAGTCATCCGCGTCGGGGCGCCCCACCCCGCAAAGGAAAATCAATATGAAGATCTCGATCCTCTCGCTCGCCGCAGGTCTGCTCCTCGCGGCACTCCCCGCCCAAGACGCGACCGTGACTGTGCTTCATGGCATCCCAGGACTCGGTGCTCCGGTCGACGTATTCGCCAACGGATCCCAGCTGTTCTCGTTCGACTATGGCGATCAGCAAGGACCTCTGACGCTGCCGCCAGGCAACTATGCCCTTGAGGTTCGGCAAAGTGGCAACACGCTGCTGAGTCTCAACGCGGCCTTGGCCGCAGACACGGACTACTCGGTCATCGCCAACCTCGACGCCAACGGTGCCCCCCAACTAAACGCATTCGGCAACCCGCTCGACAATATCACGCTGCCGGCGTCGCGTCTCTACGTGCGCCACACCGCCGAAGCTCCTTCGGTAGACATCATCCTCGAGCAGAACGGTGTCACCGTCGCCACGATCGCAGGCGTCACCAACGGCATGGAAGCCCAAGCAGACGTCGCGCCCGGCATCTACTCGGTCAAGCTAAACCTGGCTGGCACGTCGACGACCGCCTTCGGGCCGGTCGATGTTCGCGTCGAAAACGGCATCGGCTACGGCATCTTCGCCGTTGGCCAGGCGCTGACCAACAACTTCCAGTTGCTGACGCAAAGCGTCCCGCTGACGGCGCGTGTTACGGTTGTGCACGGCATTCCAGGACTCGGCGCACCGGTTACGGTGACCGCTAACGGCGGCTCCCTGTTCACGTTCGATTTCCGCGAAGTGGTGGGCCCACTGGTCGTTCTACCCG
>CAXBFC010000348.1:0-9007 GCA_963974725.1 uncultured bacterium | reverse complement strand
GTCGCACGCCTGCCACGACATCTCGACGTCGATTGCCGCGCCGCCCGCCAGCGTCTCCCCGAGCCGCACGCGGCGCAAGAACACGACTTCGCCTTCGTAGACCGTCTCACTGCCTTCGGCGAACGCCTTGGCTGCCGGGCGGCCCCAGTCGCCGAGCGCGACGCAACCGGCCGGCAGCGTCAACTCGATCCGGGTCGCGGGATACGGGCTGTTGTCGCCGACCTCGGCGTAGATGTGCCAGTGTTCGGCGATGCGCACACGCACTGCGAGGTCAACGACTGCGCCGGGCGCGACCTGCCCGAGCAACTGACCGTCGAACGCGACGGGCGAAGCCTCATCGACCTCGAGGTCGCGACCATTGGCCCGCGCCAATCGACGCTGCGCCACTGGATCCGGACGCGACGAGTAGAAGCGGTAGCCGCCAACGTCGGTGAAGAACAACTGGCCGCGATGCAGCTCGAACCACGCGCGCCACTCGCTCGCCAGGTCGAACTGTCGGTCCGTGTAGCGACGCAGCACGCGCATCGCGCGCGCCGACTCGTCGACCGCGGCGCCCTGCTCGAGCACGCGGATCGCCGCGTCGAGGATCGCCGGGTCGCGGTTCGCGAAACCGAGCGCCTTCGCGTCCTCATCGACGACGTAGTCGCGACCGACGCGGTGGAGGTAACCGAGGTTCTCCTGGTAGTACGTCAGGTAGCGCTCGAGATGCTCGTCGCCGAGCTCGTCGCGCAGCTCCCGGGGATAGGCGCGCAGGCGGGATCGCTTGAACGACGCGAGCGTCGGCTTGACTGGCTCTTGATAGCTCAGGATGCGCTGCTCGCGAACCGTCAGCTCGCGCTCCTGCTTCGCCTTCTCCAACGCCGCGCGCTGTGCGACGCTACGTTCGTAGGCTGCCAGCGCCTGTTCGAAGCCTTGCTGGAGGCGGAGGGTGCGCTGGGCACCATCGAGCACGTAGCCGCGCCCCGTCGTCGTCGATCGCGACAGCAGCGGCTGCCCGTCGAACCGGCTGATATAGCAGATCGCGTTGACGAAGGCCTGGCACCCGGCCTCGGTCATGCGCGACGGTTCGGCCGAGAAGCCCCAGTGGAAGAACGGGCCGTGCCGGCCGATCGCGACCGCGTTCGGCCCCTTGCTGTTGATGCCGCCGGCGATGACTTCGGCGTCGGGCGAATCGTCGAACCCCCAGCCGCTCGACACTACGCCCGCCGGCATGCTCTCGTCCTGCTGGTAGCCGCTCTGCTGCACGCGCCACGTCTGCATCGTGTCGCCCAGCTCGCGCCCGTGGAAGAACTGACGATAGTGCTCCGGCGTCTTCGTCTGGTCGAACTTCAGGTCGACAGACAACGGTCGCTGGAAGATCTCATGGTCCGACACCACACCGTGGGCCGAGTGATCGAGACACATTCAATGCCAGTCGATCTTGGACTCGAACTTGCGTTCAGCGAGCAACGCACCGGCTCCCGAAATCATCACCGACGCGCGCGCGAAGTCCGGCGACAGCTCGGGCGCGGGACGCAGGCCGATGCGACCGGGCTGCGGACGCACCTCGCAGTCGAACAACACGACGTCGTAGCCGTCGGCCTGCTCGGCTCGAAACTTCGAGTAGCTGGCCGTGCCGACCTTCGTGAAGTGCTGACCGAGGAACCGTTCGAAGTCGGCCAGGCGATCGCTATCGGGAATTCCCGTGACCAGTACGGCAAGGTCGATGCGGGCGGAGTCGGTAGTCGCGTTCGCAGCCTGTTGGCCGAACAACGACTGCGCGAGGATGAATGTTGATACCAGGGCGTTGCGCATGGGAATCGAGGCGGAACGGCGTGCAGCACGGCAACGTGACGGTTCCGATTGGCTATGATAGCAATCCCGGAGGGGCCCCACGTGTCTTTTGTGTCCCCACAACCACCCCGATCCGCGCCCTTCATCACGTCGACGAGTCATGAGTTCGTCGAACCCCAGGATCGAAGCATTCGTCAACCGTGCCAAGAAGTGGCAAGGCGAGACCCGCAAGCTGCGCACGATCCTGCTCGAGTGTGGGCTCGACGAAGACTTCAAGCATGCGGCAATCGAACTGGTGAAGCTCGTCGATGCGCCAACCGGCCTCGTCAATTCGGGACTGCGCGTTGGTGTGGATGCCGAGTCCAAGTCGGTGTTGCTTAGCGACAACAAAGACCAGGTTCGCGAAGGACTCGCGTTGCTGGCACGCCTCGACATTCCTGACGCCGAAAAGGCGCGTGCCAAGAAGCTCAAGCAAGCGAAGAAGTAGCAGAGCGGTCGATCGCGATGAAGCCGCAACGTGCGGCCTGCATCACTCCTTGATGAGCAAGAAGTCGACCAGCAGTCCCTTGTGATCACTCGGCCACGCGATCTCCGCCAAGGCAAACGCATCCTCCGTCTTCGGCGCCCGAAGTTCGTTCTTCACGTAGTAGTGCGGCGATCCGACGATCCATGCGCGCTGCGCCTGCAAGCCACGCGCGTTGTGATAGATGAAGTCGATGCGATCGCGTTCGTCGACCATCGCGGCCCAACTCGTCGAATCGCGCTGCCAAGCAGGTGATGGCCACGTCGCCCCCGGATGCGTCACCGGGTTGGGGTAGAGCTCGCGCCAACTATCGCGAAAGCCCGACTTCTGCAGTAGCAGACTGTTCTGCCACTCGATCACGACTCCATTGTGACTAAACAGATCGCGAGTCGCCTCGGTCCAATCCAAGTGCGAACACTCGTTGAAGTCCCCTGCAAGGATGACAGCGCGCCGACCCAACTTCTCGCGCTTGACGTAGGCGACAAACGCACGCAGGGCATCATCGCGAGACGAAGCCTTGTCCATCGCGTGGATCGTGTCGAGATCTGTCACCGGATCCGGCTCTTGATCCCCGTTCGCGTCCATCATCTTGAAACTATTGCCGTGGTATCCACGCGGCAGATAGACCGCGTAGTTGCGGTAGTCGAGATGTGCTGAGCACACCACGAGCTCTCTACCAGTCGGATGGCGCAAGTAGAACGCGATGATCGAACCGCGATCGAGACTCGTGCTATCCGCAACGATGTCCGTCTTCACGATTGGCCAGCGACTGATCAGGCCGACATCGCCGCCACCAAACTTGCCGTGGAACCTCTCTCCCTTCTTGGCCAAGGCCGCAACCAAACGATCATGCAAGTCGGACTGCTTGTAGTTGCGCACCTCACTCATGGCGACCACATCCGCTTGGGACGCGAGGATCACGTCGACGATCTTGTCAAACCCACCTGCGACCGACGTGCCCTCTTGCCACAGATTGAACTCCATGATGCGCACGACATCCTTGGCCTTTGGGACCGTGACATTCTGCGAGGCGGGTTGCTGCGCAGCTTCCGCTTGGCAAGGCAACAGCGACAAAAGGGTAGCGAGCATCATGGCTCTACTCCTACTCGATGCACTTAACGATGCGCCACCCATAAGGGCTGCCACCGACCTTCAGCCGAAGACCACCTATGCACACGCACCAACCCACTCCAACCCGGCAAGCATCATGATTTCCCTCATTGGCAAGGTTGTTCTCTCCATCACCGCGACGCTGCCGCTCGCTAGCTGCACGGGCTCTACGCCCCACTCGAGCAAACGAAACGTCGAGGTTGCCGACCGTAACTAGATCGCGTTCAGGATAGAGGTCGCTCTCGGCCTTTCCGGAGGCTGGGTGTCGGCCGGCCTGGACGCCCGTCGGATTTGGCGTCCGCCGGTTGTTGGGCGGCTGGCCTTCCGCCGGATGGCATTCGGGCAACTCGTCTCGCTACGAGCAGGTGCCCGTGCTGCGGCAGCCACAGGCGCCTTCGCGTTGCTCCTCCGTCAATACGCGGCCGAGTTCTGCCAGGCTGATCTCGCCGGCGCGAAGCAACGCGACGGCACTGTCGCGCAGTGACTGGAGCCCGTTCTGGCGCGCAATCGCCGCCAGGTCGTGCGGCGCGACGCCACGACGCAGAGCGGCTCGCAATGCCGAGCTATTGGGAACGAACTCAACAATCGGCACCTGGCCTGAGAAACCGGTGTGGTTGCAGTGCTGGCAACCCGAGCATTCGAAGTGGTCGGCAGCTTCCTCAAGTTCGTTTGGCAACACGCTCGCCGCCAGCTTTGCCGAGCCCGACGTCGCCACCCGACAGTGCGAGCAGTTGCGACGGGCGAGATGCTGCACCATGACCGCAGCCACATTGCTGGCGATGGCGTTGCTGGTGATGCCAGCATCGACGAGGCCCTGCAGAGTTTCCTGGAAGTCATTGCCTTCCGTGGCTGCAACTACCAGATGTCCGCGACTTGCGGCGCGCATCAACTCGGCAATCGTCTCCGCGCCACTCGCCGCATCCACCTGCAGAACATCGGCGTTCTGCTGCAGAGCTTCTCGAACCGCAGCCGCAACGTCGACGTCGGCGCCAGCATCGCCGCCATCCGCAGCACGTGTCGTCGCAACAAACGGGACGGGCACGACGTTCTCGCCGACCACGGCAACGACCTTGCGCGCCGCATCGGCGGCACACTCTTCAGTTGTCGCACGTAACGTGGTCGAACGGCCAGAACGGGTCGGGCCAGCAACCAGAATCAGCCCGCGCGGCTGGTTGAGCGCGTTGCCAAACGCTGCCGCCACGTCCTCAGACAAGCCCAGTTCTGCCAAGCTGCGTGACTGGCCCGCAGTTGCCATCACGTTGACGGTTATGCTCGTGCCAGCCACGGTGCGATGCGTGCGCGCGAGCAATGCAACCGCACTGCCGTTGACCATCCAGGTCGCACTAGTGGCCTGCTCGACCGTCGCCGTGATCGCAGCCAACTGCCCCGGCGAAAGTTCCCGGGGGGCAACATGCATGCGACCGTGCACGCGATAGCGGACGCGGGCACCGTCGAGGTTTGGTTCGATATGCACGTCACTGGCACCAAGCGCGATTGCATCCGTCAGGATCTCATCGAACTGAGTGTCAGCGGTCGCAGCCCCCGCGGCAGACGAAGACTCTGCGGACGTCGCAGTTCCCGCGGACGACGCAGCGCCCAGATCGAAGGGATCCGCAGCAAGCTGTGGTTGCACGCCGGGAGCCGATGCCACACCGCCACCGAAGCGACCCTGAACGCCCAGCTCGAGAACCGTCCAGACACGTTGCAGGTCCGTCGGACAAATCAGTTCGCAAATGACTTCGGCGTCATCAAACACGGAGCGCACTTCGTCAACGGGCAAGTTCACATCTGGAGTCACAACCCAGACCTTGCCATCCGCCTCGCACACCGGCAGAAACTGGTAGTAGTCCAGGTACTTGCGTGGCAACTGCCGAACGAGATCGCCATCAATGCGCGACAAGACGTCGCTCGCCGATACCGAGGTGAAGCCCTGCTGCTCTGCCAGCACTGCATACAAGTCGACTTCTCGAACCGAGCCCCGCTCGAGCAGTTCTTGGCCAAGCATTTGGCCGCTGCTCCGCGACGACGTCACTGCCTCGACGACCTCTTGCCGCAGTGCCACACCCCGGTCGACGAGCATGTCGCCAAGCAACGGCATGTAGTGCACTAGATCGAGATCCTCTTCGACCGTGACACTCGCGCCGACATGCAACAACCGGCGCAGACGCCTCGGCGGCATCGACTTGTCCAAGGACCACACCGCGCGACCATGCTCAGACAGCAGCCCCTGTAACACCGGGCCGAGCTCTTCGTTGGCCGGCTGCATGATGACCATGCGATCAAAGCCCCGGTCATCGTCGCCGCGGTCCTGCAGGAACGTTTGCACATGCACGTTGGCGGCCCCGGCATCGGCGAGCTGCGTGCGCAGCGACTCGGCACGCACAGGGTCGGCGCAGACAGCCGTCACTTCGGAGGCCAGTCGGCCAAGCAGCTCAGGCAGGTAGCCACTGAATGGTTCGACGACCAACACGCGCGATTCCTCGGTGACGTTCAGATCTTCGAGCATGCGCACAGTCGCTTCGACCGGCATTTCGCGATCTCCAGCAACGAGCGGTGAGAACGACGCCGGGGCGACGGATTCGACCGCTGCGGCGACTCGTGGATCGCGCGCGGTGCAGGAAGGCTGGACGAAGTTCTGGGTGGCAGCAGACGTGGCGGTCATGAAGCCCACATCGACCAATGCAGTGCCGACAGAACAGGCTAGGTGCAATTCCCAATGACACCGCGGCAATCGAGCAGGTTCGACGCCCCGATTGCCTCGCATCCGGCGCGCGGCCATGAAGCAGAGTTTCAGATGCTGGCCCCAACGGAGACGCACGACGGAGACGCACGACGGAGAGGCCCCGACGGCAAGGCCCCGCCAAGCAGAGCCCCTGAAGCAAAACCCCACGAACGGGAGTCCCGGAACGCCGCCGGCGACGCTGCCTCGGTCAGTCCTGCGTCGGCGCCGGACCTTCCAGATACTCCCGCACACTTTCCTGAGCGTTCTCGAAGCTGAAGCCACCCTCCCGCTCTTGCATGTCGTGGGCGACCCGCACGAACAGCGCGAAGCCAACCCGGATCACCGTCTCCATGCGCGTCGCGGCATAAGCACGGATGGTCTCGACATGCTCGCTGGTCGCCGGACCATCACTGGAGTCGAAGCCGTGCGCCACCGTGGCGACGTGCACGAAGTGCTGCGCCGTCCACTCCCGATCCTTGACCTTGCCCGGCTCAGACATCCACAGCGCGACGAGGCCACCAAGCACCTTGCGGTCGAGATCCTCGAGCGGCTGCAGCATGGTGTGCATCTCGGCTTTGCTGGGCGGCTTGTTCATGCCTAGATGTTGCCGTCAGCGAGGCAGTTTGCGCAAGGTTCCAATGATCGCGACGACCAACATCACGAGGCCGAATGGCACCAAGACGATGCCGATGCCTGGATCGCCACCATGACCACCAAACGCGCCCAGCAAGAAACCGCCGGGCAGCGCAATCAATGCCGTGGTCAAGCTGGCACCGGCGAACTTTGGCAAGGCCCCCCGCGTGGCAGTTTCCGGCGACACAGTTTCCGACGACACAGTTTCTGCCGACACAATTCCCGACGACATATGCGACAGCGTCGCCGCAAAGCCGATGTGCACCAACGACAAGAACGTGCCGTGCGCATGTGCCAATCGCCACAACAAGCGCTGGGTCTCATTGCCAACGGCCAAGTACCAATCGACCTTGAAGCCGTGCATCGACTCGAGCACACCTCCGAGAACGACAAACACCAACAGGCTGGTCCAGCCGATGCGCAAATGGCGATGCTGCAGGGCGGCGAGTTCTGGGTTGCTGCTCATACGCGGTTCGAACTATTCGGCGATGTAGACGGGACGGTCGTCGCGGCGAGCATAGAGCTGATCGAAGCGTGTGCGCAGCAAACCACGAGGTCCCATCAGAACCTCTGGCTTCGCGCCACCGCGGTATTGAGATTGCCAGACCGACGTGACGCTGTCGACGAACGGTTGCAAGGCCTTCGCTTCGGCGACGAAGTTGTAGCGGGCCAAGGCACCACCAATGCCGCTCAGGCTGCGCAACGAACGGGCAGCATTGAAGCGAACGGCGTAGTAGGGATCGTCCAACAACCGCGCCAGGTACGGCGCCATCCAATCCGTTCCCGATGCCTGCTGGGCGGGCTGCCAACCAAAGCTCCAAGCAGCCAACATGCGCATGCCCGCGTCGCCCGACAGCAACCAGCGCGCGCCGGCAGCCACTTCCTTCTGCTCGGCGGACAAGGGCGGCGGCGCCACTTGCCAACGCGTTTCCAAGTGCTCGGCCGCCCAGGCGACCGTGCGATCGAGGTGGCACTGGTTGCACGCATTGGGCCGTCCCGTGCGCAGTTCGACGCCGACGTCAGGACTCGTGATCGCGTGACTGCGCGAAGCCTTCAGCAAGCCAATCGAGGTGTGGCTCATGTGGCAGTTGTAGCAGTTGCTGCCACCGGATTCCGGCAGATGGTGCGTATGCGCCTGCAAGCCATCGGGAGTTGCCAGCGACTCATGACACTGCGTGCATGCGGTATTGCCGCGCATGCCTTCCTGCAACTGATCATCCAGCCAGGTGTCGCTGACCTTGCCATCGCGCGGGTGCATGCGATGGCACGAGGTGCAGTCGATCTGCTGCTCGGGATTGCCGTGCGTGTAGCAGGGGGATTGACGAAGGCCATTGAACTCGCGCCCCGACAATCGCACCTGGCCGTCGGACCAGAACGAGCTCTTGAAGAAGTTCTCGTTCTTGCGCAACTCACGCCGCAGCTCCGGCGCGTTGCCATCCCCGATACCAATCACCAAGTGCGAACGTTGCAGGTCTTGCCCCGGCACGAACGGCGACCCCTGCTCGCGCCACGCATCGAAGTGCTCTTCCTTGAGGATCGAGACCGAATGACAATGGCCACACACCTGCGCCGACCGCACTGGTTGCAGCGTTGCGGGATTGGTGACCGTGCCATCCGAGCCTTCGACGCGCTGCAGCAGGCGACGCACGGGATTGCGATTGGCAGCCACATGTGCTTGCCCTGGTCCGTGGCAAGCTTCGCACGAGATGCCGAACTCCGACACATGCGTATCGACGCGGCCGATGTCGACGCGTGGCCGAGCGTCGGTCGTATGGCACATCGTACAGCTCTTGTTCCAGGCACCGGGCTCTGGCGGATCGCGAAACTCGGGCGGCAATACGAACACCGACGTCAACGGCATCCAGATGCGTTCTTCGGTCTTGAAGCACATCGGCACGGGCCCGAGCTCGCGGCCGTTGCCCGTCGAATACCACAACACCTGCAAGTGATGCGAACCGGTCAACTGTTCGATTGGCCGTTCGACCCGCATCGGGTTGCGGCCACCGCGGTCGAACACCACCCACAACCGATCGCCGCGCCATTCAAGCACGACCTGTTTACCGAACCAATCGAGCTCGAGTCGCTCGAACTCGACCCGCAACGCATCGCGGGAAACAACTTGGGTCATCGTGCGATGGTAGGAATCGTGCCACGACGCGTGTTCTCCCGGGTGACACGAACGGCAACTCTTCGAGCCAACGTAGCCGGCCGCGTGCACTTCGATCGGGCGATCGCTGACCGTCGGG
>CAXBFC010000347.1:0-9011 GCA_963974725.1 uncultured bacterium | reverse complement strand
GTTTGGGCTCGGCATCACCCGCTTCACTGGTTGGCGAATCGTTTGGCGAATTGCTTGCCGGGTCGGCGTTCGACCAAGTAGCGGGCACTTCGATGCCCAGGTCGTCGTCGATTCGTGGTGGGGGATCGCCAGCACATGCAGCAAGCATGGACGCCGCCAACAGTAGATTGGTCTTCGATCGAATCATCGTGACACCTCCGCGGCGGCGAACCCGCCGATTGCGAACGCAGTCAATTGGTTGAGGATGCCCTCGTGGTCGTCGGCATCGCAGACACCATGGGACACCTGTCCGACGACGTGGGCGTTCGCCAGCGTGTGCGCCATCGCGCCGACCGTGAAGTGCATACGCCACCACAGAGTTTCCGCCGCGATTCCCGGTGCCGCTTCGCTGAGCATGGCGACGAAACGTTTGCCTAGCTGGCCGAATTGCTCGCTGATGAACTCGCGGAGGAACGGCGGTTGTTCGACGCTGATGCGGCCGAACAGGCGGCACAGTCCGGCGCCGCGACTCTCTGGCAGCGCACCCGGGCCGACTTGCTGGCTGCGCACGGCGGGTTCGATGAAGGCGCGCACGATCGCATCGATGGCGAACGGCTTGCTCATGTCGTCGAGCCGTTGCCGTCGCTCGCGATTGATCGGTTCGATCAGACGCTGCAACACCGCCTTCGCCAACTCGTCCTTCGAGCCGAAGTGGTAGTTGACCGCGGCGAGGTTGACGCCGGCGCGCGTCGTGAGTTGTCGCAGCGAGGTGGTTGCGAAGCCTTGTTCGGCGAACAGGTCCTCAGCTGCGTCGAGGATCTGGTCCTTGGTGTCTGGCTTGGCCATCAAGCCGCCAAACTACCGCCTCGAACGTTTGTTTCAAACGAGTGTTTGAATGGCTTTTGCCAGGTACGCGTACTGCTCGATGCTGTTGTAGATCTGCGGCGAGATGCGCAGCAGGCGAAGCTTGGGGTGGGGCCAATTCATCACCGGGACTTCGATCTTATGTTGTTCCCATAGCAAGGCTTGCATCGGATCACCCGACATCGCAGGCGGCCCTTCCGGATCGGGGTCAGGCAGGATCACCGAGGCCAGCGAGCCGATCATCGACTCGGGTGCTGGCGGCTCGGTGCCGAGTGCCTCACAGAGCAAATTGCGACCTGCGATGGCGAGGTCGTGGTTGTGCTGGCGCAACTCAGCGATGCCGCCCGGCAGCAGCGATTCGAGGAACGCAATCGCGTCCGGGATGCACATCCACGCGGTGAAGTCATTGGTGCCGGTGAAGTCGAACTCGAGTCGGAACCGCGAGCGATCGCTGCGTGCCGCGTTCGCACCGTGACTGATCGACAGCGGCCGGATCGGGGCCTGGCGATCCCGGCGAACCCATAGCAGCGCCGACCCCTTCGGCGTGCACAGCCACTTGTGGCAGTTGCCGGTGTAGTAGGCGGCGTTCAGCTTGGTCAGGTCGAGCGGCAACATGCCGGGTGCATGTGCGCCGTCGACCAGGGTGTCGATGCCGCGCGCGTTCAGTGCCGCAACGATTTCGGCAACCGGCATGATCACGCCGGTTGGACTGGTGACGTGATCGATCAGGCACAGCCGCGTGCGGTCGGTTGCCTTGTCGACGAGGTCGGCAACGATCTGGTTGGGGTCGGCGATCGGGAACGGGATTGGCACGACGACAATCTGCGCGCCGCTTCGATCGGCGACGTATTCGAGGGCATTGCGGCTGGCGTTATATTCGTGGTCGGTGACCAGCAGTTCGTCGCCGGGTGCGAACGTCAGCGAGCGCAGCACGGTGTTGACGCCGGTCGTCGCATTCGCGACCAGGGCCAGGTCTTCGACTTCGCAGCCGACCAGTTGCGCCAACCGAGGTTTGCAGGCATCGATGCGCTGTTCGAGCGTGTGGTGCAAGAACCGGAGCGGCTGCGCTTCCATTTCCCGCCGCAGCTCATGTTGTCGCTCCATGATGACGCGCGGGCACGCGCCAAAGCTGCCGTGGTTGAGGAAGATGACTTCGGGGTCGAGATCCCAGTGACGGGCGAATGGCGAGGGCGACGGAAGCGTCATGGTGTTTCGATACGCACGGACATGCGCACCTTGCAGTCGGCGAGCTTGGCTGCGCTGGGAGCGCCTTCGTGCAGGTGCACAAATGGTTGTGCGACGATCGGGGCGATCATCTTCAGCTTGCGATTGGCAGCAGCACGTTGTAGCTGCGCGGTGCCCGTGCGGATCCGGTCGGCAAGGCTGCCAGACGGCGGGTAAACGACCAGTTGCATGGTCTCGGGGCACTGTTCGAGGACCCATCCTGCCGGTGCGTGCAATGCCTTGTCGGGGTTGCGTGGGCGGAACGGTACCCCCAAGAACGTCTTGCCCTCGCGCTGCCAGATCATCGGGAAGCCGAAGATCTGTTGGTTCTGAGCTTCGAGGGCGGCGTGCACTGGTGCATACACTTGGTGACGCTGCACCCAGTCGTCGCTGGCCGATAGCACGACCCACTGGGCGGCTTTGCGAGCGACGGTGATCGGTGTTGCTGGCTCGCTTTCGCGAGCCGCGCCGGGCGAGGTCATGCGGACATGTTCCCCGGGTTGCGGTTGGCTGGCTGAGTCTGGCGGTGTGAAGAAGTCGCTGGCGAACATCAGTCCACCGTCTTCGAAGATCGTGTCGCACGTACCTAGCCCGGCGAGCGTCGCCTTGTTGACAAGCCACGTCGATTTGGTGCGCAGGTAGCCGTCGAAGCGCACCGTCGTCTGGTCGGCGTAGGTCAGTGCGCTTGGCAACAACGTGTTGGCATGCAGATGTAGTGTCGTCGTGACGCCATCCTGGTCCGTCAAGAGGAAGTCGTCGCCGCTCTTTTGGCACTTGCTGGCGCGGTAGAGCGGGCCGAACGCGACTGCGTCGACGATGCGTACCAGCAGTGGAATGATGCGCGCTCGGTCCGCTGCGCCTTCGGTCCCAGGGTCGCCAGAGTCGCCAGAGTCGCCGGTTGCGCCGGGGTCGAGTCGATGCACCTTCTGATTGGCCCACAAAAAGTCACGCGTGCCCTCGTGCACGCGGGCAAGATCCGGCAGGTCGGCTTGCACCAACAGTCGTCGCTTGTTTGGCAACGTGACCGAGGCCTTGACCCGGTCCATGCGCTTCGCCAGTGGGCGGTGGCACTCATCGAGAACGGCCTGGACCAGCTTGTCCGCGGCAACCTGCTCTCGATCGACGCGGCGCGCAGCCGGCGGCGTCTGGGGCGGCTTCTGGCCGTTTGGGTCTTGGCCGGTTTCGGGCTGCGGCGTCGAGCCGTCGACTTGGCCATTGCCCACGACACCAGGTCCTGTGGGCTCGGAACCCGCGCTACCAGAGGCCACATCCCGACCGCACGAACTCAGGCTCGCGACGCCGACGCAGCTCAGGGCGATCATCCAGCACAGCCGTCTACGCGCATCTACTGCCACGAGTAAGGTCGTACCGGCCAGCGACCTCAACGGCAAGCGGGTCGCGGCCAGGCGGTGGCTGCGAATCCTGCTGCTGCTGCTACTGCTGCTGGCTGTTGCGTTCGAACACCTTCTGCCACGCGGAGACGTCGTAGCCATAGTCTTCGTTGCCGGCGAGGCGAGCGAGCGCCTTGCGTGCACTGAGGCGAACGTTCTGAACCGACTCCTGCGGCTTCAGCAGCGCCAACAGTTCTTTCCAGTGTTCTTGGGCGTTCATGCGACCGAGCGCCAGCGCGGCCGACATGCGAATGCGCGGCGTCGGGTCCTTGAGCATCGGCAGGACCAGGTCGGCGTATTTCGCCTGGGTCGTCAAGCCCAGACCGCGGATCGCTTGCACGATGATGCCCGGTGGCAGCGTCTCGCGCATCGAGCCGAGGTAGCGCGCCCAGATCTTGGCGATCTCGCTCTGATCGAGACACGACGTTTGCACCCGGTAAAGCGCCCATGCCGCTTGCACGCGGCCGACTTCCGGGTGCTTGGGGTTCTCGATGATCGCCGCCAGAACGTTTGGCGGTGTGTCGCGGGAGCGCAGGATCGCGAGCCCGAGCACAGCCTTGTCGACGACATAGGGATCCTCCAGGCGGGCGCCTTGCAGGATGTCGTTCATGACATCGGTGCGGCCCGAGAAGCCAAGTGCGGCCAGCGCGATGGCTTGTCGTTCGGGGTAGGTGCCGTCGAGTGCCAAGGCCTGGAGCTGGGCGAAGACGAAGCCTTTGCCGCGCACGGTCGCTCCGGGGGCGGCCTTGGCGCGCGGGTCCTCGTCGAGCACTTCCTTGCGGATGTGGTTGAACAGCTTCTTGGCCTGATCGTCGGCGCGTTGGTCGCCGCGGTTGGCCAGCGCCAACACGTAGTTCTCCATGGCCTGATCGAGTCGGATCAGGATCATCTGGAAGTCCTTCTGCTTTTGATCCTGCTCCTTGAGGCTCTCTTGGCGCTTGACCAAGTCGGGCGCCTGCTCCTGGCGCAGGTTGTCACCGGTGGAACACGCGGCGAACAGGGTCGGGAGAAGAACGGCAGTCAGGGCAAGCGAACGGTTCATTGCGGTGCTTGGAGGGGGGATCCGTACCCATCCTTCCCGCAACCTGACTTGGATGCCACAATCCATCGCCTGATGGGTGATTCTCTGATTGCTGAGTGTGAGCAAGTCCTGGTGGTGCGGGACCGGGCGAGCGCTGCCGAGGCGATTGTCGCGGTCCACAGCACCAAGCTGGGGCCGGCCCACGGGGGCATCCGCCGCTGGGCCTACGCCGACCGGGACGCGGCGATGGCCGACGTGGTCGCCTTGGCGCGGGCGATGACCTTTAAATGTGCCCTGGCCGAGATTCCGGCCGGTGGCGGCAAGGCGGTGATTCTCGACCACGGCGGGCTCGACCGCGAAGGCGCTTACCGGCTGGTCGGGCGCACCGTCGAGCAGCTGGGCGGGGCGTTCTACACCGGGCCGGACGTCAATACGACGGCTCAGGACCTGCGGTGGGTTGGGGAGGAGACCCGGTTCGTGGCGACTGATGCGGCGGATGGACCCGGGGATCTGGCCGCGGCGACCGCCGATGGCGTGCTGTCGGCGTGGCTCGCACTGGCGGCAGAGCTCGAATTGGCACCGGCAGATCTGCATTGCGTGGTGCAAGGCCTCGGCGCCGTGGGCATGGGGCTGTGCCAACGCCTGGCCGCTCTCGGCGCGCGATTGTCGGTCTACGATGTGGTCGCGTCGCGGGTTGAGCACGCGGTCGCGAACTTCGGGGCAAAGGCAGTTTTGCCAGATCAGCTGCTGCAGACGGCCTGCGACATCTTTTCTCCGTGCGCGATGGGCGGGGTCTTGACCGAAACGGTCGCGGCGTCGCTACCAGCGCGCGGTGTCTGTGGTGCTGCGAACAACGTATTCGCTAGCGAGGCGGCGGCCGACGTGCTGCATCGGCGTTCGGTGCCCGTCGTGCCGGACTTTCTCGCCAACGCCGGCGCGTTGATCCAAGGCGCGATCTGGAACCTCCAGAAGCAGCGCATCGCACCGGAGCGGTTGCAGCGCATTGGCGTGACCACGCGGGAAGTACTGCGGCGTTCGCGGGGCAGCGGCCGCGCCCCGTCACAGGTTGCGCTCGAGCTTGCCCGCGAACGTCTGGAGCGCTGACGCGCACGCGCTACCGTTATTGGTCGATGACAGAGTTCGAAGAACCGGCGCACCGGGTGCGTGTTCGCTACTGCGAGACGGATCGCATGGCTGTGGCCCATCACGGCAGCTACGTCGCGTGGTTTGAAGAAGCGCGCACGGAGTGGATGCGGCAGCGCGGTCGCACCTACCGCGAGATCGAGGACGCTGGCGACTTGTTGCAGGTCGTCGAGTTCTTGTGCCGTTACCACAAGCCCGTTGACTACGACGAAGTTGTGGCGATTCGCGTGCGAGTGGAGTCCGCTGGTCGCGCGGCAGTCGTGCTCGGTTACGAAGCGCGGCGCGAGTCCGACGGCGAGGTGTGTGCGACGGGCTCAACCAAGCTCGCCTGCGTCGGTCGCGACGGCAAGTTGCGACGGTTGCCCAAAGAACTCATCGAGCAAAAGCTTGGCAGTTCGAACTCGCCAGACAAGTTGTAGCACCATGCATACGATCCAGGCGAAGGCGAGGATGATGTGGTCGGCGGCGCCCGTGTTGCTGCACGTCTTGTTGGCTGTGCCGTTGGTCCCGGTGGTGTTGCCAGCTGGCGTGTCGCCTGCCGCGGTGTCGCCCGCGGTGTTGCCCGCGGTGGCAGCGCTCGGGCAAGCGCCATCCGCGAGCGGCAAGTACTTCACCGTTACCTGTGAAGGCGGCGATGAGCGCATGGCCAAGCAGGCTCTGGCCGTTGTCGAGCCCGTTTGGCCGTTGGTTTGCGCATCGTTCGGTAGCAAGCAGGCGAAGCCCAAGAAGCTGCTGTCGGTGGTGCTGTATCGAAGCCTCGCTGGCTACGTGCAGGCGGATCAGCGCCTGACCGGCGGCAAGTTCGGGCCGAACCAGGCGATGTCGCATTGGGACAGTTTGAGCGCGCACGTTGCGATGCAGCCAACGGTTGTCGATGGCTGTTTGCAGCAGCATGGCTTGCCGATGCAAACGCAAGCGATGCTCGCGTGGGAAGCGTGTCACATCGCGCGGTTCGCGTTGTGCCCCAACTTCCGCAGCCATCCAGGTTGGTTCTACGATGGTTTGGCGGCGACCACGGCGCAGCAAGTGCTGTCGAAGCTGTACCCCGAGATGGGCGCGCAGCCGTTCTTCACGCAGCGTTGGTGGCGGGTTCGTCGGCTGGTTTCCGCCGGCGACATGCCAACCGTATCGGCATTGCTGGCCGACCAGGTTCAGGACCTGGATATGCGCGATCGCTATGCGGCGCGGGTTGCGTTCTATGAGTTCGCGCGCGCCGCGCATCCGGATAAGATGCTCAAGATGGCGAAGGCCATTCGCAGCACGGGCGGCGGCACGGGCTATGCGGGCAAGATGCAGAAGGTCGCGGATCGCCTGCTTGGCGACCTTGGCGATGAGTTTGCGGCCGAGGTCACCAAGCGCAGGATCGCGTGGGACGAACAGATTCGCTCGTTGTGGGTGATTGGCGATGAGTTGCGGCAGCGTGCGTTTGCCGGCAACAATGCGGTCGCCATCTGCTCCGAGACGGTGTCCGGCGGTTCGTTTCATGCCAAGGGTAGCGTCTTCGTGCACCCCGCGCAGTCGCAGCAGATGAACTTCCTGTTTGCGCAATCCAGCGCTGGCTTCTACTCGCTCGCGATGACGGCTGGCACGGGTTGGACACTGTTTGACCATCGCAGCAAGGGCAATGATTGGCGGGTCGTCAGCCGCGGCAACCAACCGTTGCTTAAGGCCGGCGTGCACGTGCCATTCGAACTCAAGGGCAGCGGCCGCAAACTGGAGATCAAACTCGCCGGCAACAGTTGGCAAGTAGACTTGCCACGTGAGCTACCCGACGAACTGCGCTGGGGAATCGGCGCGCAGGCTGCGCAGAGTGGTGCGCGTGCCGGTGCATTTGGCATTTGGCGCAACCTCAAAGTGACCGGCGGCTAGCTCTATGACTACCGCTGATTCCGGTCGCTCGGTTGCGACCCGCGGCATTGGCTTGCCCAGCGCCATCTGCCTGGTCGTCGCGAACATGATCGGGGTCGGGGTCTTCACGACTTCCGGGTTTGCGCTCGCCGACCTGCACACTCCCGAACGCGTGATGTTTGCGTGGGCGCTCGGTGGCGTGCTGGCCGTGCTTGGTGCAATCAGCTACGGCGCGCTCGCCGCGCGCCTTTCGGAGTCGGGGGGCGAATACCTGTTCTTGACGCGCACGATTCATCCGGTTGCTGGCTTCCTGGCCGGATGGGTGTCGTTGCTCGCCGGCTTCACCGCGCCGATCGCGGCCGCTGCGTGGGGCTTACAGGCTTACTTGGGCGTGACGGCGGAGTATCCGTGGGTGGGGACCGTCGCGATCCTGATAGCCGGCCTGCTGCACGGCGTGTGGCGGGCGCCAGGTCTGGTGACCCAGAACCTCCTGGTTGCCGTCAAGCTGCTGCTGATCGCGGCGATCATCGTCTTCGGCCTCAGCCAGTTGCCGACGATTACCCGCGATCCGGCGCCGCCGGCAGTCAGCATGAACGTGTTCGCCGTCTCGTTGGTTTGGATTTCGTTCAGCTACTCCGGTTGGAACGCCGCGGTCTACATCGCCGGCGAAGTGCGCGATCCCAAACGCGGCCTGCCGCGAGCGTTGCTGTATGGCACGGTCACGGTGATGGCGTTCTATCTGGCGCTGAATGCCGTCTTGGTCTACGCGGCGCCGGTCGCCGAACTCGCTGGCAGACAGGACATCGGGGCGGTTGCTGCGGCGGCGCTCGGCGGAGAAACGTTTGCGTGGTTCGTGCGCGCCGTGATCGCGATCGCGTTGTTTACGTCCATATCTGCCATGGTAATGGCAGGCCCGCGCGTCTACGCAAGGATGGCGGACGACGGGGTGTTCCCGCGCATCTTCTCGATGCGTCGCACGACTCCCGCCGCCGCGGTTTGGTTCCAAGTTGCGTTGGCAGTGCTCGTGCTGTGGATCTCCACGCTGCGCGATCTGCTCGGCTACATCGGCTACACGCTGAGCTTGAGCACGGCGGTGACGATCATCGGCTTGCTGCTGCTCAGGCGGCGGGAAGGTGCCCAGGCGGTGCCTATTCCCGGCTATCCCTGGGTTCCAGGTTTGTTCGTGCTCGCGACCAGCTACATCGGGATTCGCAGCATGACAATGCTGCCGTGGAACACGTTGTGCGGCGTCTTGACGCCACTGTCGGGGTTGATCGTCTACTTCGCGATGAAGCGGTTCGGATCGCGTTAGAGGCCCGGCCGAAAAGCCGCGCCCAACGCCTGCGGCGGCCTCGCCGCACTTGGCGGCCCACGAGAGCCTCGCCGAATCTACGGATTCGCCTGCGTTCTCGCGCGCCACCACGAACAGTGATTCCATCCACACGCGATGCACGCTGCTTGTCGGCCACACCTCTCGAGGCCCGGTCGAAAAGCCGCGCCCAACGCCTGCGGCGGCCTCGCCGCACTTGGCGGCCCACGAG
>CAXBFC010000346.1:0-9052 GCA_963974725.1 uncultured bacterium | reverse complement strand
GACGCTGCGATGCGCCAACGGATCACTGCCAGCGGCCACCCGTGGAAGGTGCGCGACCGCGCGACTGGCATCGAGCTGGTGCTCGTCATGCCGGGAGAGTTCCTGATGGGCTCGCCCGAATCCGAACCACACCGCCAGACGAACGAAGGTCCGCAACACCGCGTGCGTCTGACTCAGGCGTTCTATCTTGGCGCGACGGAAATCACTCAGGCGCAATGGCGACACGTAATGGGTTCGAGCCAAGGCTTCTTCCAAGATGACCGCAAACCGGCCGACGGCTCGTGGCATGACCTGCAAGCGTTCTTGGCGAAGGCAAATGCCGGCGTGCCTGCTTCCAGCAACCTGCTGCGAGCGCCTTCGGAGGCGGAATGGGAATACGCGTGCCGCGCGGGCACGACCGGGCCGTTCTACTTCTCGGGGCTCGCCAGCCATGACGTTTGCAACTTCAACGACGGGACCCCCAAGAACGCAAAGGTCGTCAACGGCAAGCTGGAAGTCGAATGGACCACGCCACCATCACCAGCGTGTCGCATGACCACTGCTGCCGCCGGATCCTTGCCGCCGAATGCTTGGGGATTGCACGAGATGCACGGTAACCTCTGCGAGTGGACGGCAGATGCATACACAGCCGATGGCTACCAAGGACGCGGACTGCTGACAGTCGATCCGCTGCGGGCGGCAACCGGGCGAGAGGTGCACACTCTGCGCGGTGGCGACTGGTACAAGAGCGCACACCACAGCCGCTCCGCCGCGCGTGACAAGGGTGGCCCACAAACTCGCAGCAACCGCATTGGCTTCCGCGTCGCGCGCACTCTCTAAGCAATCGCTACGGTGCTTCCACGGTAGGCGACCTGATCGGAAGCTCCCCTTCACCGTCAGCGCGCTACTTGGTCAGCGCCCGCAACTTCACCGCAAGCGCATGCTGCGTCTCGGCATCCGGACAACTCAGAGATAGCGAACGAACATCGTCGCGATCCATCGCGAACTTCTTGTCAACGGATTGCAAGTTGCCTTGGTAGTGCCGCAACGCCAACTTCGGGCGCATCTCGACCACGAACGAAGCTGGCGATGCCATCGGCGCAGGCGCCGTGATGACGGCACCTGCCAACTGCGCCCGACTGACCATGGTGACCCCAACGCGACGATAGTCTTCGTCCTGGCTCGCGCGCTCGAATGCCACGATGGTCAAGTCCCCATGCTGCCACTCCAGAAACGTCTTGCCGTTCGCGTGGCTGATATCAAACCACGCGGAGCGCTCGGCTGGATCCAACATCACCTCAGCGAAGTGGCCGGTGACAGCCCCAATCACGGCAGTCGCTGGTTCGTGGTCAACGTCCTCACCCTCTGCCAGCGGGCCCGCTTCCGCCAGCAAGCGACTGGACTCAGCGGCGCCCACACGAACCGACGCAAGCATCAAACGATCGAGATCGGCTTTCCTCTTGCCAACGAGGAATGTGCCGTCCTCCGCCTGTGCTCCCACGACCAGCAAGTAACTCTCCAGCATGGCCTTCGTGTCATTGCCAATCTCAGTGACGTTGTGTAGTCGTTCCGAATCGGTGCACCGGTTGCGCACCATCACCACACCGTGTGGCATCGCGAAGTGACCAGTCTCATCGCCGGCGAGCGTGACGGCGCGTGCCAGCAAGCTTGCGGTGGGCGACGCTTGCCACATCCCCCATTCGGTCGGCGAATACTTGCCCCAACCGGACTGCAGCCGCACCTCTTGCCGCCACGACAAGCGACGCAACGAACGAAACGCAGCACGATCCATTGCCCGCAACCCATGCCGGTCTTCGATCCAAATGCGAGCAGGTTGGTTCCGCTCCTCAGCGGCAACGCTTAGCTCCCATTCGCCCGATTGACGGGCAAACGACTCCAGCGTCATCTTGCGGAGCGCCGGCAAGTCCTTCTCGGTCATCTGCAACTTGCCCAGGATGTCTCGGATCGTATCGCGCTCGGCCTTGTGTGCCGTCTCGAAGTGCCGCAACAGAGCCAACGACAGATCGCGAGTTGCTTCGTAGTAGTCCGGCCGCGGCATCATCAAGTGCTGCCACCACTTCCAAACCCGATACGGACGCTGCTGCGCTGGCAACGGCAGACATGCGGTCACGATCAAGCGCGCCGCATCGTCGTAACGTCGGTGATGGATCGCGACCAACACCATTGGCCAGCGCAACTGCTCGCCGTTGCCATCGCAAGCAAACGCAACCATCTCGCGGCGCTGCTCTGGCGTACACGCTTCGGCAAAGAGCAGTACGTTGGCCATCGTGGCCAGCTCATCGGCAGATGCATCTTCCAGCGACAGGAACGTGTCTTCCAACACATCGATCTGTGGCGTGCTGAGCACTCCATGCCATTGCTCCGGCATCTTCCGGAACGTCGCATAGAGATCCTGCAGTCGCTGCTCGAAGGCAGGCCTGCTCGGTTGCTGCTGGGCACAGGCACTGGCCAACTGCGCGAAGCACAACACGAGTGCCATGGTCGGACGAAGGAAGCTCATGCGGCGTCGCTACACTCTACCACCACCATTTGAGATCTCGCGACAACATGGCTGCCGTGCGAATCAGGGAAGGCCGCCAGTCGGGCGGACACGCAGTTCGGGCGCCGCCACCCCGAGTCCCGACACCAATGACAAGGCACGGATCTTGCTAATCAGCGGGTCTGCGCACGGTGCGGGGGAAGACCAAAGTGTCCTCGCCATCGACACTCGCCGACGCACTCCCTGTTGTTCCGACCCCGGAACAAGAACGCGCCTTGGCCTATACTTGCTGGACCCTCTGCCATGAATCATCATTTGCGATGTGCCCCTCTTCTAGCGCTGCTTGCCGCCACGTCTCTTGCCGCCCAAGAGCTTCGGCACGTCGGTTCTCGGTGGTTTTCGGCGGCAACGTATGACCGCGCGCGGCAACGCGTCGTCATGCCGGACGCCAGCGGCTACAGCTACGAATGGGACGGCAGCGCGTGGCACCGCGCACCAGACGCCGGCTCAGCCCCGGGCGCCTGCTACATGGATCACGGCAACGATCGCTTGATTACCGTAGCCGAAAGCGGTTGGGGCGTCGGCCAGGTGTTTAGCTTCCGACAGCGTGTCGGACACGATTGGCAAGCCATGCCAGTTCCTGGTGGGCCGCAAGATCGCTGGGGCATGGGCATCAGCTACGACGAACAACGCGGCGAGCTGGTCGTATTTGGCGGGTTCAACGCAGTCCCGCTGACCGGAACCTGGACGTTCGACGGCACGAGCTGGACGCAACACAGCCCGCTGGTCACTCCGACGGCGCGGTATTTCCCAAGCATGTGCTACGACAGCACGCGGCAACGAACGGTGCTGTTCGGCGGGGTCGGCGCCGCCGTGCTCAACGACACCTGGGAATGGGACGGCAGCAATTGGTCTGCGGTGACCACAGCGACGACGCCAACAGCGGGAACCTTCGGTGCGATGCAGTTTGATAGCGCTCGCAACGTCGCGATGCTCGTCGGCCGCAGCGCCAGCGGCCCGCAAACGTCCATGGAGCTGTGGGAGTATGACGGCAACAACTGGCTACAACGTGCTGCCCCACCGTTGCCCGCGGGATCATCTCCAGGACCGCTGGTGTTCGATGAGGCGCGCGCCGAAGCGTTGCTGATCGGCTCCAACGACAACCTTGGCAGATCCGGTGCGGTATTCGGGTGGAATGGCACGCAATGGAGTCCGCGAGCAGGACTCGGCGACATGCCGTACCTCGGCTATGGCAGCAGAGCAACTGCCGACCACACGGGCAGTCTGGTGCTTCGCTTTGGCGGCGCCTTCAATGGCCAGACAAACTTCGGGCAAGCCTTGGTGTCGTGGGATGGCAGCAACTGGCAAACACTCAGCACCGGTGGACCACCGCCGCGCTCGGACCTCGCGATGTGGTCGATGTCGACGGCGACCTACGTCTTTGGCGGACAGGATCCAACGGGCGCCATGCTCAGCGATACCTGGCGATGGAATGGCGTCAGCTGGACGCAACTGGCAACGGCTGCCGGTCCATCGGCGCGAATGGAGAGCGCCATTGCGTTCCATGCAACCCAGAACCACGCCTTGCTATTCGGCGGCACCGACACGGCAACTCCGTACGGCGCACTCGGCGGCACCTGGCGATTCGACGGCACCAACTGGCAACAACTCACCAACGGCCCACAACCGGGTGCGCGACGCCAACACGCGATGGCCTACGATCCGATTCGCGACCGCATCGTCTTGTATGGCGGACAAAACCTATCGCCGTTCGCCGGTGGCAGCACGGTCTACAACGATACGTGGGAGCACGATGGCACCAGTTGGACGCAAGTGCTGACAGGCATCGCTCCGGCGCCATCATCGACCTGCACGATGGCGTTTGATTGGGCCAGGCAGGCCATCGTGTCGGTCGAAACCTACGTCGATGGCTACCGCTTGTGGGAATACGATGGCTTGGCATGGACGCCGCTGCCGGTCGCCGGCGAGTTCGGCTCCGATCACCCGTTGACCGCGTATTCTCCCGTCGCGACTACTGGCCCCAACGGACGCCTGGCCGTCAGTGAATACCTCAGCATGCTCGAGTTGCTTCCGAGCCCGTCGAGCGCACAGGCCTACGGAACGGCATGCACTGCGGCCGCGCCGCACTTGACCGCATCCGATCTGCCGGACCTTGACCAAGCCAACTTCGCTCTTGAAGTGGCCATGGCCCCCGCCAATTCACCGGTCGCCATCATCGGTGCGAACCAAGACGTCAACGTGCCAGTGCTGGGTTGCACGCTGTTGGTGCTCCCCGGAGTTGCCAGTACCTTGCTTGCTGCGGACGGGCTGGGGTATGCGCGCTGGGCGTTGCCGCTGCCAAACGTCCCGGCGTTGCTCGGCAACAACTTCTACTTCCAAACGGCTGCGCTCGACGCAACGGCACCGAGTGGCATCACGTTGAGCCGCGGCTTGACAAGCAGGGAACCGTGAGCACGACATCGACTTCGTTGCGCTGCCTACTGCGCTTGTTCGAGGGCTAGAGGTGTGGCCGGTAGTCAGCGTGTCTCGCGGGTGGATGGAATCACCGTGTGTGATGGTGCGCGAGAACGCAGGCGAATTGGTTCGGCCAGGCTTTCGTGGGCAGCCTAGTGCGGCGAGACCGCCGCAGGCGTTGGCCGCGGCTGTTCGGCCGGGCCTCTGGCGGTGTTCGCTGGCGGCCGCCCCTCGAGTCACTTCGAAATCAACGCAACCGGCTCGGAACCTCGGACACCGCGAGGTCGAGCTTCCAGAAACCAACGTCGGGCTTCGTCAGTTCGCGCAACAACCGCAACACGTCGCGCCAAGAAGCCTCACCGTCGGCACGGATCAGCAGGCGCATGTCAACCCACTTGCCGTCAGCCTGCGGGCGAGCACGCAGCTTGCCGGCCTTCTCCATCTTGGCGCGCAAGGCTCGCAGTTCGGTGCGCATCGGCCCGAGGTTTTCGACTTGCCCCGCCCGCCACGCAAACACGCGGCGGCCATCCGAAACGACATGCCCATTGCGATGCACATCGATGGTCGGCCGCAGTTTGGGCGGAGACTCGTCGGGCTCGCAGTAGATGCAGTGAGGAACGATCAGGTCCGCCTGGTGCACGACGGGATTGGCGATCGCCTTCGGCATCAGAAACTCCGTGCCGACGCCTTCGAGCGCGAACGAATACCAGCCTGCCGACGTCGATGCATCCCAGAGCTGTAGGACTTCGGCCCACTGCACATTCGGGCCGGGAGCGACGCGTAGACCAGCCAGCTTCCTGCCGCCAGTCGACGGGTCGGGACGTAGCGACGCGGGGTCGGCCGCCAAATTGTTCAGAGCCTCAGAAGCCGCCTTGAAGGTTGTGTAGGTCTTGTTGCCAACCGTCCACTGCAGCTTGCGATCAACGGTCCGCCTCGCCTTCTTCTTGGTCGTTGGATGTTCAACTTCCACCACCCGGCCGCTGAGCAACGTCGTGATCTTCACGACGATCGGCCCGCCAAGCGGCTGTTTGGCCGCGCGTTCTTGCGCAGGCAACATGGCTACAACCAGGCATACGAGCAACTTACCAACAGTCTTCTCAAGCGAAGCGTTCATGGCAGCAAGGATGCCACCCCACCGCACAAACTCCACCCCAACCATGCGAAGACACGGTCAGGCCTGGAGAATCGGCCTACTTCTCGATCGCACTCTCGGCTTTGGTCCATCCAGACAACCCGCACTTCATGTGGGCGATGCTCTGAAAGCCAAGCTCTTCGAGTGTGGGCAGCAACCTGCTGCTCCGGCCACCGGATCGTCAATGCATGACGTAGGTCTTGCTCTTGTCGAGTGCGGCAAGCTGCTCGTCGCGATCGGCCGCAGCACTGTTGATGTTGATGGCGCCAGCGATGTGGCCGCTTGCAAATTCGGCGGGAGTTCGGATGTCGAGCACGACAACGTCCCGGTGGTTTGCAATCAAGTCGGCAGCTTGCTCCGCAGTCACGGTTCTAATGCCACGGTCGTGCGTCGCATGTTCTGCGCTGGGATGATCGGAGTGAGTGCCGCGATCCTCATCGGTGGCACAGCCACCGAGAATTCCCAGCACGAGAACGGCGCTCGCCTTCAAATACTTCTGCATCCGGAGAGCGTAGCTGGGCGCTCGCGCACCGATACTGCGAAGGCGGTCGAACCGCGAAGGTTTCCACTGTCCGCGGCATCTCAGCCGGAACTACTCGGCCGCAACCGTCAACACCTCATCGGCCATCAACGAGTTCCGACCGAGCAACTCACGCCCGGATCGCCTTGACCGAGTTATCGGATTCGGCAGCCTCGTCGCGCAGCTCAGCCGCAACCTCGCGCAGTTGCGCAAAGAGCAGCTCCAGCTCGTCCTCGCCAGCCTGGGCGTTGACCAGGGGCAAGCGCACGACCGCCTCGTCGTCCACCATTGCGTAGCCGACCATCGCCAGTCCACGATCGGACAGCTCGGCGCAGAGCTCCTTGGCCGAGACGCCTTCGACTGCGAAGCAGACGTTGAGGAACTCGGGTTCGCGCACCAACTCGAGATCGGGAGCCTTTCGCACCAACTTCGCCGCGCTCAGCGCCATGCTGCGGAAGCCCGCCAGACGTTCCGTCAACCCCGCGTTGCCCAAAGTCTGCCAGAGGGTCCAGAGCTTTAGGGCGTCGTTGCGGCGCCCGCACTGCAGAGAACGCGTTCCTGGGTTCAACTCGCGACCATCACCCTGAAACAGGTAGCTGGCGTTCTCGTCGAGACTGCGGGCCAGGAGGCCTCGCTCGCGCACCAACAGCACTGAGCAGGAGATCTGAGCCCCCATCAGTTTGTGGGCATCCCACGACATCGAGTCGGCTCGGTCGCATCCCGACAGATGGTGAGCTTGTGCTGGGTCGAGCACGGCCGAGCCGCCGAAGGCCCCGTCCACGTGCAGCCACAGGTCGTGCCGTTCGCACACGTCAGCAAGCTTGTCCAGCGGGTCAAAGGCGCCCAAAACGGTAGTTCCGGCGGTGGCATTGACCATCATCGGCCGGTAACCGGCCGCCAGATCGACGCGAATCGCCTCTTCGAGCGCGTCGGGATCCATGCGCCCACGCGCATCGGTAGCAATATAGACAAGGTTGTCCAAGCCAATGCCGAGCAGGGCGGCCGCCTTGGCGACCGAATAGTGGCATTCCTCGGAGCTGTAGACGCGCAGAGCTGGACCACCGACCCCCTCTTCCCGCAGACGCGGTCGGGCGCGATCTCGAGCGAGCAGCATGCCAGACAGATTCGACAGGGAACCGCCTGGAGTAAAGACGCCGTCAGCTGCCTTGAAGCCAACCAGTAGACCCATCTGGTGGATCAGTTCGAGCTCAACCAACACCTGGGCCCCGCCGACCTTGTAGGTGTACATCGAGTTGTTGAGGGCCGCCGCAACGGTCTCGCCCAGCAGCGAGGCCGGCTCACGGCCACCGAACAGCTGGTTGAAGAAGCTACCGGAAGCCGTCGTCGGCGTGTGCCGCACTAGCTCCCGGAGGCGCTGCCCAACGGTCTCCAGATCCTGCCCTTGTTCGGGCAGCTCTAGATCCAGGGCCTCGCGCAGGGTTTCGGGGTCCCTTTGAGGAACCACGGACTCGCTGGTTTCCTGAGCCTGGCGCTCAAGCAGAATACGGGTAAAGAGGTCGGCGACGTGTTCGAGCGGGTCGGAATCGGAGTCCATAGCACGTAGGAACGCCGCAGCAGGCGGGGTTGCGCCTCGGAAAACCGGGCCGCTGGCGTCCTTCGGGCAATCACGTTAACACGATTCCGAATCGCGTGCAGAGAAATCGGGCTGCAGCGCGCAGCACGGTTGCCAATGCACCACAACCCCGCCGTCGTAGCCGCTTCTATCGGCCTCTCTCGCCGTACAGGCACTCAAGGACGTTGGTAAAAATGGGTCAGCGTTGGGAGACGATCTTGCTGACTAGAGCTGGCTCCGTCCATCTGCCGACCCTCGGCTTGAGGACTTCTGGGGTTTGAAGACCTCTGGTTTAGGACTTCTGGGAGTCGGATGTAACCCCGTGTAGCCAACGCAGTGTCGCGAACGTGATGGCACTGAGAGCGAGCGCGACATCCAACCGGCCCAAGGCAACCGCCGCACCAATGGCGCCAGTTGTCCAGATACTTGCCGCCGTGGCCGTGCCGCGCACGCGACTGCCGTCCTTAAGGATGGCGCCACCACCGACAAAGCCAATGCCAGTGATCAGTCCTTGCATGACCCGTGCTTGGGCGTCAGGAGCGAACGCCATGCGACTCATCGTCAAGAAGGCGCACGCCGATACGGCAACCAGCGGGAACGTTCTCAATCCGGCCGATCGATCGGCTTGCTCCCGATCCCATCCGACTGGCAACGCCAGCAGAAACGCGCAAGCGAGTAGCCCAGCGATCTGAGCGAACGCTACAACGTCGAATTGCCACTCGGGTAGTCCAGCTAGCATCGGCGATCAACCATCAAGAGGCGTTCGGGTTTCGAGACACCAGTGCCGTGCTCGCCAACACGACGTGGGCGGCGCGAGGCGGTGCGTGTCAACGTGAATGAGACACATTGAAAACGAGATCAATGAGTAACGAG
>CAXBFC010000345.1:0-9072 GCA_963974725.1 uncultured bacterium | reverse complement strand
GCTGAACTTCGGTCGCTCGCGCGCTTCGCTCTACACCAAGGAAAGCCGCACCAACGTGACGTTTGACGACGTCGCCGGGATGGAAGAGGCCAAAGCCGAGGTTCGCGAGATCATCGAGTTCCTGAAGAACCCGGGTAAGTTCGCCAAACTCGGTGGTTCGATCCCGCGCGGCGTGCTGCTGGTTGGTTCGCCTGGCACGGGTAAGACGCTGCTCGCCAAGGCGATTGCTGGCGAAGCCGAAGTGCCGTTCTTCTCGATCAGTGGTAGTGACTTCGTCGAGATGTTTGTCGGCGTTGGTGCGAGCCGCGTGCGCGACTTGTTCAAGCAAGCCCGTGAAGCGAGCCCATGCATCATCTTCCTCGATGAGATCGATGCCGTTGGTCGCAAGCGCGGCACCGGCATGGGCGGCGGACACGATGAGCGCGAACAAACGCTCAACGCCATTCTGGTTGAGATGGACGGGTTTGATTCCGACAAGGGCATCATCCTGATCGGCGCGACCAACCGTCCTGATGTGCTCGATCCCGCGCTGCTGCGCCCGGGTCGCTTTGACCGTCAGGTCGTCATCGATCGTCCAGACGTCAAGGGCCGCGAAGCGATCCTCAACGTGCACGCGCGCAAGATCAAGCTCGCCAGCTACGTCGACATGAAGCGCATCGCCAAGGCAACCGCAGGCTTTTCTGGTGCCGAGTTGGCAGCAGTAATCAATGAAGCGGCGATCCTGGCGGCGATGAAGAACAAGGACTCGGTCGAGATGACCGATCTCGAAGAGGCGCGCGACCGCGTGCGCTGGGGCCGCGAGAAGAAGAGTCGCGCCATCGAGGAGGAGGACAAGAAGGTCACGGCCTACCACGAAGCTGGTCACACGATCGTTTCGATGATGACGCCGGATCAGGATCCGGTGCACAAGGTCACGATCGTCAGCCGTGGTCGCGCCCTCGGAGCGACGATGTCGTTGCCCGAGAAGGACGACTACAACCACTGGCAGAAGAAGCTGCTTGGCCGCATCGCCGTTTGTTACGGCGGCCGCATTGCCGAACAGTTGGTCTTCGGAGACGTCTCTGCTGGCGCCCAAAACGACATCGAGCAAGCGACCAATCTGGCGCGCGTGATGGTGTGCGAGTTGGGTATGAGCGAGAAGGTCGGCCCGATCAAATACACGGCAGACGATGAGAACCCGTTCCTTGGCCAGGAGTTCAGGCTGTCGGGCGGTGTCTCCGAGCGCACGTTGCAGGCGATCGACGACGAAGTGCGGCGCATCGTCGACGAGCAGTATCAGGCTGCGACCGCCATGCTCAAGGACAAGCGGGAAGTGCTCGATAACCTGGCGGCCGCGCTATTGAAGTACGAGACCCTCAGCGGGGATGAGGCCGGTGCGGTCTTGCGTGGCGACAACCTCGAAGAGTTCCGGGCGGCGCAAGAGCGTCACCGTGAATCCGTAGAACGCGAAGCCGCGCGCAATGCCCCGAAGCCAGAGCCGGAGCCAGAAACACCTGCTGGTAACGAAACTTCCTCTGACGAAAAGCCCGACGTGGGCTTCTCGGGCGCCTGATCGAAAGGCCTGACCACTCATGATCCCATCCTTGCTCGCGCAGCAGAACCCTGCTGAAGACAACTTCAGTGGACTGTTTGATGCCGGCAAGATGATGATTGAGGTGGGGATCTTCGCGGTCTTCATCTACGTCGTGCTGCGCTTCTTGCGCGCGACGCGTGGCTCTGGCGTGATCCGCGGTCTGGCCCTCGTGGTCAGCACGTTTGCGGTGGCGTTCTTCATCTTGGCCGAGCGGTTGGAATTGGACCGCTTGGATTGGTTGGTCGAGCAGTTGGCGCCGTCGGTTGTGCTTGGCCTGGTGGTGGTGTTTCACCCTGAGATCCGGCGCGCCATCGTGCATCTCGGCGACGCCCCGATCTTCGGCCGGTTCTTCCGCCGTGACGCCAAGATCGTGCCGCGCCTGTTGCGCGCGGTCGCGCGGCTCAGCAAGGAGCGCATCGGCGCGCTGATCGCAATCGAACGCGAAGCATCGTTGTCGGAGTTGTCGGAGAACGGCATCACCATCGATGCGGAACTCAACTCCTACCTGATCGAGTCGATCTTCTTCCCGAAGAGCGCGCTCCATGATGGCGGCGTGGTGGTGCAGGATGATCGCATCGTCGCCGCGTCGTGCCTGTTCCCGCTCAGTCAGAATCCAGATATCGACAAGCGGCTCGGCACGCGTCACCGCGCGGCGCTCGGATTGTCCGAAGAGACCGATGCGTTGATCATCGTGGTCAGCGAAGAGACTGGCAATATTTCGACGGCGAGCAACGGCAAGCTCAACCACGGGTTGACGCTTGAGAAACTCGAAGCCGCTCTCGACGAAGTTTTTGGCCGGAGTAGCTCCTCATGAGTGTCGATCGTCGCAAGCGCGGCGTGTGGGCGATGATCATCGATGATCCCTACCGCAAGATGGTCGCTATCGGGCTCGCCGTGCTGCTGTGGTTCTTCATCGATAGCCGCATCATGGACTCGGAAACCTTCACGCTGCCGTTGACGGCTGGCGACCAGATGAGGGACCAGGACGGCAAGCGCGACAGCAGCGAGTTCGTCGTGTTCTTGCCGAGTGGCGTCATCAAGAAGCACTTCTTCGATGGTGATGCGGTTGCGACGACCATCGAAGTGAAGATGTCTGGCCCGCGCTACCGGATCGATCGCCTGAAGAACGATCCGCTGCGGCTGAGGGTGATGTCGCTGTTGGGGCGCCAGTGGAATCGCGACAGCACTAGCAAAGGCGACGTCGTTGGCGGCAACCAATCCGATGTTGAGTTTGTCGAGATCACCGCTGCCGACATCGAGCGGGATATTCGGCACGAGGATCTGACCATCGAGTTGATCCCCCCGCGGATCCGCATTGAGGTCGAGGTTCGCGACACGGTCACCGTGGATACGATCTTGCCGAGCATGGTTGAGTTCGTCTCGAAGCGAGGAGACCACTCCCGGATGCGCACCGAAAAGGCGACCTTCAGCCCGCGTGGTATCACGCTGGTCGGTCCTGCCAAGATCGTGCGGAGTCTGCTGAATCGGAAGGATAAGAAGCCGTTCCAGGCGGAGCTCAGCTTTGGACCGCAGGACACCAGTGCGACCGCGACGATCACGGTTGTCGATGGTGTTGCGTTGGAGGTCTACCCGGACGCGGCAGGCGTCGTGCCGCAAGTGACGATTCCGTTGGCGGCCGTGCGCAAGACCTACACGCTGAACTTGCCGCTGGTTGTTCGCGACAAGCGAGCCGATCAGAGCAAGCGCTACGAAGCCGACGAGAAGGTCGTGCCGGTCAGCGTCAGCTTCTCGGGTAGTCTGGGCTTGCTGATGCAGGGGCGCGATGACGACGAACGTCAGAAATGGGCGACGCAAAACCTGCGCCTTGAGGTGTATCTGAATGACCTCGCGAGCGGGGTGCCGCTCGGTCCCGAGTTACAGTTGTCACCTTGGATCTTGCTGGATGGTCCGTTGTTGCATCGCTATCCGAACAACGAGTACTGGCTCGAAGAGTCGCTGACCGTCACTATGCGTGCCAAGTAATGAGCACATTTGAACCTGTCACGTTCGGCACCGATGGCTTGCGCGGACGCGCCGGCGAAGCGCCGATGGAGCCCGAGACGCTACGTCGCATTGGCTCAGCCCTTGGGGTTCTGTTGATGCGCGAGGGCGATGGCGCGCAGCGCCGCGTGCTGATCGGCAACGATGGCCGCGAGTCGGCGTCGTGGATTCTCGACTGCCTGGTGCAGGGAATCATGGCTGCGGACGTCAGTGTCGCAGATGTCGGCCTGGTGACGACGCCCGCGTTGGCTTTGTTGACCAAGCACGAGCCATACTCCGCCGGCATCATGATCAGTGCGTCGCACAACCCGGCGCACGACAACGGCATCAAGATCTTCGCTGGCGATGGCTCAAAGATGAGCGATGAGTTGGAGTCAGAAATCGCGGCACTCGCCAACGAACTGCGTCCCAACTCGCCGACCGAGCCGCGCATCAAGTCGGTTTCGAAGTTGCTGTTGCACTACGAAGAGTTACTCGGCCACCGCTTCCCCGACCTCGATCTAACCGGCCGCAAGGTTTGCATCGACGCCGCGAACGGCGGTGGTGCGATCCTCGGTCCACGCATGCTGCGCACGTTCGGCGCCGAAGTGATCGAAGTCGGTTGCGAGTCGGATGGCTTCAACATCAACGAAGATGTCGGGGCCTTGCACCCGGAGCACCTCGCGGAAATCGTCAAGCAGAACGGAGCGTGCTTTGGCATCTGTCTCGATGGCGATGGCGATCGCGGCATCTTCGTCGATGAGAAAGGGCAGATTCACGACGGCGACTCGGTCCTGACGTTCTTTGGTACACGCATGCTCGCGGCGGGCACCCTCCCGGGCGAAACGGTCGCGGCTACGGTGATGAGCAATCTCGGCATGCACCACGCGTTGAAGGATGCTGGAGTCCAGGTGCATGTCACCCCGGTCGGTGATCGCCATGTCGTTGCTGCGATGCGCGAACATGGCTTTGCCATCGGCGGCGAGCAGTCTGGGCACACGCTGTTTACCGATCACGAGTTGGTCGGCGACGGCCTCTACACGGGCCTGCGTTTGCTGGCGGATGTTGGCGACATGCCGATGTCGGAAGCGCTGTCCGTCTTCGTAAGCTTCCCGCAGAAGCTGATCAACGTGCCAGTGCGCGACAAGCCCGACTTGGCGACGATTCCAGCGATCGTCGCCAAGCAGAAGGAAGTCGATGCGCTACTCGGCGACAACGGTCGCTTACTGCTGCGTTACTCCGGCACCGAGCCGAAGTGTCGGGTGATGATCGAGGCCCAGGATCGAGACCTGTGCGAGCGTCTGTGCGACGAGTTCGCCGCGCTGATCCAGGCGGAGCTTGGTGCGTGAGCACGCGGCTCGCGGTTAGCGGAAGCAACCTGACGGGAGACGCGCCGTTCTCGGCTGCGCTATCGATCGGTGGTGCCATCCACGTCGTGCGTTCACCAGCGGGCGAGCGCGGGGACTTGACGCGCTTGTGCCAGACGCTGTGTGAGCAGCATGGTCTGACCCCGGCGCAGATCGATGAGGTCGTTGTCGATGTCGGCCCGGGCTCATACACCGGCCTGCGGGTCGCGGTGACGTTCGTGCGTTTCCTGCAGTCGTTTGGCAACATCCCGGTGCAGGCCGTCGACAGCCTGGCGCTGCTGGCGCACTACGCGTGTGCCCAAGCCCCAGTTGATCAGAGCCCAGTTGCCCAGAGCCCAGTTGATCAGAACGCAGTGGATCAGAACGCAGTGCATCAGGCTCCAGGTGGCCAAAGGGCGGATGGCATGCGCGTGCGGCCGCTGCTCGATGCGCGCCGCGGTCGCTACCATACGGCTCGTTTTGAATACAAGGACGGCAAGCTGATCGAACTCGAGGCGGCCAACGCGACGAATACCGAACAGGTGCTCGCGAGTCTTGAGCCCGGCGAGCGTGTGGTCATGCCGCCGGCATTTGCGGAGCAGCTCAGGGAACCACTGCGCGAACGGCAGGTCGAGGTGGTCGTCGCCCGTGACTTGGCTGCCGATGCCTTGTTCGCAGCTGGCCTGCCGCTGTTCTCAGCCAAGTCCGAAGACCTTGAGCCGCGCTACTTGATGGCGACTTACGCCGAGGACTAGCCATGCGCGTGTTCCGTTCGATCTGGTTGCTGCACCGCTGGCTCGGCATCACTGCCGGTCTGGTGCTGTTGATGACCGCGACGACGGGGCTCTTGCTGTTGGTCAAGAAGGACTACGCGTGGATCCAGCCGGATGCCATGAAGTGTGCCGAAGGCACCTTGGCGGAGGCGCAGCCGCTGGCCAAAGTCTACGAGGCGGTGCTGGCGCTCGACCTGCCGCAGTTCCAGACCGAGGACGACATTGCGCGCATCGACTTCCGGCCAAGCAAGCGCCTGCATAAGGTGATCAGCCGCCACGACGATATCGAAGTGCAGGTCTGTGCAATCACGTTGCGCACCTCTGGTCCCAATGTGCGCCGCAGTGATTGGCTTGAGCGTTTGCACGACGGTTCATGGTTTGGCGACTTCGCGCACGACCGCGTCATGCCGATCGTGGCGATGATCCTGCTGTTTCTGGGGATCAGTGGCTACGTGATGTGGCTCTATCCGAAGTGGAAGAAACTGCAGAAGGCGTCGTCCACTAGGACATGAACGACGACGCTCCGGCGGTTGCTTCGCCGCAGGTGGTTGCTTCGCGTTTGGGGACCGCCGCGGTGGTCATGGCATGCTTGCCAACGGCGTTGGCAGCGATGTTCTTGTGCTACGCCGAGTCGGTTGTCGACGTGGCACTGTGCTTGGTGCTGCTGTTGCACGCGCCGCTGACGTTGCGCTTGCCGGTCGTTCGCCGTCGTCGCCAGCTGTTCGTTGAGCTGCCAGCCATCCTGATTGGCACATTTGGCATCGCCGCGATGTTAGTGGTCAGCATGGCGTCCCTGCTCGAGGCACCGGTTCCGTGGGGGCAGGCAATTGGCTTCGGGCTCTACATGGCGATCTGGGTATTGTCGCTTCGGTTCGTCTACCACGGTCTGCAGTGGCTGCTCGAACGCGCATGCAAGCGACCGCTGCTGACGCGCCTGGTGGCTGCGATGGTGATGATCGGCTTTGCGATGCCGCAGTTGTTCGTCGCATTGCAGACGCGTCGAGTCGCGATTGGCAAAGAACCGAACGTCTACTTTGCCGACGGCGTGCAGCGCGAAGTGCAGTTCCCGAACGACGACGGACTGTTGTTGCGAGGGACCTTGCTGACGCAACCAGATAGCGAGCCCGCGCAGCCAAGGCCTGTGGTCGTCGTTTGCCATGGCCTCGGCGCGAACCGTGCAAACTTCTTCGCTTACGCCCAGCTGGCCTGGATCCTGGAATGCCACGTGTTCGCGTTCGACTTCCGTGGCCACGGCCAAAGCGAAGGCGTGACGACGACCCTCGGTGGACGGGAAGCGGCCGACGTGGTTGCGGCCAGTCGATGGATCCGGGCGCAACCGGAGTTCGAGAACAGCCCGTTGGTGCTGCTGGGCATTTCGATGGGCGGCGCCAGTGTCTTGCGTGCCGCGGCCGAGGCGCGCGCTGATGGCGTGTTCGTCGAGAGTTCGTTCTCCGACTTGTCGGCCATGCTCGACGAACGCATGGCTGGGCTGGGGCCCCTGCGCCACCTCGCGTCCGCATCCGTTCGATTTGCGGCCTGGCTGCAGCTCGGCGTCGACCTCAAGGACGTTTCGCCGCGTGCGAGTCTAGCGGCGTTACCGCCCAGCATTCCGGTCGTGCTGGTGCATGCCGGCGACGATGCATTGATTCCGGTCGCTCACGGCGAACGCCTGGCTGCTGCGCGCGCCGATCTCGAACTGCACGTGATCGAAGGCGCTGGACACGGTGGTTGCTTGCACACCGGTTGGTCGCAGTTGGAGGCGCTGCTGCAAGGTCTGCTCAAAACCGTGGGCGGGCGCTAGCAAACGGTTACTGCTTCAGGCTTGCCAACAACTGCTCGGTTCGCGCCAGCAGTTGCTCGTCGCTGCGGTGTTTACGTAGCAACGCGACCGTCGCAGTCGCCAGTTGTCGCGCCTCGTTGAGCTTCTGGTTCTGGATCAGGCAGCGGACCAGCCAATACTGGGTGTAGTGCGTGCGGAAGTGGCCTTCGCCAATGGTCGCGAGGCGCAGTCGTTGCGCTTCGCGCAACAACGCTTCGGCCGGTTTGCTTGGCAAGCCATCGATGCGGAGGTGCGCCAACGCTTCGCCAAGCAGCGGTCGCGCGATGGTCTCGTGGCCTGCGGGCATCGTTCGACGGAACATGGCCGCCGACTCTTGGAACAGCGGAATCGCTTCCTTGGGACGTCCTTGCCGAGCAATACAGGTTGCGAGGCTGAGCAAGCTTCCTGCGGTCTCGGAGTGATCCCCGCGCACCTTGCGGCGAAGTTCGAGCAGCGTTCGGAACTGTGCCTCGGCGGCCTTGCTGTTGCCGCGGCCGAGTTCCACGACCGCGATCTGCTGGCGCGTCGTCAGCACCGACGGATGTTCTTCGTCATACGCCTGCAGTCGTATGGCGAGAGCTTGCTCGAGGCACGGCACCGACTCGTCGAAACGACGCAAGCGATTGTAGAACGACGCCATGTTCGACAGCGTGGTCGCGATTTCGGGGTGCTCTGCCGGTAGCAGTTCCTGTTGAAGCTTGAGCGCCTCGGCAAACATCGGTTCGGCCTTGTCCGTCTCCCCGAGGTTGCCGAGCACCGTCGCCAGCTGGCTCATGGTCAGTGCCGGCGAGGGGTGATGTTCGCCGAATCGCTGTTGGTCCCGCGCGAGCACCTCGCGCAGCAGGTTCGCGGCTTCGCGCCACTCGCCGCGGTCGATCTCGATCATCGCCACGGCGAAGAGGCTGGTTTCGACATCAGGATGGTCTTCACCAGACAGTTTGCGATCGATGCTCAGTGCTTGCTGTAGCGCTTCGCGAGCTTCGTGCAATTCGTCGAGGTCTTGGAGGATCTGTCCGAGCTCTCGGTAGAGGTTGGCGTGTCGACCGTGACCCTTGCCATCGCGAGCTTCGGCGCGCTGGATCGCGGCGACCGCCAGCTCGCGGGCTCTATCTAGCTTGCCTTGATCGCGTAGCACACTGGCCTCGATCATGTCGAGGTCCAAGCCGGCGCGGGCGACGTCGTCGCTGCGACTGCCGGCGATCTCTCGGGCCTTGGCGAGCAACGATAGCGCCTCCTCGAACCGGCCTGCGTCGCGCAGCCAGGTAGCCAACGTCGAATGTCGGGACGCGATCGTCAAGTCTCCGAGCGCGGGTCCCGTCTTGGTCGGTTGCCAGGATTGCCGCATCAGCTGTTCGCCGCGTTGGTTGTCGCCTTGGCAGAACCGCAAGCCACCGAGCAAGAACTGGCCTTCGCGGTGTGCAGCTTGGTCGCGGCCCAATTCCGCGAGCGTGCGTTCGGCGGCGACGAGTTGTTGTTCTGCGTCTTGGTAGAGCCCCAGGGAGAGGTAGGCACGTCCCATGGCGAGCTGCAGCGGCGCACGTTGCGCCGGCAGGTCGGCGAGTTCGCGGGCGATGCGGCGGG
>CAXBFC010000344.1:0-9087 GCA_963974725.1 uncultured bacterium | reverse complement strand
CAACGTGACTCGCTTCGCCTGACGTTCTTGCGCGGCGACACGCGGCAGACCGTCGTGGCCAGCAAGACCGCCCGCGCCCACGAGATGACCGAGATCTCGCTGCCACTCGTGTTTTCGTACTCTGTGGACCGCGGCCACACGGAGTGCTCCATGCTGCTTGGCATCATCAACTACCAATCCACCGCGGCAGCATGGCGCTTCCGGCTGCTGTGGCTGATCGGCTTTGGTGGCGGCGACGCAGACCAACTGTTGGAACAAGGCTCATGAACGTATCGCTAGCCGCAGCCTTGCTCGGGAGTTCGCTCGCTGCCGCGGTCACGCCGCAAGACCCCAAAACGGCGACTATGCAGTTGCCCGGATCGCTCGAAATCACCGGCACGATGATGGCCGACCTCGATGGCGACAAGCAGTTGGACTTGGTGCTCGCATGCCACAATTCCTCGACCGGCAAACGCAGCTTGCGCATGCACGTGCACCAGCCCCGCGGCGTGGCCTTCAAGTCGACTCCGACGCACCAGCCGATCGAACTCAAGGACGACATCGTTGCCTTCACGTTCTGCGACTACGCCGCAACACCCGGGGCCGAACTGATCGTCTTGACGCCAGAACACGTGTTTGCAGTCACGATCAAGAAGAGCGGGGAACCGACGTATCGGCCACTCGTGCGCCACCAACTGGTCTGGCCGGCCGCCGACCGCGATCGCGTCGTGCCGCTACCGGATGCCGCCGTCGACTTCGACGGCGACGGCCGCACGGATCTGCTGCTGCCACGCCCTGACGGCTGGTCGGTGTTGTTCCAAGACCAGAAAGACAATCAGGCAACGTTTGCGCGCCACGCCGAGACCACGCTACCTCGTTGGCAAGACCAGATCGGCAAAGCAGTGCGCGGCCGCGGCGTCTCGGGCGACAACAACGGCTTCGAACTTCGCTTCGGCGGCGGCAAACCAACCGACGTCGCCGGCGTGCTCGTGCGCACCTCGACCCGCACGCCGAAATGCCAGGCAATCGACTTCGATGGCGACGGCAAACTCGACCTGGTCGCGCATCGCAACGGCATCATGTTCGCCGCAATCCAGAGCGCACCGGGCGCGCTGACGATGAGCCAGCAACCGTTGCCGCTGTCCGAGAACCGGCTGAAGGTGATCGATCCGGCATTCGACGTGCAGTGGACGGACGTCAACTCCGACGGCCGCGCCGACTTGCTGCTGACGACCTCGGCGCAACGCGACGGCGAAGTCGAAGCGCGCGTCGACTTGTTCCTCACCAACGAAGCGGGCCAGTGGTCTAACAAGCCCGACAAACGGCTGCGCATGCAACCCATGGCGCGGCCGCCGCAAGTGATCGACGCCACCGGCAACGGCGTCAACGATCTCGTCTGCGTGACGCTGCGCACCTCGGCAATGGCCAAACTGACGGGCTCCGGCAACGGCTCGTTCGATGCCCAGGTCAGCATCTACGGCAACCAAGACGGCCAGTTCGTTACGCCATCGATGCTGTCGCGCGCGCTGCCGCTGGCGACCAACGCGAAGCTGAAGAAGCCGTTCTTTGTGGTCCGGCCCGGTCGCCGCGGTCGCGCCGGCGACATTTTGATGCTGCTCGACGGCCACCTCGAACGCCGCTTCATGAACGCCAAGAACAACGAGCTGACCTTGGCACCACCCGACGCGCGCACCCCGGTGCCCGACGAGGCGCGCGTCCTGCTTTGCGATGCGCTCGGAGACAACATCCTGCTCGTCACAGGCAGCGAAGTGCGCCACCTGAGGTTCCGCCGATGAGATCCATTGCCATCAGCGCCGCGGCCTTGCTCGCGAGTACTTTGCCGGCACAAGCGCGCGTCGCCGCAAGCTTCGCGCACGTCAATATCACGTCGCAACAACTCGCCGACACCGATGGCGACGGGCGCCAAGAACTGCTGTTGGTTTGCCATGACCTGATTGCCAACAAGTCGTCGCTGGTGCGCATCGGCCTCGATGACAACAACCAACAGTTGATCCAGTGCGGCGAGATCGTGCTAACCGATCCTGCGCACACGTTGATTGCCGTCGAAGACCTGCTGCCGTCAAAAGGCGCCGAAGTCATCTTGGCAACCCCGCGTCGCACCGCCTGCATGACATGGTCGGCGGATGGCGTGCCCGGCAAGCAGATCGTGCTGTCGCGCAGCGCCAAGTTCCGCGTCCGCGTCGACCAACCGCAGCTGTCGCCGTTCGTCATCGACCTCAACAAGGATGGGCTGCTCGACCTGATGATGCCCAGCCTCGATGGCGTGCAACCGTACTTTCAGGTGCGGCCAAAGAAGAAGCTGGACGAGGACAGCGTGCCGGTATTCCGGAGCATGGCCCCGTTCGGTGTTCCGGTGAGCGCGGTCGTCGACAGTGGTGGCGGCGGCATAGACCAAGAGTTGACGGGCCGCATCCGCATTCCGCAGATTGACACCGAAGACCTCAACGGCGACGGCCGCCCCGACCTGCTGACGAAAGAAGGCTTCCGTCGCGCGTATCACCTGCAGCGCGCGGATGGCACGTTCGAAAAGCCGATCGAACTCGACCTCAAGCAGTTCGTCGACAGCACGCCCAAAGCTGCAATGGACCTCGGTTCGACCGCGGTGCTGAGCGACAACCAGATGATGCAGCGAGGTGATGTCAATGGCGACGGCATCCCGGATCACGTCATCGCGCACCGCCGCAAGATCTGGACCTTCCTCGGCAATGCGAGCGGTCCGCAATTTCAGCAGGCGCGCACCCAAGCGGTCGCTGATGACGTAACCCAGTTGCTGCTCATCGATCTAGACCGAGATAACTGCGACGACCTGCTGACCTTCCGGGTGCAGTTGCCAGGCCTCGCAACGATCGTGCTGGCCTTGGTGCGTTCGATCGACATCGATGTTCGCGCGGTAGGCTACCAGAGCGAGAAGACCGGCTTTGCCGGCGCCCCCAAGTGGCGCCGCACAGTGACCGTGCGGATTCCGCCACTGCTGACTCTGCTGGGCCAGCAAGAACAATTGATGGAGCGCTTCAGCAACCTCATCAACAAGGCGCGCATCTCGGCGCGCGGCGAGTTCCTCAGCGCGGGCCGCCCCGACCTGGCGCTAGTGACCGAGGACAATTCGACCATCCAACTGTTCCCCAACGTGCCAGCGGCACCCGATCTCGACAGTCAGGAAGGCGCCGAGATGCTTGGCGACCTGCTCTTCAAAAACGAGAACACGGTCTTCGACATCGATCGCATCTTTGGCCTCGCCTCCGGGTTCCTCGACCGCATGAACGACCAGTCAGTCGGCGACCGCAAACCAACCGCATCCATCAAGCTGCGCGATGTCGAGCAGTGGCACCTGACAAAGCTCACCGTTGGCGAGTTCGATGGCAAACCAGGCGAAGAACTGCTACTGACGTATCGCGCCGCCAACGACCCCACCCACCGGGCCTACGACCTGATCGCCTGGTTCTAGCCAATCCTTGTGGGCTAGCGGTTCTTTAGATACCAGTGCACGGCCTTGCGAATGGCCGCCTTGTTGGCGTCGCGATCCTTCTTGGCATCGTAGCCAAAGGTGTCGCCGACAATGCCCTGCAACGCCTTCGCCGCGGCCTGTCGCTGCGGTTCGACATCGCTGCGCAGCGCCTCTAGCACATCCGGCATAGCCGCCTTGCCGCGCTTGACCAACTGACGCGCGCACTCTTCGACATGCTTCGGCTTGGAGCGCGGACCGATGTTGACCAAGCGCACGATGTTCTCCGTCAGTGGCCCGGCGTTCTTCTGAAACTTCCGGCGCAAGAACAGGATCGCAAACGATGTTGGCACCGAGTCGCCGCGCTTGCCGGAGAGATGCGTGCCGGGAAAACCATCCTTCTTGCTGCTCCACCCGCCGCCTGGCAACTGCTCGTCGACCAGCATGCGGGCACCCAAGGCATACCAGTCGGCCTTGCCATTAATCTTCTCTACGTCACACAGGATGGCCGCGCGCTCGAGCCCATAGTGGAAGTAGTAGCACCAGCGCTCCTGGACCGAACCGATCGACTTTGCGTTCTTGTCGAGGTAGGACCACGCGCGAGTGATCTGCTTATCGATCGCGTCGGCGCGCACATAGCCGTCACCCAACGCCTGCCTGCAGATCGCCAACACCGCGATACCGGCGGCAGTCATCGACGGGTACGGCTTCCAACCATTGCGATGCCGCGTGTAGCCAAAGCCGCCATATGGATCCTGCTGCTCGCCGACTTCGCGCGCCATCTGAACCCAAACTTGCTTCGGGATCTTGATGCCCAATGCCTTGGCAGATCGCAAACCAAGCGCGCCGTACTGCGTGTTGCTCAAGTCCCAAGTTGACGGCCGCCGCTGATACTGGAACGTGCCTTCATCACAGCGATGCGTCAGTAGCTTCTTGGCGTCCTTCTTGGCGATCTCCATGCGCTTGGGAAACGTCGGGCACGCCTCCAGCACGATAAGCCGCAACGCCAGGTCGTAGGTTTGACTTGGCTTGCCCTTCGCCAATTTCTTGATGGCTCCCGCCAACGCAGGATCCGTGACCGGGACGCCATCATGGATCCCCGCGAGCACAAGCAATGACAACTCGCCCGTTCGAGTAGCACCTTTGGAGGCAGTTTTCAGATGCGCAAGTAGCGCCGGGCGCGCCATCTCAAGGGCGTCGTTGATCTCGCTGCGCAGGCCAGCATCCTGGGCCGGGCATGAAACTGCCGCGTTCGCAGCGAATGCGCAAATCAGTTGTAGAAGTCGTGGCCGCATCGACGTTGCATCATAGACCTAACGCGATCCCGCGTTACAGCCTGCAAGCACCGCCGGGCCTAACACCTCAACGCAATGCGAATCGCCATCACCGGATCGACCGGCCTCGTCGGAAAAGCTCTAGTTCCTGCCTTACAAGATGCCGGACATCGGGTCGTGCGACTCGTTCGTTGCGAGACCATCACCCCGGAACGATCGACCGAAGACCCAGAACGATCGCCCGAAGAATCCGCGCAGTGGCAACCAACAACCGGTGCCATCGACCTCGACGCGCTTGGCGAGATCGACGCCGTCATCCACCTGGCCGGAGAGAACGTTGCCGGTGGCCGGTGGACAGCGGCGCGCAAGCAGCGCATCGCGGACAGTCGAGGCCCAACCACGGAGAAGCTGTGCAAAACTCTCGCCGGCATGGCGCGGCCGCCGCAAGTCATGGTCAGCGCCAGCGGCATCAGCATCTACGGCGATCGCGGCGACGAACAACTGGATGAGAACAGCACGCTCGCAACCCAACCAGACTTCCTAGCCGAAGTCGCCAAGCAATGGGAGCTCGGCACGCAACCACTGGCGTCTGACAAGACACGTATCGTCAACATGCGCATCGGAATCGTGCTCACTGACAACGGCGGTGCACTCGCGCGCATGCTGTTACCGTTTCGGCTCGGAATCGGTGGCAGACTCGGCAACGGCAAGCACTGGATGAGTTGGATCAGTTTGCACGACTTGGTGCGCGTCATTCTGCGCAGCCTGATCGATGATGAACTGCGCGGCCCGATCAACGTAGTCGCGCCGACGCCCGTCAGCAATCGCGAGTTCACACGTACACTGGGCAAGGTGTTGCGCCGCCCAACCGTGTTGCCAGTGCCCGCCTTTATGCTGCGATTGTTGCTCGGCGAACTGACGGATGTCTTGCTCGGCAGTCAACGCGCGCGCCCCTGCCGATTGCTAGCAGCAGGCTTCGAGTTTGCACACGCCGATCTGGAGACCGCCCTTCGTTCGTCACTCGACAAGTGATGCAGTCCGAGCGCCTCCATTCGGGCGAGACTTCAGTCGCGCGAGATCCCCGTGGCGCCAGATTCCCGTCGCGCAACGACCTAGTCGCGCAGTGCGGCCAAGTCACACCCGCACACCGCGCGGCAAGAAAACTTGCTGCGCGAACTCGCACGAACGAGGCACACGCATCACGCGCGTGCGGCATCGCAAGCGACGCAACCCCGGTTGCGACGTCCTCTACATCTGTGGCACAGCGTTTGAACATGGTTGTTTGCGGCTCTTCCCCCAAGAGTCCGAAAAACCCCTCAAACCGCTACTTCTGAAACTTGTGAGGCGATCGCGCCTAGCGGGCCAAAGAAGACGGTCGATTCGATATGACCGCACGACGCCTGCCCAAGGGCACCACGGTGCGCTGCTTGGCAACGACACTTACTGTCGTTTCGGTAGCGCTGCTTTCCTGCACCAAGTCGTCAACTATCGGGGAACCGCCTCCCGAGTCGACTGTGCACCCCGAACTGGTGCGCATCGAGCACGGCCGCCTCGTTGACGTGTACGCACTCGACGAGTCTGGCGCAATCTCGCTGCTCGCCGCGGACGTGATCATTGGTCCCGACATCTCGGACCAACGTCCGACGAACTCCACCATCGGTGACAACGAGATCCTCTACGACTTTCTAGGCACGGATCCCAACACGCTGCAACCGCGGCTGCTCATCCCGCGCAGACCCGATTCGCAAGCGTTCCAACAGGCCTTCGCAGCACTGGATGACAATCTGCGCGAAGTCAGCGCCATGCGCTACGGCCAAGGCGGCACGCAGCTGCCATACTCGGTCGTTCCGCGCAACTCGGCGATTCGCCTGACGTTCAGCGCCTCGCTCGACATCGACGACAGCTTCTTCGTGACGCGCAACGCCGCCGGCACCGTGACCTCGCTTCGCAACACCGAAGCTGTGCAGCTGCTCCGCATCGTCGGCGATCCAGAAGGCGACGATGGTTTCGTGCCGCAACCGGTGCGCATCATCGCCGGCGACCGCACGATCATGCTGGATCCTGTCCTGCTCGGCACCGAGGGCGTGCAATACCAGACGTCCAACAATGCGGCCGGGCTGCCCGAATCTTCGGACCAGGTCAGCGCCAACATCCGCGTCGCCATCGCCCTCGATGGGCCACTGGCGATTCCCGGACTGCGCGAGAGTTCTGCGCGCGGCATCACCGGCCGCAACAACAGCGGCCGTCAGGCGATCATCCGCGACTTCCGGTCCGGCAACAGTTCAGACACGTCCTCAGATCTCTCGCGCGGCTTCGTTCGCGACTCGTTGCCGCTGCACATCGTCGGTGCGATCCCGATGTATCTCGAACGCGTCGAAGACATCAACGAGTTCACCCAGGAAGTCACCGTCTACAAGAACGGCTTGTCGCACGAGATCGACCGAGGCGATGTCTTTCGTTTCCAGCTTCCGGGCGCGGGCAAGCAGGTCGGCACCGCCGAAGTTGTCACCGATCCGGGTGATGACCAAGACAGCCCGACCACACAACATGTGCGCGTGCGGATTCGCAGGCTGGACGGGCTCGCCGCGATCGACCCGCGCAACCTCCCCGGCTATCCAGCGGAACTCGGCACCCGCGAGCCCTGGTTGGTCGCGAACGCACCGAGCGCCATCTGCATCGCGGAATACACCGCCGGCGGAGCGACCGGCCGCGACGACCCCAGCAACTTCCTGACGTTCTCCCCCGAGCCGCTGACGATGGGCGGAGCCCGGCCAAAGAACAACGAGTTCGTCTCACCGTTCGCGGGTGCCATCGTGCGCTTCACGAAGCCCGTCGACATCGAATCGGTGAAGTGGGCCGACACGTTGTTCTTCGCGATGCGCGACCTGACGAGCGAAGTCCGGCGCGACGAGTGGATCGCCAGCAGACCGAACAACGTCGGCGGTATCGGGATGGATCCGGACACGTTCAACGAAGCAAAATACCGCACGCCCTACTTGGTCGCGTCACGCATCGTCGACGAGGACGGCTCCCAAACGCTGCTGCGCCTCCAGCCGATCGTCGGCTTCTACCTCGACGAACGCATGCGCAACGCGACGCCAGAGGAAGACTACCGCTACTTCCTACACGTCATCTCCAACTCAACCGAAGGTGGTGTGCGCGACCTCGCCGGCAACCCGGTCGACCTGCAAGGCACCACGGCTGCGCGCAGCAACTCCATCGTCATCGACTTCACGCTCGACACCCGCAAGGATGGCAGCACGCCCGTGTTTGAAGACAACCTGGCAGTCTCGATCGTGCGGCGATTTGCGCATCGCGACGAAGACGAACACCCGAGCCCGTTCCTTGGCGAAGAAGTGCGCGCGCTCGGCAGCTCGACTACCGCACGGACCAACGAACTGGCCGACCTGTTCGGCGCGTTCTTGTACTTCGACGGTCGCCTGATCGCTCGGCCAACGTCGCGCACGCGCGCAGTCGTCGACAACTTCAACCAACTACCGGCCGTCACACCTCCGGCATTCGGGCAACCCCAGGACCCGCTAGCCTGGTGCCCGCAAACGTTGTTCTGGACCAACTTCCAGGCGGACCAGCGGATCACGAACTCCGCGGGTACAGGCTTTGGGCAACCGATTCAGAACCCACTCAACCCGGCGGGCTGTCGCCTGCAAACCCTGTGGCGAGAAGTCGACGTCAGTTTGTCGCGCGACGATCCGTTCGACTTCAACCTCGACATCGAACAGATGTATTGGATGCCCTTTGCCGAGGATCCGGTTCTGTTCGACGAGTTTGATCGGCTCAGTCTGCGCCTCGGCCACAGCGAGTATCGCCCGATTTCGTCGGTCGACAGCGTCGGTGCTCTGGCACAGCTCCCAGAGTCCGGCTTGCAAGGAGCCTTCGAACAGAACTACCTCAGCAACAAGGAACCGACCGGCAACGGCAACACCGTGGAATCGAGTGCACCGCGCGCGGCTCCCTACACCGATGCCCGACTGACCATCAACCCATCGGTCTTCGTCAGGGCCGAGAATGGCGGCAACCGCTTCATGCCCTTGCCGGAGTTCCAAGAACCCTACTTTGTGTGGCGCGACGAAACCGTTCTCGAACAAGGCGGCAACGCCGGCGGCGGCTCTGACGTGTCCACCGTGCCGACGAACGCGATCTTCCCGATGTTCGCCCCGTACATCGTGTCGCCATTCGCAATGGGTCAGGCGAGCACGGTCATCGATGGCCCCGCCGGTGTCCAGCGTGTGCGCGGCTACTGGAACGACGCGACCAACTACCAACTGTCCAACAGCAACGCTCCCGACAACTTCACCGGTGGCCTGCTCGGTGCGATTGCGTGCCCGTTGCTTGCCGACTTCCAAACGTTCC
>CAXBFC010000343.1:0-9132 GCA_963974725.1 uncultured bacterium | reverse complement strand
TGGCCCGCGGCGCAAAGTGCGGCTTCGGCTGCGTGTCATCAGCGACAAGCTGGCCCGCAGGCTTGTCTCGCAGCAGATGCGACATCGCAACGGCGCCGAGACCTGTAGCGCCGCGCGCGAACAAGTGACGTCTGCTGATCGCATCGCTCATCGCATCCTCACTACTTCGTCAAAGTTCATCAGCATGCTGATCACCATGGTCCACGCAGCGACTTCGACGACGTCGACATCCGCTGCAGGTTTGCGGTCGCCAACCGACGCCGTCAGCTGAGCACGCTTCGGATCCGCTCGGTAGACGTCGCGTTGTTCCTGCAAGGCAGCCAACAAGATCTGCAACTCGCGCGGTTTCACGTCGCGACTGGTCAGTCGCCTGAAGACTTGCGCGAGCAGTTCCTTGTCTTTGCCAGACGATGGCTCAGACGATGGCTCGCCAGCTGATGACTCACCCACCGATGCGACCAATCGCTCCGCCCACACCCGCGAAGCCTCAACAAACTGTGGGTCGTTGAGCATCAACAACGCCTGCAGCGGCGTCGTGGTGCTCTGCCGCCGCATCACGCAAACGTCGCGCTTGCTGGCATCGAGCAACATCATCGCCGGCGGCGGCGAGGTGCGCTTCCAGAACGTGTAGAGGCTGCGGCGATAGAGGCCATCGTCTTTGGCCCGGTGATAGACCTGCCCCGACTTCTCCTGCCACAGTCCGGCAGGCTGGTATGGACGAACGGGCCGACCACCGATGCGTTCGACCAACAAGCCCGAAGCCCACAGCGCCTGGTCGCGCAACACTTCCGCCGACAGCTGGTAGCGCGGCCCGCGGGCCAACAATCGATTCTCGGGGTCACGCTCCCGCAATTCGGCAGAAGCCAACGAGTGTTGGCCGAACGTCGCCGACGTCGCGATCAATCGGTGCAACGCCTTGACGTCCCAGCCAGAGTCGATGAACCAACGCGCGAGCCAATCCAACAGCTTGGCATGCGACGGCGGCGCACCTTGGCTACCGAAGTCTTCGGCCGTGCCAACCAACCCGGTGCCAAAGTACATCTGCCAGATGCGATTGACCGCGACGCGCGCCGTCAGCGGGTGCGCCGGATCGGTCAACCAGCGCGCCAACGCCAATCGGTTCTTGGCATTCTGCGGCAACGGCGGCAAACACGCTGGCGTACCCGGGTCGACGCGCTCTCCCTGTGCAAGGTACGATCCGCGCGGCCGAACATACGTCGCGCGTCGCGTCGCCATCTCACGCATGACCATGATCTCGGCTTGCGAATCACGCAACTTGCCGAGTGCGCGCCGTGCTGCGGCCAACTCTGCAAGCCGATCGCGGTAGAGCTTGTCGAAGAATCGGACATACAGCGCGAACCCCTGCTCCACCGACGGCGGCGGCATCTCATCTTCGACCAGTTCTTCGACGTTGTAGTCCGTCAACTCGCAGTCGAACACGCGCAGGTCATCGATCGCTCCGCCCTTGAGGCCGCGATCGCGAAACCGTTGCGCGAGCGTTAGCGCGTCCGCACCGCCGCCCTTGATCGTGCGCGTCAGCTTGTCGCGAACAACACGCACCGCAGCCTTCTGGCCGCCGACGTAGATCGTCATACCAGACGCACGACTGCTGCCGTCATAGGTAAGGCAAACGTGTTCCCATTCATTGAGTGGAAACGCTTGCTGCGTGCGCACGCGGATCGCATTGCCCGGCCAGAAGTGCACCAGCGCGAAGCTCAGCTGCCCGTCTTCTATCAGCAGTTCATAGCCACGGCTGCCGGCATCGGTCCACGACTTCGACCGGTGCAGGACCACTGCGCGATCGTATGCCTCGGGCACCTTCAGCCAGAATGCGAGCGAGAACGGCTGGTGCCGATCGAAGTCCGCAACGCCCGGGAACTTGGCGAGGTCTTCACCATCAAACCCGATCGCCTTATCGCTGCGGTAGCCCGGAACCAACTTCGGCGCGTCGCCAACCTTGCCGGGCCTCGCCGCGTTCGCGCCGTTTTCCAAGACCCCACCCGTGAGGGACTCGAACTCAAAACGGCCAACGGCGGTTGGTCGAGCCTCGTCGTCAGCGGTCATCAACCACAAATCGAACGCATCCCTGCGTTCGGCCATCAGCTTCGGGAGGCTGGCCTCCAACTCACGCACTTTGGCAACCGCAGCAGCCTCCGCCTGCGATTGCTTGTCCGTCGCCAACGACAGAGCCGGCGTCGGCGTCGCCCGCGTGAAGTGCGAGTAGAGGCCCGACTCATCGATGTTGTCGAAGAACGCCGACAACTCGTAATACTCGCGCTGCGTCACCGGATCGAACTTGTGGTCGTGACAACGCGCACACGCGACGGTCAGCCCCAAGAATGCGGTCGAGAACGTCTCAGTGCGATCCGCGACATACTCGAGCCGCATCTCCGCTTCGACACTGCCGCCTTCATTGGTTTGACGGTGCAACCGCTGGAACGCAGTCGCCAACTGCTGTTCTCGCGTCGCATCTGGCAACAGGTCCCCGGCGATCTGCCAAGTCGCGAACTCGTCGTAGGGAAGGTTGCGATTGAACGCATCGATCACCCAATCGCGCCAAGGCCACACCGGCCGCTCGACATCACTCTGGTAGCCGAACGTGTCGGCGTAGCGCGCGATGTCCAGCCAATCGCTCGCCATGCGCTCGCCGTAGCGCTTCGACGCAAGCAGCTCGTCGATGACGTGGGTGGCGTCCCCATCAACTAGAAAGCGATCGAGCTGAGCCGTCGTCGGCGGCAAGCCATTGAGCACAAGGCTCGCACGGCGCAGATACGCCGCCGGTTCTGCGGGTGCAGATGGCGCGACTCCTGCTCGCTCCAAGTCCGTGAGCACAAACGCGTCGATGTCGTTCTTCAGCCAGTCGACTTGCCGCACCTTGGGAACTTCGACAACTTCAGGCAGCGGCGCAAACGACCAATGCACGGCGTAGGTCGCCCCCTCATCAATCCATCGACGCAGCACGTCGATCTCCCGAGCACTGACGGTCAGTTTGCTTGCCGGCGGCGGCATGCGTTGCTCGGGATCGTGCGCGGTCAGCCGCCGCAGCAACTCGCTATTCGCGGAATCGCCGGGAACGACAGCAATACGACCGCTCTTGAGTTTGCCAAGCGCGACGTCTCGCACATCGAGTCGCAAGCCAGCTTCGCGCTTGGCTGCATCCGGACCGTGGCACAGAAAGCACCGGTCCGACAGGATCGGTCGCACTTCACGGGCAAAGTCGACCGGTGACTGCGCCGCGAGTGACGCTAGCGACCAACACGCAGCCGCCAACGAGGCGCGTAGCCAACTCCACGAATGGACCGGGCCTTGAAGGACGAGTTGGGTAGCCGACATCGACACGCATTGTCGCCGCGGATTCCGACAGCGCAATGAGCTGGTGCTGCGGACGCAATCGCGTCTGCTGCTGATGTTCAAGATCGACCGTCTGTGAGGCTGGAGCCGTGCCGTCAAGCGCATACCACTGTGGCAGAACTGCATGCCAAGTACCGAATGATCGCGTCCGGCTTCGATCCAGCGGGGCTCAGCGCAGATCGAGCACGGCCCGCAACGCGACCGCGAGTTCATTCTGGGGCACCGGTTTGGGCAATACCACGGCGTCATCATGCAGCGGCTGACCCGCTGGCGCGTGGTTGCCGGACATGTAGATCACAGGCGCGGATGTTCGCTCATGAACCACGCCACCAAGTTCAAACCCCGACATTCCGCGCGGCATGATGACGTCCGTCAGCATTAGATCGAACGTCAAGCCATCATCGATCATCGCCAACGCGCCCACCGCGTCATCAGCCTGGTGAACCTGGTAGCCAAGCTTCAACAATTGCCGGTGCACAATTTGACGCACGCCGGCATCGTCTTCGACCAACAGCACCACTTCGCCGCGGGCCTCGATCGCTGCGACGTCGGCGGCCTGGCCGGTCGGCGCCGCGCCATCTGCATCTTCTGTGGCTCGAGGGAATCGCAGCGAGATGCACGTGCCTCCCTGAGACGGGCTGGTGATGGCCACCTCACCGCCGGATTGCTGCACCAAGCCGTAGATCATGCTCAGACCAAGCCCCGAGCCCTGGCCAACCGGCTTGGTCGTAAAGAACGGTTCGAAGGCACGCTCGATCATTTCGGGAGACATGCCAGTGCCTGTATCCGCAACCGCCAACTCCACCTGTTGCTGATCCTGCACATTGCAGGTCGTGATGTGCACGTTGCCACCATTTGGCATCGCATCCCTCGCGTTGATCACAAGGTTGAGTAGGGCACTGCCGAGCTGGCCTGCATCGTTGCTGATCGGCCATAGGTCAGGATCCAGTTGCGTAGTCAGGGTCACAGCCTTGCTGAGCACCGCTCGGGAAATCGCCACTGTCGACTCAACCAGTTCATTCAACGACAGGACTTGCCTGGCGAGGCTTTGCTGCCTCGCAAAGGTCAACATCGAACGTGTCAACTTCGCCCCACGACCGGCAGCCTCCAACGCTTGCTTGACGAATTCCGCGCTATCCGTGCCGACGCAGTCTTCCTCAAGCAATTCAAGGTTGCCAACGACAATCGCAAGCAAGTTGTTGAAGTCGTGGGCCATGCCACCAGTCAACTGTCCAAGCGCCTCCATCTTGTGCGCCTGCCGCAACTGCTCCTCGACCAACTTTTGCTTGGTGATGTCGAGAATGATGCCGTCCCACACCAACCCGCCATCGCCATCGGACAGCACGATAGCCAACAAGCGAATCCGCCGCGGCTCACCCGACGGCAACGTCAGCTTCAATTCGAGGTCGTAGCGCCCACCTTCAAACGCGGATTCCACCGTCGCCTTGCGCCACTTGTAAGTCTGCGCGGCATCCAAACGCAACTCGACCAAGTCACCCGCAGTTGCCGACTGCGGAGCACCGCCGGCCGAGGTAACGTCGGCCGAGTCAACGCCGCCCCAAGCAACGCCACCTGACGCAACATCTGCAGGCGCGACCTCAAGCAAATCATAGAAACCCGGGCTGATATAGGGATAGGTGACGACCCCTTGCCGCGACAAGGCACGCTGATATACCGCGCCCGGAATGTTGGCCGCGATACCTTGCACACGTCGCTCACTTTCTTGCAGTGCGGCCACGGCCTTATCCGCCGCCACGCGCAAGGACTGCGGAGTCTGCAACAACGAATAGATCAACCAACCGACGAGCAGCGACAGCACCGTTCCGGTCGCCCACAACATCACGCTAGGTCCAGCCGCGATGACTGCTCCCGGCTTCACCGTGGCCGTCAACTGCCACGAACCATTGGGAAACGCAACATCGACCGCTACCGCATCTTCGGAGAAGGCCAAAGCTTCGCCGTAGAAGACAGCACCCTGAGCGCCGAGCCCGTCCTTGCCCCGCAAGGAAAACGTCAGTTCGGGGTGGCCCGCACCGATACCGGCTTCCGCCAGCAACGGGTCGAGGTCGAGAAGCACCGACGCAAAGCCCCAGAACCGATCCCCAGTGGGCTCATTCGGCGCCGGCAGGTAGATCGGCAAACGACCAATCAACCCGACGCCACCCTGCACCAGGTCGATCGGCCCGGCCATAATATATTGACGCCTGTCGACGGCCCGCTGAAGGAGTCTGCGACGCTCCGGATCAGCGAACAAGTCGTGACCCTGCACACCCTTGTTTTGCTCCGGGTGAGTTAGGTAGGTCACGACGGAACCGCGCGCCAACTGCAAACTACGAACGCCTGTAGCGTCCTGTTCGAGAGCCGTCGCAAAGACCAGGAACTGTTCGTCGGAGAAGTCTTCGTCCAGGTGAACGAACGCCGACAATGCACGCGTCATCAGCAGTCGGCTGCGCAACCCCGACTCAAGTTTGACGCCCGCCGAATGCAACTGCTCAGACATCTGTGCAGACTCGACGTACCGGGCCTCTCGCAGGATGGCCGATGACACCAACATCATCACGGTGCCGGCAGCCAACGCTCCAAGCAGCTGGTGTCTCAATGAGTGCATAGACGATATTCCCGACGCAACCACAGCATCGCAGCTCGAATCCTACCAACGACACCGCGAGATCTGCGAAGTCACTGCAACTAGCCGCTTCGCCTGGTCACTCACTGCCGACGGCAGCGGCATGCGCGGAAGTGGTACGCCCGACAGGATTCGAACCTGTGACCTATGCTTTAGGAAAGCATTGCTCTATCCAGCTGAGCTACGGGCGCTCACGGGCGCGGTAGCTGCTACCGCGGCCGGCCGTTGTAACCGGAGCCGAAGACTGAAGCCATCGCCGTTACGCGTGCGCACGTGACACGTGAACGTGTAGACGCCAACGTGCTGCGTGCCGCAACTCATGAGCCACAGATTCTTGGGCACCGCGTGTGCAGCTCGCGGTTGGGCCAACGAAGCTCCTGGACCTTGCTGCTGATATTCCATCGCTCGATGCCGCGGTCTTGGCAACCGGAGCCGACCTCAGCACAAGAGCTCAGATTGAAGCGACAAGGCGTCCGCTTCGCTCGCGATCCGACGGCCCGTGTGCATCACGCCCCAGAGCCAGGCAAGCGGACCCTCAGCACCAGTCGCTGCTCTGCAGGTCTTGGCCCCCACTGCGGCGGCATGGCCCTGCCCCAGCCAGGATGGCCGTCGCCATCGAACCCCGGCGCCATCAAACCCCGGCGCCATCAAACCATCGACCAGCAGTCGCCCCGTCGCGCTCAAGATCCTGAAGTCAGGCATCTTAGGGCAGCAACCCTCACCGGTTTTTGGCAGCTGTTACCTACTGGTTGCGTGCTTCGGTCCCCAGTCGACCCGCAACGAGATAGGTTGCGGAGCCCTCTTTCCCCCAGGTTATCAACAGCAATGACGCCGTTCGTTCGCACCCGTCGCACTCTCCATTCCCTCATCGCAATGGCCGCCTTGGCCACGCCCATCTTGCTCAGCAATTCGGCGGCGGCACAAGGCTCGACCAAGCGAGCCGTTACCCACGACGACTACGACAACTGGACGTCGCTGAGCGGCGCTACCTACAGTCGCGATGGCAAGTGGATGGCTTACTCGATTCGGCCGCGCGTCGGCGATGCCACCCTCTACATCCAAGAGGTCGACGGCGACCGGGTGTTCAAGTTTGCGCGCGGCAGCAGCGTGTCGTTCTCCAACGACAACAAGCTCGCGTTCTACAAGATCGGCAAGTCGTACGAAGACGAGCGGAAGAAGAAGCTCGAGAAGCTTTACGCGAAGAAGAAGGAAGCCGAGAAGAACGAAGAAGGCGAAGAGCAAGAAGGCTTGCCGCCGGACATCAAGGAAGCACTGGCGGAGCGCGGCATGACCGAAGCGATGGCCACGCGCATGATCGAGGAGCGAGGTAGCACGATCAAAGAAGTGCGTAGCTTCCTGGGCTTGCCCGAGCCAAAGAAGGCAGCGAAGTCCGCAGCAAAGCCCAAGCAGGAAAAGGAAACCGGCGACAAGAAGGCCGAAAAGGAAGCCAAAGCACTCGCCAAGCGCGTGCACGTGCTCGATCTGATGAGTGGCGAAATCGTCAAGCTCGAAGACGTCAAGAGCCACCGCATGATCGGTGACAGTGACATTCTCGCGATTCACTACAACAAGCCTGAGCCGAAGAAGAAGGAGCCCAAGAAGGGCGACGACAAGAAGGAAGGCGAGGAGAAGCCCAGCAAGGAAAAGCCCGCCGAACTCGGCAAGAAGAGCGGAAAGGGCAAGACCAGTGGCGCCGAAGAAAAGCCGGAAGAGAAGGGCGGCTCGGTTGCGGTAGCCACCGAGAAGCAGGCGCCCAAGAAGAGCGCCAAGCAAGCTCCCAAGAAAAAGAAGAAGGTCGACCCCAAGGAAGCCAAGCGCCGCGACGGCAGCAAGCTGGTGCTTCGCAACCTGGCGACGGGCAAGGACGAGGCCATTGAGAACGTTCGCTCGTTCGGCACCTTGGCCGACAACAAATGGCTCTGGTACACGATCGGAACCAAGAAGGAGGCCGAAGGTGTCGAGCACGGTTTGTTCGCACGCGAACTGTCGTCGGGCGTCACGGTCAACGTGCTCGCCGGCTACAGCAACGTGTCCGGCATGACGACCGACTACGCCGACAAGGTGCTCGCCTTCACGAGCGACATCCGCACGTTTGGCGACAAGGAGACCGCGTCGGAGATCTACTTGTGGAACTTCTCGGAGAAGCCGGCACGCCGCATCGTCGACGCCAAGACCCCGGGCATCCCGGCAGAACACAAGATCCGCTCGAGTGGCCTCAGCTTCTCGCGTGACGCGTCGGTGCTGATGATGAGCATCAGCCAACCGAAGCCCGAAGACCTGCCGAAGATCCTGCCCGAGGATGAGATCAAGCTGGACCTGTGGCACTTCGAAGACGGCATGCTGCAGCCGATGCAGGCGAAGCGATCGGATCCGGCGAAGGCGACGCTGACGGTCGCCTACCACATGGACGTCGATCGCGCCGTCGTGCTCGGCACGCCCGAGAACCCGCGCGTGTCGCTGCTGACCGACGACGGTTCGCGCGCTCTGTTGACCGACTCGACTCCGTATGAGAAGGAAATGACGTGGGACGGTCGCTACAGCGACGTCTACATCGTCAATACGATCGACGGCAGCCGCGAGAAGATCATCGAAGGCCTGCGTGGCCGCGCCAGCAGCTCGACCGGAGGCCGCTACGTCATCTGGTTTGATCACCGCGACTATGACTGGCACACCTACGACGTCGAGAAGGGCACGACCCGCAACCTGACGTCCGGCATTCCGGTCGCGTTCGATCGCGAAGCGGATGACCGCCCCGAGCCGCACAACGCGCACGGCACATCCGGCTGGACCGAGAACGACGCCGAGGTTCTGATCAACGACGAATACGACATCTGGGCTGTCAGCCCCGAGACCGGCAAGTTCCGCTGCATCACCGATGGCCTCGGCCGCGCCAGTGGCATCGCATTCCGCATCGGCGGACCAGACCTGCGCCCCGACGCCGAACGCGACGACAACGAAAAGCGTCGCTGGATGCGTAACGACCTGGTGCTGCGCGCTACCAACACGAACACCTACGCGACCGGCGTCTACACCGACTCGGTCACCGGCACATCGAAGCCGCGCAAGGTGGTAATGAAGAACGCGGCTCTCGGCCGTGCCACGCGCCCGCGTGACGCCGACCGCCTGTTCGTGACCTTCAGCCGTTACGACCAGTA
>CAXBFC010000342.1:0-9140 GCA_963974725.1 uncultured bacterium | reverse complement strand
GCGCTATTGAAACGAAGCGGCGAGGGCCTGCTGCCGAGGCTCGACCAAGCGTTCGACCAACTCGATGACGAACTGGCAGCGTTCTCGACCGCCGCGACCGGCTCACTGGTCGATCACAGCGGTTGACTGCAGGTCGTGCAAACGCAACAGGATCGGGTCGTGGCGTAGTCCCCCACTTGACGGCGCCCACGCGTGCCTCGAGGGGCTTGTCAGGCAATCTCGCAGTGAGCTATCGTGAGACGTGCTTCAACCTCGAAGGAGATCCCATGCCGCACTGCCGCGCCCTGCTTGCCATCTGCCTGTGCAGTTCCCTGTCCGCCCAATCCGCATGGACATCGCCGTGGACCGGCGTCCACCCCGGCGCGCGCATCGATCACGCGATGGCTTACGACGAAGCACGCGGCAACACCGTGATGTTTGGTGGCTCCTCTGGCCCGATCACGTTCGGCGACACTTGGACGTTCACCTCGAACGGTTCGCCGATCAACTGGGCGCAACAGGGCGTCGTCGGTCCGACCCCACGCACCGGCCACGCGATGGTGTATGACCCAGCCCGGCAAGTGGTCGTGATGTTCGGCGGCAATCTGATCGGCGGCTCGATGAGCAACGAGACGTGGGAATGGGACGGCAGCACGTGGACGCTGCGCACGCCAACCACGTCGCCGCCACCGCGAAGCCATATGGCCGCCGCACCGTGGCCCGCGCTCAATGGCGTCGTGTTTCTCGGTGGCTACTCGACCGGCAGCACCCCGAACTTCTGGTTGTGGGACGGCGTCGATTGGCAGGACATCACGACGGCCGACACCCCCAACGACAACGCGCCCACCATGGCCTATCACGCGGGAATCCAACAGCTCGTCAAGCACGGTCCCGGCGGCACCGCAATCTGGAACGGCACTGCATGGCGCAGCGAACCCGGCCCGATACCGCGCCATGGCGCGCGCATGGTCTACGACACGGTCGACGAACGCATCCTGATGTTCGGCGGCAACACCGACCCAGCAAACGGGATCTACCCGAACGAGACCTTGGTCTGGAACGGACTGTGGGCAGACCTGACGACGACGCCCACCTATGCGCCCGTGCGCGAGCGCTTCGCGATGGTGTTCGACCAGAGTTCGGGCAATGCGATGCTCTACGGCGGCATCTACCTGGGCTTCCTCGGCAGCACCAGTTTCTCCGACACACAACTGCTTACGCCGACCACGATCCCCGGGCACACCGAAGCCTCGATCCGCGGTTTCGGTTTCACCGACGATTGCCAGTACATCGGCGGCGGCCTGTTTTCTCAGACCAGCAAGCCACTGCTCTACACTGGCGGGCAACGGGCGTGGCTCAACGAGCCCTTCGGGCTCTACGGAACCCGGATCGCCGGCACGTTCCAGACCGCACCTGTGTTGTTGTTGTTTGGTGCCAGCGACCAGACTTGGAATGGCGTGCCGCTGCCGGTCGACCTGTCCGGAATCGGCCGCCCCGACTGCTCAATCTTCGTCGAAGTTCTAGGCACTACCGCTGCGACCGCCGGCTTCAACGTCGGGTGGCCGTTCACGATCCCGAACGCGCCAACGTTGATCGGTTCGAGCAGCTACTTCCAAATGATCGGCATCTCGCAACTCGGGCCGATCTTCACGAGCAACGCCGTCGAAGTGTTCGTCGGCAAGCGCTAGCGAAGACCGAACACTGACATGCGTTCGCGAGTCGCATCACCCGTTGGTTGACCGAAACCTACTGATAGCTACCGATGGTGCACGTGACGGAGTTGCTCATCGACAGGTCGATGATGGCTCCCTGCAGATCGAACTGCAGCGCCGCCGCTTGCTGACCGAAGACGGCACCAACGAGCGCGCCGGTGTTGGGGATCACCAGCTCACTTCGAGCGATGCCCTGATTGGCCATTCGCGCATCAAATAGGATTGGCGACAGATGCAGCGTGCAACCTGCGGCGCCGTAGCCAAACAGTGCGGAGACCGGCACGTTGATCGCGGCGGTGCCATAGGCATCCACGACAAGTGCGACGTTGCCGCTGCTGATCGACGTGGCCTCGTAGGCCGCGCCAAGATACGGCCACGCATTGACGGTCAATTGAGGAGAACCGGTCGCGACGCACGCCGAAGGCACCGACACGACCGATGCGGGGCAATCCGTGGTTCGCCGGGCGATCGCGTAGCCCCCCGAACCAGCCGCGGCAAACAGGGTACCCGTGGGCGAGAAGTGCGCCGTCTTGATCAAGTTCGTGCCAACGGCAAGCGGCTGCCAATTGAGACCATCGAACCGCGCCAGGTACCGGAGTGGCGTGGTGTTCGAGGGGCCGATGCGGAACTGACCACCGGCGACCAAGTCGCCATTCGGAAGGTTGGTCAAGGTCTCCGGCGGCAAACTCAGACCAATGCCGAGTTGCTGCCAGCTTGCACCGTCCCAACGCTGCGCCGCCTGCTGATTCTGGAACCCAGCCGAGACCACGAGGTCACCATTGGGCGCCGCACCAAGCGCATACGGTGCGAAGTGCTCAGGCGTCGTCAACTCCCAGGTCACCCCGTCCCAGATGGCGGTGCGCGTGGACGTAGTGGTCCCAAAGCTCTGCCAATATCCCGAGACCGCAAGCCTGCCATCTGGCAGTTCGAAGATTTCGTCGACACTGCCGACGTTGGGAATCGCGTTCCAGCTGCCGGTCTGATCCAGTTCTGCAACCGAGAAGCCAGCGACGACGAGTCGGCCATTGCGCCTCGCCAAGACCCTGCTTGGCGCGTTGACACTACTGCCAGTCACTGCGTTCCAGGCGTTGCCATCCCAACGCGCTAGCCCATTCGCTGCGACGCCGCCCGCACTCGAGAAGCCACCGGCAACGTAGAGGTCGCCATTGGGCAACACCGCGAGCGATGTCGCCGATCCGTTGAGGCCGGTGCCGAGCGGATGCCAGGCCGTGCCGTCCCACTGCGCGATACCCGACGCCGAAGTGTTCTCAATGATGCTGAAGCTCCCGCCCGCGTAGACCGTGCCATCCGGAGCAGTCGCGAAGCTGCGTACCAATGCATTGGTGACCGTCGGCAGAACCGATGTGCCGCTCCATGTCGACGCGGAGAAGCGCACAAGGTTGGCCGCATTGGCACCAGCGAATCCTGACATGCTGCCACCCAGCAGCAGGTCTCCATTCGCTCCGCCCGGCAAGTCCGCAATGGCCAGGACTCGCTCTGCAGCCTGCGCCCCGGTGGCAACCACGACCGGTCCATTCGGCAACAGCTCCACCAGGTCCGGAGGCGCAAACAAGCTACCATCCTTGGCGAAGTAGAAGCGACCGAACGCCGACTCGAACATCTCGCCCGTGCCGGACAAGCCGGGAACGGCCTGCCACAGCGAGCCGTTCCACTTCGACACGCCGAAGGTCCCCACCATCATCAAGTCGTTGTTCTGGCGGGTCAGAAGTTGCCTCGCAGAGAAGAACCCCGACAACCCGGATCCCATATCGAACCAGCTCGTACCATCCCATCGCGCGACGTCATCGACCGGAACCGAGCCAGCAGTCAAAAAGTAGCCGCCAACGACCAAATCGCCATTCGACGCAATCGTGGCGGCCGCCACGATTCCGCTAGTACCACCACCAACCGATTGCCACGAGGCGCCGTCCCAACGAGCGACGTTGTTGACCGTGGTGCTATTCACCCCCGCCGTCACGAACGAACCAACAGCGATCAAGTCGCCGTTCGGCATCTCGGCCAGATCGTAAACCGTTCCGGCAAGGCCACCGCCGATGCTGGTCCAGCCGTTGCCGTCAAAGCGCGCGATTCCCTGCGTTCCACCGATCGCACCGGCCGAAGGAAACTCGCCACCGACGATCAGGTCGCCAGCGCTCGAAGCCAAGATCGCGCGCACGCGACCGCTGGTGCCACTCGCCGGAGCAGTCGTGACCTGCGTTGCCGGATCGTAGAACGCGATGTTTTCCGCAAGCACCGAACCCGCTGCCGTGAACTCCCCCGCAAACACCGCGATCGGGAGTTGCGGCCCAGCCATGCCATCGGGGTCCCAGGACACGATCTTTTCGACCGGGCCATTGGTACCGAAGCCATAGTCCGGTGCCTGCCATGATGTCGCGCACTGCGCTTGCAGCAGGTTTGCGCAGCAGAGAAGGGTGACTCCGAGGTACTGAGCTTTGAGAAATGTCATGCGTGGGCTGAGCAACTCAGGATATCCCGCGAAGATGTGTCACGGGAATTCTGAAATGGCAGCCGGGTCGGCACGGCCCCAGGTGCTCAGGTCTCAGGTGCCAAGCTTTGGCCAGTCGCTTTGGCTGGGCGCTTTACCTGAGGGCATAGGCGCGACGCGACTGGTGCCGCGCGCATCGTCACCTTAGTGCGGTCGGTTGCTGATGCCCGCAGAACGATCGACGCTATGGTCATGAAGCGATGCGAATTGTCTGCCTCAGCGACACTCATTCTCAACACGCACAGCTTGAGGTCCCGGACGGCGACGTGCTGGTGCATGCCGGTGACTTCACCGGTCGTGGCGAACGGCATGAGATTCTCGAGTTTCATCGGTGGCTCGCAACCCTGCCGCACCAACACAAGCTGGTGATCGCCGGCAACCACGACTTGATGTTCGAGAACGATCCAGAACAGGCTCGTGCGCTACTGAATGCTTGCACGTATTTGCAAGACAGCGGCGTCACCGTCGACGGCATCAAGTTCTGGGGCAGCCCATGGCAACCGTTGTTCTACGACTGGGCGTTCAATCTGCAGCGCGGACCAGCGTTGGCCGCCAAGTGGGCGTTGATCCCCACCGACACCGACGTCTTGGTGACGCACGGCCCGCCATTCGGTATCCTCGACATGACCGCGCGCGGTGAGCCGGCAGGTTGTCATGAGCTGGCCTGCGAATTGGCACGCGTTCGGCCGCGCCTGCACGTGTTCGGGCACATTCACGAGGCTTACGGACAACTCAAACGGAACGGTACAACGTTCGTCAACGCCTGCAACTGCACCTTGCACTACCAGCCAGACAATCCGGCGATCGTCATCGACCTCTAACGCGATCAAGCCCCCTGGGTGCAATTGCACGGCAGCCGGGCAAGCAGCGCCCGGAGTCGCAGAAGACTGAGGCCGGCGACCTCTCGTCAGTTCCTGCCGCAACAGCACCGCCACTCTCAGAAACTCTGAACCATGACGAAAGCCGCCCATTACCCCACTCAGCGCGGGTCTGACGCATGCACGCCGAGGCTGCGTGGACCACGAAGTCGCTCCTAAACAAGGATCATGCAGACACGCCGCAAGAAGCGACTAGAGTCGGCAGAGGCATGCACTCGACCCCACACCATCTTCTTTCCCAGTGGCGAGAAACTCAGCGGAGAACATCATGACGTTTGATTTCGCCATGAAGCTGCTGGCCGTCAGTATCTAATCTACGCGATCATCCTGATCGTCATCGGGTATCTGGCGTCGAAGCGGGTCAAGAACATCCGCGACTACTTCGTCTCGGGGAAGAATCTCGGCTTCTTCAACGTCGCCTTCTCGGCGCGCGCAACCGGCGAGAGTGCCTGGTTGTTACTCGGTCTGACCGGCATGGGCTACGCCGTCGGCGTGCAAGCCTTCTGGGTCGTGCTCGGCGAAGTGCTCGGTGTCTGCGGCGCGTGGATACTGATGGCGCGCCGCTTCAAGCGCCTGACCGATCGCTACGATTCGATTACCGTGCCCGACTACCTGGAGAGTCGGTTGCGCGATTCTGGCAAGACGTTGCGGCTGATCGCCGCGTTCGCCTTGGTGGTCTTCGTGCCGATCTACGCCGGCGCGCAGGTATTCGCCACCGGCACCGCGTTCCACGCGTTCCTCGGCTGGAACCACTACGCCGGTGCCGCGGTCGGCTTCGCCGTCGTGCTGATCTACATCACCCAAGGCGGCTTCACCGCGGTCGTCTGGTCTGATGTGTTCCAGGGCAGCTTGATGGTCATCGGCCTGGTCGCATTGCCATTGGTTGCCCTCTGGCATATCGGCGGCCTCGACGAAGTCACCACTTCGCTCAACGCCATCGACCCCCACTTGCTGACCTGGCACGGTCCAGGAGAGGACGGTCCGAGCACCGGTGGCTGGAGCACCTCGAGCATCGTCACCATCCTCGGCATGGCGGCGATCGGAATCGGCTTCCTCGGTTCGCCACAGGTCTTCGTGCGCTACATCTCGATGAAGAACGAGGGTCAGATCCTGCCGGGCACGATCACCGCGGGCGTGTGGACGGTGCTCGCCGACTCCGGCGCCGTGCTCGTCGGCTTGTTCGGGCGCGTCATCTACAACCCCGAACAGCTAGGCGGCAACGCCGACAACATCTTGCCAGAAATGGCGCAGGGCTTACTCCCGGCGTTCTTCGCGGGGCTGTTCATCGCCATGGTGCTCAGCGCCATCATGTCGACCATCGACTCCTTGCTGGTCGTCGCCTCCAGTGCCGGCGTGCGCGACTACTGGCAGAAGTCGATGAACCCCGACATGAGCGACGAGCGACTGATGCGCTTGACCCGCAAAGTGACGCTCGGCCTGTCCCTACTGTCGTTCCTGATCGGCGTCGGCATCATGATGTACGACAAGGAGAAGGGCGTCTTCTGGACAATCATCTTCGGCTGGTCCGGCATCGCCGCGACCTTCTGTCCAACCATCATCCTCAGCCTCTGCTGGTCGAAGCTCACCTCGCTCGGCGCAAAGTGCGCGATGATCGCCGGCTTCCTCGGCGTAGGACTGTTCAAGTGGGCGATCCCGGCACTGCTGAGCGAAGAGTGGGCCGGATACCTGGAGTCCCTGGACGTGCTGCTGCCCTCCTTCGCGCTCGGCTTCGCCGTCGCGATCGTCGTCAGCTTGTTTGACAAGGCCGGCCAGGCGCGCGTCGCCGGAGTGGCCGACGAACTGCGCGGGCCGTAAGGGCCCGGTTCGACGAGGGGCAAGGGTGCCTCGTCGTCGGACTGCCTCGTCGCCAAACTGCCGCAACGCCTCCCCCAACGGCGCCAGGCGGGCCAACGTGCCGAAGCATTGCGGGTTCGTCACATCTGCAGCGAGCGTTCGCCTGTGCCTGCAATTATGCTGATCCTCGCGATGCATCGCATTGCGCTTTCTCAAGCGGAGCAAATCATGAAACAGACGATCACCCTTATCGCCTGCCTCACCCTTCCGGTGGCGTTGGTTGGACAAGACGGAGCGCTGCCCACCGCGCGTGCCGAATACAAGGCCATGAAGGCTGAGTACGACGCCGCGATGGATGCGTATTACATGGCGAGCCGCAGGGTCTCGTCTTCGCCGGCCTACCAGAAGGCGCGCGAAGCGAAGGACGCGGATGCGCTGAACAAGCTTCGCGGAGCCGTCGTTGCTCCCAACAAGAAGGCTTGGATCGAGAAGTTCCAAAGTTCCGCCAACCGCTACTCCCCGACGGCTGGCGAAGCACCGTTCTTGGGCTGGCTCGCGCTTTGGAGCGCCAACAAGAAGGTCGCGACCAAGTCGGTCAAGACGATCCTGGATCGTCACGCCGATAGCGAAGACCTGCTCGAGCTCGCCGAATACATCGGGGTTCTGCGCCGTGCGGTTGGCGACGAGCTACATGGCAAGGTCCTCGACATGCTGCTTGCGAGCAAGCATCCGATGATCAAGGCCAACGCGCTGTATTCGAAGGGCTACTCGCTGATAGCAACTCGCGGCCGCGAGCCGTCCAAAGAAGACCTGAGCTTGGGCAACGAGTTGCTGGCCGAGTGCGCACGACTTGCCAAGGGCACTGAATTGGCTCTGCGGGCCAACGCCCCAGCCTTTGAAAAGACGCGCCTACAGATTGGCATGGAAGTGCCGGACATCATCGGCCAAGACCTCGACGGCGTGCCGTTCAAGCTGAGCGACTATCGCGGCAAGGTGGTCGTGATCGACTTCTGGGGCGATTGGTGAGGCCCATGCCGGGCCATGTACCCACACGAGCGGTCGCTCGTGAAGAAGCTCAAGGACAAGCCGTTTGCCTTGCTGGGCGTCAACTCGGACGAAGACCTCAAAGCTCTGAAGCCACGCCTACAAGAAGAACGCATCACCTGGCGCTCGTTCTGGAACGGCCCCAAGGGCACGCGCGGCCCCATCTCCGCGGAGTGGAACGTTCGCGGTTGGCCAACGATCTACATCATCGACCACAAGGGCGTCATCCGCGCGAAGAACAAGCGCGGCGAAGCCATGGAAGAACTGGTGATGGAGTTGTTGGCGGAAGTCGACGACGAGAAGTAGTGCGGCGAAGCATCACGCTTGGCGCACGCCAAGCTTGACGCGTCGATGCAAGGCCCCTCGCAGCTCACGCTCGCTACTTAGGTGGACACTTCGGGTCGAGCTTGCGGATGCCGTCGAGCATCGCCTTCGCCGCGACCAGATTGCCACGCTTTGAGTAGTGGCCCATCGTGAAGTGTCCGGGCAGTTCCTTCACCGGCACCTTCTTGAATGCCGGACGCAGATCGATCATCGGGATGCCGCGTTCTTCGAGCGCTGGCTTCAGCCAAATGTCGATGATCGGCAAGCTCTTCTTTGGGACCTCGCCCTGAGTCGGCAGCATGGCGAGCACGAACACCTGCCCGCGCTGTTTCGATTGATCGCGCAAGATCTCGAAGATGCGCAAGGCAACCGGGGCAAATGGTTGCTCGTCGACGCTGCCCTTCGGAGTTGGGGCATCCAGCGTTTTGGGGATCAAGCTGGCCAACGAACTGGTTCGCCACAGGCGTGTCAGGCGCATGCCAAGGCCGGGCGTATCGAGCAGGTTGACGACCGGGGTGTTGATCGCAACCGGATCGCCGTCGACCAACTCGAGAATGGGCTTGCCCAGATCGGCCACATTGCCAACCGGGTTCATGCGGAAGAAGTCGCCGATGATGAACGCGAACAACAGCACGTCGACATCGAACTTGGTGCCATCGCGTCGGTACGACATGTAGCACTGGTCTAGCCCATAGCCACCGAGTCCCATGTTGATCGTGTCGACGGCCGGATGTTCTTGCGCCAGCAAGGATGGGAACGTGTCTTCGTCCCCCACGCCGTAGCCCATGGTGAACGAATCACCAAGGCAAAGGATGCGGTAGCGATCTTCACTGTTGGCGAGCGCGTAGTCGCCGGTGCCGCGCAGTTGTTGGCTGTTGGTCGTCAGGCCGACGCCATTGCCGT
>CAXBFC010000341.1:0-9155 GCA_963974725.1 uncultured bacterium | reverse complement strand
GCTCACGGCCGTGATGAGGCCGAGCACGAGTCCGCTGCCGGTGACTGCCAAGGTGCCGTCCATTTGAGATCAGTTCTTGTCGAGGTAGCGGCGCACGGGCTCGCGCACATAGGCAAGGAACTCGTTGGGTTGCTCAAGTAGCAACCAGACGTCCTGGCGATTCTGCCACTCCGTCTCCTTGCCGTTCTCTTGGTGCGACACGATCACGGTCTTGTTGGCGATCTCGTAGTCGTCCAAGAAGTGCTCGTTCGCAGCACGGTCGGTGTTCAGCATGCGGAACACTACTTTGCCACTGGCGATCTCGTCCGGGAAACCCTGCTCAATGGCCTGGCGGCTCAGCTTCTCGATGGTGCGGCAAGAGTCGCAGCGCACGTCGGTGGTGAAGTAGGTGACGACCACGGTGGCGGCCGTCGTGTCAGATGCGGTGGCCGCGCGCTCAGGTTCCGAGTCGACCTTGTTCGCCTTCTGCCATGCGTAGACACCAACGCTGCCGAACACGACCAGCAACAGGGTCCAGCGAAGAATGGATTGCGTGTTCATCGTTCGGCCTCAGTTCTTGGGTAGCAGTTCGAGCAACTCGTCGTGCTTCGGCACCTTGCCGGCGACCAGTACTTTGCCGTCGACGACGAGTGCTGGCGTGACCATCACGCCGAAGTCAGCGAACTTCAGGAAGTCCGTGACCTTCTCAAGTTCGTAGGGAATGCCCAACGCGTCCGCGGCAGTCGTAGCCGCTTTGGTCAGGTTGTTGCACTTGGTGCAACCGGTGCCGAGGATTTGGATCTTGTGCATGGGATGTCTCTGTCAGGTAGTGGCGACGAGTCCGTAGACCCAGCCGGTGGTGGTGGCCAGCAAGACCACGAGCAAGGCGAACGTCAGGGTCTTCTTCCAACCCAGGATCGAGGCAAGCACGAGCATGCTCGGCAAGCTGAGTGCGGGGCCGGCCAGGAGCAGCGCCAAGGCGGGGCCTTGGCCCATGCCGCTTCCGAGCAGGCCTTGCAGGATCGGAACTTCGGTCAACGTTGCGAAGTACATCAGGACCCCCGATACCGATGCGAGGAAGGTCGCGAGCAGTGAATCGCCGCCGACGGCGGATGCGATCCAATCACTTGGAATCAACGCTTCGTGCCCCGGGCGTCCGAGCAAGAATCCGGCCGCAAGCACGCCGCCGATCAACAGCGGGAAAATCATCTTGGCGTAGCTCCAGGTCTGATCGAACCACTCGCCAGCTTCGCCGTCTTGTCCGCAGGTGCAGATGGCGAGGCCGGCGACGGCCACGAGCATGGCAAGCTCGGGATGGTCGGGCATCGCGATGGCTGCCATGGTCACGGCGACGACCGTCAGCAGCAGGCGTTTGCCCGGCAAGCCGATCCAATGCCATGCCATGCCGGTGAAGGCGAGGCCTGCGGCTGCTGTCAGTGGCCACTTCACGGCGAACACTGCGGCAAAGATGCCTTCGGGTTGTTTCGGGTTGGCCCAGTTCGCAAACACGAGCACTGCCACCATCGATGCGAAGAACAAGGCTGTCTGCCAGAGTGGGCGGGTTGCGTCCGGAATCGGCACATCGGCCATTTCGGCGGTTCGCTGCTGTTGATCGCGCCGGAACAGGCGTGCCATCAGCAGTCCGAGCACGATGCTGAACACCACGGCTGTGATGGCGCGCGCAAGTCCGAGTTCGATCCCGAGGATCTTGGCCGTCAATACGATCGCGAGCACGTTGATGGCCGGACCGGAGTAGAGGAACGCAGTTGCGGGACCCAGGCCTGCTCCCATGCGGTAGATGCCCGCAAACAGCGGCAGCACCGTGCAGGAACAAACGGCGAGGATCGTTCCGGATACCGATGCGACGCCATACGCGACCTTGCGGTTGGCCTTCGGCCCCAGATAGCGAATCACCGCGGCTTGCGAGACGAAGGCCGCGATGGCACCCGCGATCCAGAACGCGGGCAGCAGGCAGAGCACGATGTGTTCGCGGGCGTAGTCGCGCGCCAGGTGCAGCGATTCGTCGACGGCGCCGTCGAACCGCGCGTTGCCCAGTGGCAAGAAATACAGTCCGGCAAAGATGGCCGCGTAGAGCAGCAGCCGCTGCCACTCATGTTTCGCTTCCGGGCTCATTGTCGAGCCCCTTGGTCTCGTTGCCTCGAGCGGCCTCGCTGCCGCGAGGGGTCTAGTTGCAGCACGTTCGTACCTCGACCTGCTTGCCCTTGGCGGCGGCCAGCAGGCAGTTCGTGAACGTCGCAACGCACGGCAGTGCCAGTCGGTAGGCGACCCGGTTGCCCTGTTTGGTGCTGGTCACGACACCGGCCTCGCGCAGCACGGATAGGTGTTCGGACACGGTGCTCCACGACGATCCGACGAGTTCCCGAAGGTCGCTGACGCAGAGCTCACCGCCCGACAAGGCCTGGGCAATTTGCAGACGCGCCTGGTGACCGAGGGCGCGGAACACCCGGGCGGGATCGATGCGGAGACCTTTCGGGGACATGCATCCTAGGTAGTGTGTTTCGGCATTTGGCGAAATACGCAGAGGGGAGTACTACCGAAGGATCTTCGTCGCAGTCGTGGCGACCTCAACGGTCGGCCGCGGCAGGCTTTTGCGCCGGCGTTTGTCCCTGACGCCTTGCTAGCCAGCTAGCGCGAGCCAGACAGGCGCCACTGCTGCCGGAAGCCGACTGCCTGGCGGAACATCCAATTGCCCAGTGACTCCAACCTGCCGGTGAACCGCACGCGCACCGCCATTCCCAAGGATGGCTCCGGCGGCATTTGCTCCGGTTCCAACAGCAGGCGTACGTAGGCACGCTCGGCACGCGCAGCACCATCGACGGTTTCTAGTCGAATCGCGGCATTCGCGCTGTTCGTCAACAACTCGGGCATGTCATTGCGATCGGCCGTGGGATCGACTTCGACCACGGTCGCGTCGTGTCGTACCACCAGGTTGCGCAAGTAGCGGACCTGGGCCAGGTCAGCGGTGCTGATGCGGCTGCGCTCAATGTCTCGAGCGGGAATCCAGGCTTCGATGCGGCGCACGTTGTCTTCGACGACCAACAGCGGATCACCCATCTGCACGTAGGATCCGATCAGGTCGGGACGTATCCAACGAGTGACGGTGCCGCGCACCGGCGATCGAATCGTCGTGGCTGCAATTCTTCGTGCCAACGAATCGACGATCTCTTGGTGTCGCTGCTCGCGCTCGCCAGCGATTTTTGCAGTGACCGGATTCGAGCCTTCGGCAGCCATGCGCTGCTGGCGATTCGCCTCGAGTTCGCCGCGGGCGCTGCACAGTTGCCGCTCGAGGTTGGGAGCTTCCAGTAGGATCAGCACACTGCCTTCGGCAACCAGGCCACCAATCCTTGCGGGCACGGCACGCACGAAGCCGGCGATCGGCGCACGCATGACGTGCTCGCCGCCTTGGGACACGACGATGCCGGGCAATTCGACTTCAAGGCCAACGGGAACCGCCGCCAAGGCCAGCATCGGACCAACGGTGACCATGGCGATCGCGATGCCACGCGCCTTCCATCGGATCTCCTTGGTTTCGGGATCGCGCCAGAGCCAGGCTACACAGCGGAGAACGGGCTGCCCCAGCATCATCCAGGCGAACACGATCCCTAGTGTTGCGCCAACCAAAGGCCAGCCGAGCACCACGGTCGTGACGATGCCTACGGACAGCAGGATCTTGTAGACGAAGGCTCCAACGCCATACGCGAAGTGAACCTTGGCGCGAGGTCCGGCTGGCGGTACCGGCAACCTCAAGACCTTGCGCCCGAGTCGGCCGAGCTCCTTGCTGGCTCTGGTGCGCAGGTTGGGTTCGCGGATCAGGTCGGCGAGCACGTAGTAGCCGTCGAACTTCATCAACGGGTTGATGTTGAACAAGACGGTGACGGCGGTCGCGAGCACGACGACGTTTTGCGCGACGGTTCGAACCAGACCTTCTTCGGCGCCGACCCAGACGATCAGTGCGATCGCGGCGATGAACGACTCCGCAAACATGCCGCCCATCGAAATCCCGATGCGATGCCATGGGTTCGACAGCTTCCAGGCGGAGCTGGCGTCGACGTAGGCGCAAGGGGCGCCGAGTACGAATGCCAGCCCCATCTCCGGGACACTGCCACCGAGGTAGCGGCAGGCGTAGGCATGGCCAAACTCATGGAACACTTTGAGGCCGATCAGCGTGCCCCAAAGGATCCCCAGGTTGTCGAGTTCGAGTAGAGCTGGAGCGCTGGTCAGCAGTTCCCAAAGGCGGCCACTCGATGCCCAGAAGGCGAATGCCATTAGCGCTGCCCAGAGGGCAATGCCGTAGCGTCCGAAGATCCAGCCGACGAACGGCATGGTCTTTTCAAGGAACTGGTCCGGATTCCACATCGGCACCCGCCAGTACATCAACTTGCGCAACGGGGAAATCTTGCGACTCTGTTCGCGGCGGTGTTTGGCGCGTTCCCAAGTGCGGTGTCCGTCCGCGATCGGCAGCCGTAGCAGCCGTCGCTGGTGTTGCAAGAGGATGAAGTCAAAGAACGATTGCCGTTCTTCTGCTTCGAGCACGCCGCTCTCGACCAGGCGATCAAAGACATCGCCGAGGCGGCAGCGTGTATCGATGGCGGAGAGTACCCGGTATTCGTGTGCGTCGAATAGGCTGTTGTCGAAACTCACCGGATCATGCACGACATACTGCACGCGTCCGCCGCCGCTGATCTGGCGGGTCACCTCCAGGTCCGAACGCAATCCGACACTGACATCAGCTAGTCGCTCCAGTGCATCGCTTGGCAGACCAGTTGCGGTCACAGCCAGGTGCTCCTCCGCAACCAACGGATCACTGGGCGACTGCAAGCGGTCCAGATGCTGATGCGTCCGAGTCGAACGCGCGCGACGCCTTCCATGCCTGGACGCAGCGCAGCATTGGCTTCGGGCAAGACCTCGGCGCGCACCAGGTACACCGCGCGATCGTCGACGATCTGGGCGGTGGGTGGCACATCGCAAACTCCGAGTTCTAGTTCGGTGCCTGGATGAGCGTAGGGCTCGAACGTTGTGACGGCCGCGCTCAGCTGTCGTGTCGACGGCAGGTCCCTATCGGGGATACGCAGCTCGGCGCACACGCGAGCACCACCAATCGTGAACAGGTGCTCGCCGACGGCAAGCCGATCACCGACTCGCGGCTGCACCGTGCTATCGAGGATGCGGCCGTCGATCGGTGCCAGAATCTGTGCATCTGCCAATTGGGCTTCGACGATCTGCAACTCTGCTTCGGTGGCGCGTTGTCGTGCGCGACTTACATACATGGCGCCGAAGTCGTTGTTGGCGCGAGCGACCTCGATCTCGACGGCAAGCACATCGAGGCGTGCTCCAAGTTCCTTGGCGGCTAGCTGTTCGTCTTGCAGATCGAGCACCGCCAGCAGCTGACCTTGAACGACCGACTCTCCTACATGTGCATGCAGGCTGATCAAGCGGGCATCTCGAGGCGTAGACACGACCCGCGGCGTCGATGGCATCAGGCGCGCTGGTGCGTCGACGATGTCGTCGACTTCGGCGAAGGCTGCGACGCAGACGATTACCAGCGCGATGGCCGCGGTCATGATCGTGCGCCACCAACCGGTGCCCATGACCCGGCGAACTCGAATGCGAGAAGCATCGATCGCATGTCTGGTGACGCTGCGCGCGGCGCGGTCTACCAGTGGTAGCAAGCCGCCCCAGGCTTCGAGCTCCTTTTGCAGGGCCGCGAGCTTCGCCAGGCGCAGCGGTTCGACTTTGCTGTGTCGGAGGGTGACGACCCCGACGATCTGGTCCTGTGCACGCAGTGGAATCGTCGCAACCGGATCGCCGCCGATCGATTCACTCCATTGGCGGTGTAGGCGTGGATCATCTGGCGCCTCGGCCACATTTTCGATGGATGGCCGGTCGCGGCCTGCCCAGAGAGTCAGGCCACCGCGATCCAAAGCCTCCTCCATGGCTGCGCGGATGCGGCGCACGCCGGGGTTGCCGGCGCGAATCTGATCCATGCCGCTGACGACTTTGACCTCGATGCAATGTGCGTTCGGAGTGACGACGCCGAGTGCGACCTGATCGAATCCGTGTCTGGCCTGAAGATCTCCGACCAGATCCCAGCCGACCCGCCAGGGGTCTTCGTTGAGGTCGCTACCCGCCCTGGCAGCCGACGTGATCGAAGCGTTGGACTGCGACGACGCATCATCCGCACCGGCCTGCATGACGCGTTGCAGATCGATTTCGCTGCTGGCCAACAGCGAGACGAAGCCGACCATGCTTTCGAAGGCTCCGAGCAAGGTGATTGCGTCATCCCGATCGGGGCACGGGGCGACCATTGCGGCGCCGCCGGCAGGAGTCAGCTCTTCGTTGTACATGGTCGCAACGACGATCACCGCACCCGCTTGGATGCGGCCTCCGCCGCCACTCAGTCGCAAGCATCTGGCGGCGTCGCCGCCCATCGCACCGAAGACTGCCTCGTTGACCCGTTCGCGTAGATCGTCGGAAATCGAGAACGCATTTTCTTGCCACTCTTCGCTCAGCGGCTCGCCGGCGGGGCAGCCGTGCATCGCGATGTAGACGCCACCAAAGTGCCGGCCAATGCGCTCCAAGGACTGTCGCAACGCGACGTTCGGTGGCGCGATCTGGAACAATCGACGCAACTCCAGCTGCATGCAGGCAGAGCTCGCCGGCGATGCTGGCGAGCTTGAGGCGTTCTCGGTTGGCGTGTCTGTCGGTTGCGTCACTACGCGGGGTTCTTTCTCGTTAGCACTTGGCGCAAGTTGATGTCGGCGAACGGGCGCAGCGTGGCGCGATAGCTGTCGGTCGACTCGTTGGATTCGGCGCAGCCGGTGCAACGCATCATTGCGTGGTCGTCGCAAGCAAACGCCAGTTCGTCCTGCTCGAAGGACAGCACGTAGTGATCACCTACCAGCAACGGCTCGGCCACCGTGATGGTGAACTCGCGCGGGGCGATGCGGACCAGGCGCGCGTCGAAGGCATGCTGGCCGCGGCAACGGCTGCGGTCCGCCGGTCGCGCCTTGCCGCGTAGGTCAACACTGAGGTGATCCTCGCGCAAGGCCGCCGCACCTTCAGCTAGCGGCTTGGCGGTCAACGTCAACTCTTCGAGTAGCTCGACCATGTCCTCGCTCTTCACTTCTTTGGCGTCGTCGAACATCGGTTACTTCCCCTTCTTGGATTGCATTCTACGAACGTTCACGCGCCTGCCCGCCAACCAGTTTCCGTCCTCGTTGGCAAGCTGTAGGCGCACTGTCACCGTCTGACTGGCGATATCGGTCTGTTGGCCGCAGAAGACCACAACAGCGCGAGCCGTCGTCGGGCTACCTGCTTCGGAGACTTCGGCAACGGCTCCCGCTTGCCAATGCTCGCGTTGGCCAACTGGGCAGGGGAACTCGACGAACAGCGGCTGCAGAGCGACCAGGCGCAACACCGGTTCGAGGTGGTCGACACTTTCGCCAACATCGTGGTGGATCTGTTCGACGCGACCATCGAAGGGACTGCGGCCGCGCATCAGTTCGAACTGAGCGAGTGCCTGATCGCGTTCGAGTGCCAGCAGGGCCTGCTGTTCGCGAGCGCGCGCGAGCTCGGCGGTTGCGATCTGTTGGTTGGCGACCGCTTCTTCTTTATTGGCGCCGCTCGCAATGTCGCGGTCACTCAGTTCCGCGATGCGCGCAGCTGCTGCCTTCGCCTTCTGCAGTCGTGCGGTGGCCAGGGCAATGGCGGCGCGCCCACTTGCACCGAGCCGGAGGCGCTCATAGTCGAGTCGTTCGACGTCATTCTCAAGTTCGAATAGGACCTGTCCCTTTTCGACCATGGCTCCCAGTTCGACGTGGATGTTGGCGATGCGGCCGGCGCGCGCTCCGGCAAGGCGAACTTGGCGACTCGGCAAGGTTACGGCGACATGGGAATCGATGTGCGTGTCCGCGGGCCAGGCGGCAGCGTGGGCTGAGTCATCAACGGAGCTGTATGCCAAACCTGCGATCAGGATTCCGGCTGCGGCAGTGCCAAGCAGGTGGGGGATGGGTGTATTCATGCTATTCCTTGAGCAACGGGTTGGGGCGCGACGGATCAGCGCCCGTCTCGTTCATCACTCGTTCGCTGTCCCTTCAGTAGGGTGAGCAGCGAAGCCCAAGCGTTGCCGAGCCAGCTGCGGGGTTCATTCGGCTCTGCTTCATCCGTTGGCTCTGGTATGGCTTCGTCCGTTGCTTGCTCCTCGGGTGTTGGAGGCACATCGATCGGCTGGACGCTGTAGGCGGCGGTGGTGGCAGATTCGGTCGCGGCTAGATCCACTGGTTCGGCCTCCTGTTGTTCGGGAGTGCCATCCGACTGTTGGCCAACTGCCATCTGTGCTGACAACGGTGCAGTTTGCGTTGATGCTTGTGCGTTCGTCGGGGAAGCAACCTGGTTGTCTTGGGTCGTCGGGCCGCCCGTGGTGACGGGTGCGTCTGCAACGGACGTCGTCCGGGTTGCGTCGTCGGCGACCACATGCTCACTGGCTTCGAGGTCGTTGCCGGCTTGTCCAAGCACCGAAGCCGCCAGCATGAGGTCCGGCGCTGCTTCTGGCTCTGTGGTGGCAGCTTCGGCTAGGACCTCATTGGGCTGGGTGTCGGCAGATGGTTGCGACTCGGGGGATTCCGCTGCTTGCGGCTCGGCTTCGAGTTGCGATTGCGAATCCACGCTAGGGCTAGCGGGCTCTGGCTCCGCTGCTGCTTCCGGTGCCGTCTCAGGCTCGGGCTCAGGCTCAGCTGCTGCTTCCGGCTCCGGAGGAGGTGTTGAGCCAACCGGTGGACCTTGCTGAACCTCGGCCGAGCCACTCCAGTTGCTATCGTTGCCCGAGGTCTCTCCGAGCACGTAGATGTTTTCGCCTTCGAGTGTCGAGAGTGCGTTGATGGTCAGGTCTCCACCTACGATCAAATCACTGGCGATCGTTGTCGTGCCGGAAGTGTAGAGGGTGACATCGCCGAGCACCGTGCCGCCAGCATCGATCGTCGTGTTCGTGCCTTGGAACTCCAACATGTGGCCGGCTTGATCGAAGGAGCCGTTGGCGATCGTGAAGTTGCCACTGACTTCGAGTTTGTTGCCCAGCGAAACCGTACCGCCGACCTTGTCGATCGTGAGATCGTGCAGTTCGCCGGAGCCGTCGGTCGTGATGACCTGGTCGCCGGTGC
>CAXBFC010000340.1:0-9180 GCA_963974725.1 uncultured bacterium | reverse complement strand
CCAACACCTTGGCGATGCCGCTGCAGCATCGTGCGGACCACTTCGGGATCGATCCACTGGCCAAGCTTCTGCTCGGCCAGCACCGCTTCGACCGCGTCGCCGATCGGCCCCTGGCACCACGCCCGCAGCGGCACCGAGAAGCCCATCTTCTTGCGAGTCAAGGCCGACGGCGTCAACCGCTGGGCTAACGTGTCGCGCAAGAACGCTTTGGTGCGACCGCCTTCGAAGTGCCAGTCCGGCGGAATCCGCGCGGCTTCTTCGAGCATGTGGTGATCGAGGAAGGGGGCGCGCACTTCGAGCGAGACCGCCATCGATGCACGGTCCGCCTTGACCAGAATGTCACCCGGCAACCAGGTTGCCAGATCGGTCGCGACGGCACGATGCAGCGAGCTGCCGGCAGACGAGGCGCGGTAGGCATCGAGCAACGGTTGGTGCGGATCGCCCGCCGCGGCATGGTGTTCTCGGCGTAAGACCGCCAATGCTTCTTCGGGCAGGTGCGCGCTGACCGAGCGGGCGTAGGCGATGGCCGGGTCCAACGCGAGGTTCTGGAAGGTGCGCTTGGCACGCAGGTAGCGCGGCAACCAATCTGCCTTTGGATAGAGCGCGCCGAGCATGCGCCACATGCTGCGCGGCAAGCGCCGCCGCATCGCATTCTCGCGCCGATCAAACAAGTAGCGACGGTAGCCGCCGAAGCCCTCGTCGCCACCATCACCGGACAGGGCCACCGTCACGTGACGGCGTGCCAGGCGACTGACGTGGTAGGTCGGAATCGCACTGCTGTCACTGAACGGTTCGTCGTAGGTGTCGGCGAACCAATCCAGGTCCAACAACGTGTCGACGTCGAGCACCTCTTCGCGCAACACGGCTCCGCAAGCCTTGGCCGATTCGCGTGCGCCTTCGCGCTCGTCGAACGCCGGGTCCGAGAAGCCGATGGTGCACGCTTCTACCGGCCGGCCGAGCGTGCGGGTCATCGAATCGACCACGGCATAGCTATCGACGCCGCCCGACAAGAAGGGCGCCAAGGGCACCTCGCCCATCAGGCGCACCTTGACGGCGTCATCGAGTTGCCGAAGCACTTCCGCGCGGTGCCATTCGCGCGTGTTTTGGTCCGGGGCAAACTGCAACTGCCAGTAGCGCTGCTGCTGGATGCGGCCGTCCTTGATGTGCAGCCAATGGGCCGGCGGCAGCTTGTGCGCCCCTGCAAAGACCGTCAGCGGGTCCGGCACGTAGCGCAACGCCAAGAACTGCGCGACCGCGTCGGCGCGCAACCGCCAACGACGCGGAATCTGACGCAACACCTTGAGCTCGCTACCGAAGGCGAACTGTGAGTCGTGTTCACACCAATAGAACGGCTTCTTGCCGACGCGGTCGCGCGCCGCGTAGAGCTCGTGCGTCTCCTCGTCGACGATGACGAACGCAAACATGCCGCGCAGTTTCGCAGCCAGGCCCGTGCCCCACGCACGGTAGCCGTGCAGCAACACCTCGGTATCGCTGTTGGTCCGAAACGTGACGCCGGTCGCGGCGAGCTCGTCGCGCAGTTCGAGGTAGTTGTAGATCTCTCCGTTGAACGTCAGCCACAGGCGTTCGTCGGGCAACGCCATCGGCTGCGCACCACCTTGCACATCGACGATGGCCAGCCGGCGATGGGCCAGGATGTAGCCACTGCCTTGGCGCATGCCCTCGCCATCGGGGCCGCGATGCACGATCGAGTCGTTCATGCGCTGCACCAAGGCGACATCGATTGGCTGTTGGCGGTGAAAACCGAAGATGCCGGCAATGCCACACATCAGCGCCACCTCTTGCGGTTCTTCCAGACTACGCCACCGTGTGGCGCCCCAGGCTTCGCAGTGGATTGTGCCGCCACGGCAGCGCCTGCCACCGCAAGGTCACCGGATCGTGAACGCAAACCTGGCAACGCCACCCTGACCTTGCCGGCTTTTCGCGTCTTGGATTCGGTCGCAGCGCCCAGCTGCGGCGCTTTTCGCAAGGCCGCCCGCGCGCACAAGCTCAGCGCTGCCACCAACGCCAGCCAGTGGTACCAAAGGTCAAAGTGGCCACGATTGAGGAAGAACGCGCCGACCGAGAAGCCGACCGTGGTCGCCTCCATCATGCGAATGTAGTTCCGCGCCCATTCGAGATCCGGACGGTTGCGGCACCGCTTGTAGAGGCTGCCAAGACTCACGAACACGGAGCCCAACACGCCCATGTAGACGATGAACGCGAGCGTGCCACTCTCCGCCCAGATCTGCAGGTAGCTATTGTGCGCGACGTAGGTGGTCGACCCCGCACTCAGCGGCACCACCGAATAGTCCGGATAACGCGGCTGGAAGTTGCGCATACCGACACCCCAGATCGGGTTGTCCTTGATCATCTCGAACGCAGTCGCCCACGCCGTCAGACGAGCACTGGCAGAGGATTCCTTGGTGTCGCCAATCGAAGCGAGGCGATCGAGGATGTCCTGAGGTGCGACGAACGGGAACAGCGCCGCCAGGAACAACAAGAACATCATCGCCCGGAACAGCTTGCCCGAGCGGTAGGCGATCCACAGCGACGTGAAGCTGAGCGCCAAGAACGCCCCGCGGCTGCGTGTCAGCAGCACCGTGACGACCGTCAACATCACGGCCACGCGGGTCGCCCGCCCCACCCACTTCTTCTTCTCGCCGATGCCCAGGTAGTAGAGCAGCGGGATATTCATCACCAGGGCGAGCGCGAAGTCGTTGTTGTCCTCGAGCATGCCGCCGGGACCGCGCAGGATCTGCTTGCCGCCGCCGGTGATCAAACCCCAGGTGCCACTCTTGACGCCGAAGAACCCGAGGGAGATCGCGATCACCCAGAAGATGCCGCGCAGCCGGTCCTTGCTGTCACACTGGCCCACCGTGAACAACGCGATGACGATGATCTTGATGTACTCGAAGAAGTACTTGTCGGTGTATTCGTCCTGGACCTGCGCCTGGAAGTAGCTGATCGCAATCAGCACCATCAGCGTCATCATCAAGACGGTGCGCGGCTCCCACTGGGTGAACTTCCGCCTACCTTGTTCGTTGGCGAGCCACCCCGACAGCATCGCAATCGAGACGAAGAACGACAGGCGCATCGTGCGGGCGAAGCCCCAGCACAAGTCCTGCGGCCGCATGTACGCCAACCAGCTGAACAGCAGCATGCCGATGTACGGCCGCTGGAACGCGGTCGGCATCAACGCAATCACAGCCAGGAAGACGATCAGATCCCGCATTGCTCAGCGCGATCAGGAGTCGACCAACAGCACGTTGAGAATATTGCGCACGACCGCCGGCAGGCGGTTCGGATCGAGGTAGAACACCGTCACGATCGCCGTCACCATCAATAACGCCGCGGCAGCGACGAGCGAGATGCGACGACGACTGCGCGATGCGTCGTGTCGCTCCATCTCAGTCTCGAGGTGGCTGACGCCGCCGAGGACCGGCACGCCGAGGCCGCGCTCGACGTCCTCAATGGTCTTGAAGGATCCCTGCAAGAAGTCGAACAGCAGGATCAAGGCGATCGCGGCAAACAAGCCAAGCACGCATCCCGACGTCGCCACGACCATGATGTTCGGTTCGGTTGGCGCCGGCGGCACTTGTGCGACGCGGATCTGCTTGACCGGCAAATCGTGGGTCAACTGCGCGTCGATCTTGTTCGCCTCAGTCTCTTCCGCCAATGCCTCTTCGCGCGCCGTCTCCGCCTCCCGGAGTTCCGAGAGCTTGTTCTCGTAGGCCGGGAAGCCATCCTTCAAACGCGCCAGGCGCTGCTCCTCCTTTTCCAAGGCCTTTTCGATCGCGTCGATCTCTGCTTGCAGCTTCGCGAGAACCTTCTTGGCAGCCTCGATCTTCTCCCGCAACTCGGTGTGCTTCGGGTTCGGCACGAGCCCTTCCGCATCGACGGACACCTTGGGCAGCAGCTCCTTGATGTAGGCGACCTGTCGCTCGTAGTCGCGCTTGGCCTTGTACCAGTTGCTCGTCCCTGGGCGGAACGTACTGGTGAACTCCATCATCTTCTTCGCAGCCATCAGGGCGAGCGGCCGGACCTTCTCGTCCTTCAGTGCCAATTCGAACCACATCGCTTCCACTGGTGCAATGCGTGCTGCCGTGTCGTTGAGCCGCTCTTCGTCGAGCGCAATCTCCCTCGCCAGCTTGGCGTGCGCCGCCTTCTTCTCGGTGAGCGCCTTCTTCTCCTCCCCCTGTAGCTCGACTTGCTTGGCGTATTCTCGCTGCTGCGTGTTGATGTTGATCTCGGGATTGATGCCGTATTGACGCTGCAGGATCTGCCGGTCGAGACGGCATTGACGCACGGTTTCCAACGCACGTTCGGCCTTCGCTTTGGCCTCGCGGGCGCGCTGCCGCGCAGGTTCGCGCATTTCGATCGTACGGCGCTTCATCCAAACTTGGACCAGCGTGTTGAGCAACTGCTCCGAGCGCTTGCCGTCCGTATCGCGGTATTCGACCTTTAGCGTCGCATACTCCCGCTTTCGGTCGCCGCCGTTCTGTTCGATGACCTTGACGCGCGACTCGACGCCACGTGCGAACTGCTGCTGCGTGAACTCGTCGGCCGACGTGTATTCTGGCCACTTCAATTCCCGGATCGCGTCTTCGACGTACAGCGGAATCGAGCTGCGAGCAGTATCTACGACCAGCTTGAACGGATTATCTCGGTCTTCGGCGCCCGTCGGAAACTGCTGGTGCAGCAGCGTCGTCTGGGCGACGTAGAAGCGCGGAATGAAGAACGCGACCAGCCCGCCAATCATCAACCCGAGCACGGAGACCGGCACGACCCGCCAACGGCGACGTTTGACCAGGTCGACGTAGCGACGTAACGACAGCTGCGGCAGGTCGGCTTGTGTCATCGCTGGCCGCCCGCGTGGTCGTTCGCTAGCAAGGAGCTAGCTGGTCTGTTGGAAATGCGCATCGGATCTCGGACCTCTCTAGAAACGGAAGAACAAGCGATCGCTCTTTCCGGTTAACGCGTCGTAGGCGAACGTGATCTGCGCCGCCCCCAACATCGTTCGCACAGCCAAGGACACCGGCTGCAGCAAGCGTTCAAAGAACCGACCGATCATTCCGATGAACGTCGGCGGTACATACAGGATGTCGCGCTCGCGAATTTGGTAGTTCGACGCGGTGTAACCGGTCGTCAGCATCTCGCGCAAATTGACATCGATCACCAGCGGATGCTCCGCGTCGGGGCGAATCAGGTAGACCCGGCCCAGGTTGGCGAGCGTCGACCAGCCGGTGCGGAACATCGCGTCGATCAGGGTCATGTCGGAGGTCAACGGGATCGGGCCCTTCAACCGCACTTCGCCAATCGCATAGAAGAACTTGCTGCCAGCAACGCGGGCCTGCAGATCGACATCGAACTGCAACACCGAGCGCAGCTGGGTGCGCACCAGTGCCGCCAACTCGGCCTCGGTCTTGCCCAGTGCATACACCGGGCCAACCAGCGGCACGAAGATGGTGCCATCGATCGCGACCGGTTGCGGCTGGGCCAACAACGCCAACTGCTCGGCGCCGGGCTGCAACAACACCGAGGGCGGCACGATGAACGCCACCTGGTCAAAGCCGCCAAGGTAGTTCTCGCGGGTTGCATCGCCGTTGGCGCGCGAGCCGAAGCCCTTCTCGTGCCGCAACTCGCGGATGCGCTTGTCCTCAAAGCCGCCGCAACTGGTGAGCGATGCCAGCAATAGCAGCAACAGGCAGCTAAGACGGCTGGACATACGGTTGGGGGATGAGTTGAAGTCGTTGATCACGATTTGGTTTGCCTCGCAAAGCTAATGTTCCACTGCATCCTAAAAGACGCAAGCCCCGGAGCAATCACTGCCTTGACGAACGTCGACATCATCGGAAGTTCAGGGCACCGAACCTGACCACCGACGGTGCGTTCTGCCCCAGTGGCGTCGGGATTTGTACCCGCTTGGGACGAGGCGCCTTCCCCTAATCACTCGCGAACCCGTACAAACCAACCATGCGATGGGTGCTCACCCTCTTCCTGGTGCTCGGACTGGGCCTGACGTTCTTCTGGCTGCTTGATCCGAACGGCACGACGCCACCGCCCCCGAGCAACGGCGTGGCATCCGGGGACACCGGATCTGAGGGCAATGGAGTCGCGGCGAGTGGCTCCGCCGCGAGCGCCGATTTCGCCGGCTACCCGGACGGAGCCCCCGACGACGCCCCCCTGGTGCGCGAGGATGGCACCCCGGTCGACACTTCCCAACCCGGCCCCCACGTGCTGGTGGTTCGCGGCGAACAACAAGAACCGGTAGCCAACGCGATCGTCTGCTTCCTCGCCGAAGGCAACAACCGCTACTCCAGTCGCCGCCGCAACGAGATGTCATTCTGGACCAGCGATGGCCGACGGCAACAAAGCACGCGCTGGGAAGGACCGGAACTGTTCGGCAAACGATTGCGTACCGACCAATTCGGCAAGGTGCAGCTACCGAGCGGCAGGAGTCGCTGGTTGTGCTCCGCGATGAAGGATGGCGAGTTCGGCTTCCTGGCACTGCCGGCACGACCCGGCAACCACACCATCACGCTGGGGCCTGATGAAGAATTGCTGATCGTGGCCAGGCACTCGGATTCGCCCGAACGCCCGGCCACCGCGATCGCCGTCGGCGTGGTGCAGGAGTACAAAGCAAACCGCACCTCGCGCATCTGGCGTGGCACGACGGACGAACGCGGCCACGCGATCGTGCGCCATCTACAACTGCTGCGTCGCGATGTCGCCAAAGGTGTGCCGAAGGACTTCACCGAACGGTTCGCGGCGTTCGCAATGATCCCGTCGGCACCGGCTACGACCGCCGAGTTTGAAGGCCGACCGCTGAAGCAGAAATCAGTGCAGCTGACGTTGCCGCCGCAAGGGTCGGTGCTGGCGAAGCTGGTCGACCACTCAGGCAAAGCGCTGCTATCGCCGGCACGCATTGGCTTCGGCGCACCACCACACTCACCAGCGCCCGGCGATCTGCCGATCAGTTCGACCTACCTCACCCATACCGTCGCGAAGCCGGTGGGATCGGCCGCGATCGAGATTCCCTATGCGCAGGTCGGCATGAACATTCAACTGTCGGCGCGCTACCCGCACGACCGACGATCGGCGCAATCCACCACCGCCTTGGGCCCCACCAAAGCGGGCCAACGAGTTGCGATCGAGATTCCGCCGCTTGCCCGGCATGCGGTGTTTGCCGGCCGATTCCTGCACGCCAGCGGCCGAGGATTAGCATCCCAAAGAGTCGCGCTCACGATCTGGCGCGACGACAAGGTGATCAGCACAGCCAGCGCCGACACCATCGACGACGGCCAATGGGATTTGGTGCTGTCTGGCCGCCCGGAGCAAGCGCGATGGCGCCTGGAGTTCCGTTACCACCAACTAGCTACCGACGACGACACCACCGACACCTGGCTCGGCGCCGTCGCCGAACTACCCGAGTGGCCGCCAGGTAAGCGCATCGAACTCGGCAACATCGTGCTTGCCGAATTGCCGCCGCTAGCGGCCGGGATCGTGGTCGACGACGAAGGCAACCCGGTTGCCAACGCATCGGTCAACATCCAGCAAGAGCAACCACAAGCGACCAAGAAGTCCGGTCCCAGCAACGTTCGCTTCGGACCGAACAACGGGGAGATCGTCTATCAATGGGTGTTCCTACTGTCCGCAACTTCGGCTCCCGCGCCGAACCTTGGCGCTCGGTGCGCAACCTTGCCGCAAGAACCAACGCCGATGGAACGTTCCGCATCCATGCACCGATGCCAACCGGCATCTTGCGTGTCTTCGCGGACACCGGCGACCATGCCTCGCAATCCGTGCCACTTGCCGGGCCGAACACCAATCTCCGCATCATGCTCGCGCGCAATGGCGTGTTGATGGGACGCGTGCTCGTGCCCGAGTGGCTACCGGACGGTGCCGTCACCGTGTCGGTGCGCGCCCAGCAACCACACGAGGGACGTGCCAGCAACGCCACGAATCGCATCAACAAGGGCAACGACGGCAAGTTCGTGTTGCAGCCGCTGCGTCCAGGCCGCTACGAGGTGCTGGTCAAGATGCGCAACCTGAAGGCCCCGATGGCAACGGTCGTCGATGTCGTCGTGAAACCCGGGATCAACAACGACCCCCGCCTGCAACCACTCGATCTGCGGCAAGCACTGTTCCGCTACCACCTGCGCGCATTCGACGATGGCGGCCAGCCGTTCGCGCTCGACGGCCCAATCCAGGCACGCTTCCAACAGCCCGACGGCAGCTTCGTCGAATCCGGATTCCGCTGGCAGGGCGGCAAGGCCGAGATGATCAGCGTGCACCCATCTGCCGAACTGACGTTCTTCGGCCGCGGCTTCGAACCAAAGAAGCAGCAATATGGGCCAGGCGATCACGACGTGTTCTTGACCAAGTTGCGCCCGGCGCTGGTCCAGGTCGCCGGCGCCCGCGGGCTGTCGGGCCCGACCCGCAAAGTGCGCATCTCGGCGATCTTGATCGGCGATACCGACTTGCCGTCGTCACTGCGTGGCGTCGATCAAATCACCGGAAGGAGCTTCTCGTTCGCGCGTTGGGATCTCGGACGATCCAGCGGCGGTTGGCTAGAGCAAACCGACCTGGTCGAGATTCCGCTAATGAAGGCCGGCAAATACCAACTGCTGTTCCGTGCCCACGCGACCGAATCGACCAAGACGCCACAAACGTCGGTAACACTCGGAACCTTCGAGCTGAAGCCCGATGGCACGACGATCACCAACGTGCCGCTCAACGTGCAGGCGATCTCGGACGCGCTGCGCGCGATCGACAAGCAGTGGCAAGAACGTCTCGCCCGCAACAAGAAGCGCAGCAATCGCTAAGCATGGTGCGCATGGTTGGGGCTAGAGTGCTGGCTCATGGAACGACAGCGCATCAACTCCGGGTCCACATTTGAACAACAAGCCGCCTATTCGCGAGCGGTGGTCTGTGGCGACGACGTCTTCGTCTCGGGCACGACCGGCTTCGACTACAACGCGATGACGCTCGCCGACGACGTCGTGGCCCAATGCCGAAAGACCTTCGACAACATCGAGGCGGCTCTGCAGCAAGCCGGTGCCTCGCTGCGCGATGTTGTGCGCGTCACCTACATCCTGCCGGACCCGACCGACTTCGAGAAGTGCTGGCCGGTGCTGCGAGAACGTCTCGGCGAGGCACCCCCAGCGGCGACAATGTTTG
>CAXBFC010000339.1:0-9187 GCA_963974725.1 uncultured bacterium | reverse complement strand
GGCGGGGGATCCGGCATCGGCGAAGGCATCGCTCACAGCCTTGGCGAAGCGGGTGCGTCGGTCGCCGTTCTCGGTCGTCGCCGCAAGAACCTCAACAAGGTCGTCAAAGATCTCGAGACGAAAGGCATCACCGCGGTTGCAGTGACCGGAGATGTCGCCGACGAGGCCGGAATCCAGCGCAGCATGAAGCGCGCCCAGAAGGCGCTGGGCGGCCTCGATGTGTTGGTCAACAACGCCGGTGTTGGTGGTCCCAATGGCTGCGCATTGCCCGGCCCCGATCGCTGGCATGAGATAGTTCGCACCAATCTCGACGGGGTCTACTACACCTCGCGAGCAGCGTTGCCGCATCTGCCCGACGGTGGTCGCATCGTCAACATCAGTTCGGTTCTCGGTCGCTTCGGCGTTCCTGGCTACACGGCGTATTGTGCGAGCAAGCACGGCGTGATCGGCTTTACCAAAGCCCTGGCACTCGAACTCGCGGCTCGCCAGATCACGGTAAACGCCATCTGTCCAGGTTGGGTTGATACCGACATGGCGGCCGAGGGGTTGCAGGTGATGGCGGATGACATGCAGGTCGAGTTCGAAGAAGCGCGACGACTTGCCATGTCTGCGGTGCCGCTTGGTCGCATCCTTCAGCCAGAAGAGATCGGCAGCCTGGTGGTGTGGCTTAGCTCCGCGGGCGCGGCCGGGATGACGGGGCAGGCTATCAGCCACTGCGGTGGCCAGGTCATGTGGTAGTCGCTGTCCCGGGATGGCTCGATCCCGCACGCTGCTGCGCGATCGAGGTCTAGCACCTCTAGTAGGTGTAGCCGAGCCCGAAGAAGACTTGCTGGCGTTGGAGCTCGGTGCGGCCGGGCTGTCCAAGCAGGTCGCCTTGGGTCTTGCCGAAGGTGGTGTGGTGGAGCCGGTAGCCGAGCTCGGCGTGCCAGGCGCCATAGACTCCGCGCAGACCGCCGCCGATTTCGCCAGCCCAACGGGGCGCCATGTCGCGGTCATCGCCATTGCGGAACTCTTCAGAGAACCAGGCTGCGCCAACATCGCCGCCAACTCGGGCGAACAGGTTGAGGCTGCCGTGGTCGCCTTGCGCCATGGTCCAAGTTGGCTCGACGATGATCCGTGGTCCAAACGATAGCCACTCGCGTTCGACGCCTGCTTGCTGATGATCAAGTTGCTGCCAGTCAGTGAACATGCCAACGCGTACGGGCACGCTCCAGTCTCCATGTTGATGATCGAATCGTACGTGTGGGAACAGGTCGATGCCGCCCAGTTCGGCGTTGGCAACCTTGGGCACTACGCCATCGTTCATGAACTGACCAGAGAACAGGTTGGAATCGCTGCCCCACCATTCGGCATGGAGGGCGGCACCGCTGCCTGTATCCAAGCGAGCGCGGGCGAACGCTGCATCGGTACGGTCGTTGAATCGTGTGCCATCGGCTCGAGCCATGATGTTGCCAATGCCGTAGTCGAGTGTCGCTTCGAGAGGGCGGAAGGATTCGCGGTACGAGCGAGGGCCGAAGCCTGGCCGTTGTGGCAGTTGTTGGTCGATGTGGTTGGGATCTTGCTCGCTGCCGGGGCCTTGCGTCGGTTTGGGCTGCAGCTTGGTCGGTGACGTCGTCGGCGTGGCCAGCGGAACTGGTTGGCTGGGCTCGATCTCGGCTGGCACACCTTCGATTGGCACACTTTCGATTGGCACTGCGCGGCTCGGCATCGGAGCCTTCGGCGGGTCCTTCAACACGATCTCCTTGCGCTTGACGACACGCTCGGTGTTGGGGAGGCGGGGACTTTCATCTGCAGCCACCGCGGTTCGGACTGCGGAAGGTGTCGGGGCCCTCGCGATGACCTCGGCCAAAACTTGGTCGAGAGTGCGCTGCTCATGCATGCGCTCAAGGCGAAGGCGTTGCTTCGCACGCCAATCATTGGAATGAGTCGACGACGCACAACTGGCGAGCGCGACAGAGACCGACAAAGCTATAATGGCTGCAGGACGCATAGGGATAGGACCGCAGCAGAGCTCCGGTATGCAATGCTACCCTCCTGCGCAAGCGCGTCGTGGGGTCGGCGGCGTTTCGCAACGAGAAGTGACCGCCGAGTTCTCGATGGCATCGGGATCTTCGCTCGATGGTCCGGCCGGTCTCGATCTGAGCCGTTGTCTGGCGGCTTGCGGCGCGGCCTGTACATGCAAGGCGCCCGCCCTCACCGTGGTGAGGGCGGGCGCCAAGCCTGCTAGTCCTGACAGGAACTACGGTGTCTGCGTGATGAAGTTGGTCGCGCGGTTGGAGACCACGAAGTTCGTGAACGCAGCGTCGAGCGTCAGCACCTGGCTGTAGAAGCGCAGGCCCACTGCGGACGGCACGTTCGGCGCCGGGAACAGCCAGGTGGCTGCGCCAGTCGCGTCCGTTTGTCCACCAAGCACGCCGTAGTTGCCACCGACGAAGATCACCGGCAGAGGTTGCACGATGGTCGGACCGAGGCTGTCGCCGACGATCAGCAGGTATGGGCGCGAGTTACTCGGAGTGTCAATGCGAAGGGTCATCGGTGCGCCTTGCACAACTTGCTCCGGAGTGAAGCGAAGTTCGGCGTCGTTGGTCGGCAAGACCGTTTCACCAATTTCGACTTCGTCGATGTTCCAGCCCCCGAGGTGAAGGCCGGCATCCGTGATCAGTCGCCATTCGAATTGCACGCTCGGGTTGTTGTCCGCCCACGGCACCAGGTATTCGACCGTCTGCCACGACGTGTCGACGGTGTTGCCGTTCTGCGGGTTCTGCCACACGAGCTGGCCATTGCAGTAGAGCGAGGCTTCATCGTAGATGCCTTCCTCGACCGTCAGCCAGCGGCGGAAGCGAATGCGAACACCGGTGCGGTTGCTGCAGTCGATGATTGGCGAACGCAACCAATTGTTGACGTTGCCTTGGTAGCGACCGTTCCAGTTGGCGGTGCCGATCAGGTTGCCGAGGTCGTTGCCGTAGCAGTTGGAACCAACCGCTGCGTTTTGCGGGTCAGCCCACGCAACGCCACTGCTGGTGCCGGACTTGCCGTTCGGGTTGCCGACCTGCCAGTCATCCTGAGTGGCAATTTGGGCATGCGTCCAGCCGGGACCATTGCTCTCGAAGCCGTCGACCCAGAAGCCGGCAAAGGTGCCGTTGTCAATCTGGTAGCTGTAGTCACCCGATTGTGGCAGGCGGACGATCGCGCCGGTGCTGTGCACGGCTTCGACCCGGTAGGTGACCACGCCGGACTCGAGTCCGGGCAGCATCGCCAGGAACTGGTTGGTGGCGCCCGTCGGGTGCATGTTGCGGACCACGCTGCCGTTGCCGGCGTCGTAGACGATGCGCAGCTGGGTGATCGAGCCACTGTTCGGCGAGGCCTGGCAGTAGACTTCGCGCGCGGTCAGCTGGGCGCCCGTGTTGCCGAGCGGCGCATGTGCCAGTGCGATGAGTTGCACTTCCGGGTAGGGGATGCCCTTCTGGACCGAAGCCGACGAAAGCTCGTTGTAGTTGGGCGTGCCGTTCAGCAAGTTGCCATCGTCATCATCGGCGAGGAACACTTCGAGCACTGCTTGCTCGCGAGTGGTCGCGTCGGCGACGATGGAACCGAGCACCAGGTCGTCAGTCAGCGCGATGGCCAACGGCCCGTGGGTGACGCGCATCGCTTCGCGGAAGCGCCATGCCCAACCCATCCAGACTTGGCCAGCGCCGTGTGGCGAGCCACTCGAGTATGGCCAGATGCGGCTGTTGTTGCCGTTGCGAAGCGGTTGACCGGGGCTCTGGAAGCCACTGCCGAGCAGCGGGCTGTCGAGCTGATACATGCCGATGATATCGCCCCAGCCTTCGCTGAGACCTTCGGCGTTCGAGTTCGAGATGCCGCCGTATTGCGCGTCGAGGCCGTGACCCCATTCGTGCGCGATGACACTCGAGAAGGCCGTGTTCGCGCAGCCGCCACCCGATTGGTAGAAGTTGATCGTGTTGCCCGTGTAGTAGGCATTGCACGTGCTGGCGATGTTGACGGTGACTCCGACGTTGCTGATCTGGGCCAGCTGGCCTGAGTTGCCGAGGATCGAACGCGCCCACTCGTTGGTGCGGTCGGTCCAGTAGGCAGTCGTCGTATGCGCGGCCGCGTTGGTGCTCGCGCCCGACGTCAGCAACTGGATCGTAGCATTGACACCCGGGGTGACCGTGACACTGCCGGCTGGCGCAGCGGTACCGCTGATGAGGTTGAAGTGCGTGCCGTTCAGGCCGTTGATGTTGATCGTCACCGGTGACGAGATATCGATGTCGAACTGACCGTTCTGGTCGGTCGTGCGCACGCCGACGCCGGGCACGTTGATGACGATGCCGCGCAACGGAATGTTCTGCAGCGTGCTGGAAGCGTCGTTGCCGTTGCGGGTCCACGCCATCAGCGTCACCGTCGAGATCGTCGGGGCGGCGTTGATGCCGGTCTCCATCAGCGCAACCGTGGGGGCTGCTGCCGGAATCATGATCGGGGTCGGCACGGCGCTCTTCGGCGTGCAACCAACGATCTGGCAGTCGTGCTTGTCACTTTCGAAGTGCAGCACGCGGGCGTTTTGTGCATCGACGTAGTAGCGACCGACGGTGCCTTCGCCGTTGGCGGCAATCGAGTGCACGGAGACTTCCCAGGCCAGGAAGAACGGCGCGAGGGTCTTGCTGGCGATGTCGCCCCAGATGACCAGGCGCGGTGCCGGCGATTGGCCGGTCGGCTCGCCACCCATGGCAGTCCATGCTGCACCGGTGGCGACGTTTGCGTTGATCGCAGGCACGGTGTTGAAGTTGGCCGGAATCGGCCACGCGCGGCTGCCCATCATCGAGATGACGCCGGCCATGTTGACGCGCACATCGACGCGGCCTTCGATCGCCGGGATGCCCCGGAACGATTGGTCAAACGTGAACGACCAGGTGCGGCCCATGCGAGCGCCGATCACTTCGTGGAAGTCCGATTGACCTAGACCGAGCAGTCCGGCTTCGTCCTTCAGCAGTTGCACTGCATGACGTCGCCCTTCGGCAAGGGTGTTCTCCCGCCAGTCGGTGATTCGCAATCCCGAGCCGTAGATCGTGCTTGGGGTGCCCGTTGCCGGATGCCGCTTGACGACCCAGTCGCCGCCGCGTTCCTGGAACTGCCGGAGAGCAGCCTTCGATGCGAGGGGTTCGGGTTGCGTGGGCTCCTGAGCAAGGAGCAGAGAGGGTACGGCGAGCCATAGGCTCGCAATCGCGAGTTTACGCATAGACCAGTGACCAGAGGGGCGGGCGCTGGGATCGCTCATTCGGGGGAATGGCGATCTGAGGTGAAAGCGATCGCTTGGTAGGGCGATCCAGGGAGAGGGGCAGACGGAAAGTGTCGCCTCTTATGGTACCTCGGTCAACGTCCTCGTGCGGTCAAGTGATCGTCGGTGGGGCGTGCAATTAGCCGAGCAGGTCGAGCACTCGTCCGCGGCCTTCGTCTGAGATGCGTTGCCCCGCAACGGACATTTCCATCAGGATTCGATCTCGTGCCGACTCGGCAGCGGCCTTGGCAACGTCGACATCTTCGATTCGGGAGCGCGCTGCTTCGGCACTTATCCGGGCCGCGGACAGCTGCGAAATCTGTCGCGAGAATGTGTTGTCGACCGCGCCGAGTCGGGCCCGTTCGGAGCTGAGGGCATTTTGCGCGCCGTCCAATGCGGCGAGTGTATTGGGGTCGCCAACACTGAGGCCCTGCACGCCGAGCGCCGCGGCGCTGGCGTCGCCGATCTCAATGGCCGTTTCGCCGCCGTTGCCATCGGTGATGGTGATCGCGTCGGCACCACTGGCGGATCCGTCCAGCAACGCGCGGCCGCCGAAGTTCGTGCCGCCTGCGGTCTGGGAAATCTGTGCCGCCAGCTGGTCGAACTCCTGTTGGATGATGTCCCGGTCGCCGGCATTGAGCGTCCCGTTCTGCGCCTGAATCGTCAGCTCACGCATGCGAATGAGCGAGTCCTGACTCGATTGCAGCGAACCTTCCGCGGTGCGCGCCATGCTCTGGCCGTCGGCGACGTTGCGCTCGCCCTGAGCCAAGCCGCGCGAGTTGGCTTCCAAGCGCTTGGCGATCGCCAAACCCGCACTGTCGTCGGCGGCTCGTGCGATGCGTTTGCCGCTAGCGAGGCGTTCTTGCCGCCGCTGGTGCATCTGTGCCACTTGCTCAAGGAAGCTCCCGGCGGTGTTGGTTCGCGATATGTTCATACATTCTCCGTGGCCCGGGTCCGGTCGAGCCGTTGCAAGAATCGACACGATTGCCGATTCCCTTGATTGCGGCGTCTCGTATCGAGGCACATGGGGGGAAACGGAGTGGGGCGAACGCATGGCGCAGGTTGGCGGGCGAGCGCTACAATTCCGCGGGTCAAGGCCTCTCGGTAGAGGTCTGCAGCTGTCTTTCGATCAACGATTGAGGATCCCGTCTATGTTCCGTTCTCTCGCCCTTCTGGTTGCGCTGCCGGTGTTTGCCGTCGCGCAATCGCCGCTCGAAACCACATTCGCCAATCCGGCGCCTGGCTTTGTTGTGACCAACACACCGAGCCCGATCACTGGCCTGTTCGACATCACCGTCACGGAGCCGACCGGCATCGTGTTGACCCAGGTCGACCTGCAGATCAACGCGGCTCATGGCACGAACGGTCAGTTCGCGGTCTACATCACCGCGCCCGGCGGCACGCACGTTGGCAATGAGATGAACGCTGCTGCTTGGACGCAAGTTGCAACCGCGACTACGGTGCACAGCGGCGGCCGCGTATCGTTCTTGCTGCAGACACCGGTTTCACTCGGTGCCGCCGCCTACGGCATGGCCTTTCACTGCATCGAAGCCAACCCGGTCTACCACGGTGGCACTGCGTCGGCGACGTTGCCGCAGACCTACGCGAGCGCCGAGCTGACGATCGACATGAGTGCCATGCGCATGCGCGTGTCGGACCCGGTCGATCCATTTGGCGGGACCTCTCTTGGCTTCTCGCCGCGTCAGCTTGCGATTGGCCTGTTCTATTCACTGGGCGGCACGTCAGTCGACTTCATCGGCACGCCGCGAACGGGACCGTCGCCATTGACGGTGCAGTTCACGTCGATTGCGACGTCGGGTGCACCCGGCGGGATCCTCGCTTACATCTGGGATTTCGACAACGATGGCGTGCCGGATTCCAACGCCCAGGATCCGACCTTCACGTTCACCAACTGCGGCACCTACACCGTCAGTCTCCAGATCATCGACGCCGTTGGTGGCACGACTGCGACCAAGGTCGACTATGTCATAACCGACGTCGTCACGCCGGACTTCAGCAACCAGATCGTTGGCCCGAACACGTTGTTGTTTACCGACCTCTCAAGCCCGACGCCGACCCAGTGGGCGTGGGACTTCGATAGCGATGGCACGACCGACTCGACGGCGCAAAACCCGGTGTTTGTGTTCGCCAATGGTTGTGACGAAACGACCGTGACCCTGACCACGACGCTGGCGTGCCAGCCACCGACGACGGTGACGCGCACCATTGCCGTTGCCAGCTCGATCGAGACGACGTTCGCCGGTGGCCTGATCACGACGGCTGGTGCGTTGAGCTCCGCCAACTTCTTCGATGTCGATGTTGCCAACCCGTTAGGCATCGTCGTGTGTGGCGTGCACGTCAACAGTGGCCTCGCCGTTGGCACGCCGCTGACCGTCAACCTCTACCAAACCGAAGGCACCTACGTCGGAGCGACCGGGGACATCAGTCTGTGGCGCCAAGTGGCGACCGAGACCGTTCCCGCTGCGGGCGCGGGTGTGCGCACGTTCGTGCCGCTGACGACGCCATTGCACTTGGCTTCCGGAACGTTCGGCATTTGCATGGAGCACATCGGTGCTTCGCCGACCTACACGAACCTTGGTGCCCCGCTGGTCGTCAGCAATGCGGATGTCACGATTACCGCAGGCCTGTCGCAGGGCGAGCCGGTGTTCGATCCGACCTCGGCGACGTTCTCGCCGCGCATCGCGAACATCGCGCTGCACTACTCGACGTCGCAGGCGACCGGTGCCGCTGGCTACGGTTACCTCGGGTCCGGCTGCCCGGGCACGCTGGGTGTTCCGACCAATGTCGCGACCATGCAGCCGACGCTCGGCGGCACGGCTCAGTTCGCCATTGAGAACCTGCCGAACGCCATTGGCATCATGTCTCTTGGCACGATTCGCTCGATCCCGCCGCTCGACCTGGCGGTCGTCGGCATGCCCGGCTGCCCGCTGCATCACAACGCGATCGTGCTGCAGACGATGCTGGGTGCTGGCACGTCGGCCACGTTCGACTTCCCGATCCCGAACAACCCGATCTTCATCGGCACGCAGATCTACACCCAGGCCGCCAGCCTCGACCTTGGCTTGAACGCGCTCGGCTTCGCTCTGTCGGATGCCGCGGTGATGCTGGTTGGCCAGTAGCGGCAGTCCTAGCTGACTTCCTGCGTCGTGACATCGAAGTCACGACGCGAGCAGTCGCGAACTCTCGCCGCGACTCGTAGAGTCGCGGCCAATGTTTGCCTTGCTCGTTGGGTTCGTACTCGTTGTTTCCGGTCTGGCTGCGCAAGTTCCAGACCCATCTCCGGCGCCTCAGCAGCCATTTGAGATGGCTCCCGGGGTGACCTACGACCCGGCGATTCCGACGCTGGAGCAAGTTACCGGCCACGCGTGGGGAACGGAAATCTCGGCCCACGCGGATGTCGAGAAGTATATCGGGGCGCTAGCGAAGGCGGCCCCCGACCGCGTCAAGGTCGTGCCGTTCGGCGAGAGTTGGCAGGGACGCAAGCTCTACTACGTCGTGGTTGGCAAGCCGGCGACGATGCAGCGCTTGCCAGACGTGCAGCAAACGATGCAGAAGCTTGCCGACCCGCGCGGCTTGAGTGAAGCGCAGGGAGAAGAGCTGCTGCAGGACCTGCCCGCAGTCGGCTGGCTTGCAAACTGTGTGCACGGAGACGAGCCGTCGGGAACCGATGCTGCGCTCTATGTGCTCTACCACTTGCTCGCGGCCCAACAAGATGACGTCGTCAACAAGGTGCTCGACGAGTGCTTGGTGTTGATCGATCCTTTGCAGAACCCCGATGGTCGCGATCGGTTTGTGTTCTACACCCGCGGGGCACGCGGACGCTTTCCGGATCCGACGCCGCAAGCCGCTGAGCACAGCCAGCCGTGGCCAAGCGGTCGCACCAACCACGCG
>CAXBFC010000338.1:0-9257 GCA_963974725.1 uncultured bacterium | reverse complement strand
AAGACGCCCGCGATATCAGTCAGGAAGCGTTCGTGCGCTTGTATCGCTCGCTGGAGCGATACGACTACGCGCGCAGTTTCTACACGTGGTTCTATCGCATCGTCATGAACCTCTCGATTGACCAGCTGCGCAAGCACAAGAGTGCGCGGGCCAGCAGTCTCGACGACTTGGTGGTGCCGCTCGCCGACGAACGTGAAGGCGAAGCCACCGCACCGCTGGAGCGTGCCGAAGAAAACGAACACGTCTGGCAAGTGCTCGACAAGCTCGATTCGAAGTTCCGCGCGGTGCTCGTCATGCGCGACATCCACGGCCTTAGTTGCCGCGAGATCGCACCAATCTTGAAGGTCACCCACGCGACTGCGCGTTGGCGTTTGCATCGCGGTCGTCAGATGTTCCGCACGCATTGGGATCGTCGCTTTGGGGAGGAGCAGCAATGAGGCTCGAACCGATGCCGCGAAATCCGCAGCCGTGTGACCGAATCTCGGCGCTGCTGCCGGGCTTCGTCAGTGAAGAACTCGCCGACGAGCAGCTCGGCCAGGTGCATGCGCACCTACGAGACTGTGTCGGGTGTCGTCGCGAAGCTGCCGACTACATGCAGGCCAACAAGGCGTTGCATCGCGCGGCGGTGGCGGCGACGGTCGAGCACGATGTTCCGTTCGAAGACATGCATGCCGATATCATGCGGCGCGTGACAGCGGACAATGTGATTGCCGTTGCCGATTCGGATTGGCCTGATTCGGGGTGGCCTGATTCGGAGCCTGAATCCCGATTGGCGGATACCCAGTGGGGTAGTCGCTTGATGATGGTTGCAGCCGCGGTGCTGTTGGCATCGTTTGGCTTCTGGCTCGGCGCCGATCCAGAACCTCAGTCGATCTGGTCTCGTCCCGGCACGTCTCATTCCGGCAGCATGGCGCTCGTCGACGAGGGCATCGTTGTGGTGCCATACGCCGGTTCGCCAGCCGACATTCGACCCGTTGGACTTGAGTCTGCGGGCGGCGCCGAAAGTGGTATTGGCACAGGTATGGCTGGTCGCGGGGTCAACCGCATGCCCGTCGAACTGCTGCCAGCCGTTCACTACGGCCCGAAGTAGCATTTTCCCGTGGCACGTTGCGGGCAGGAGTCTTTCGGGCCCTGCAACGTCGAACATCACCTGTTCCCAACTTGATGATGATTGATATGCGTACGCTTTTAATGCTCACTGCGATCCTGGCAGGCTCAACCGTTGCTCAGGATCCCGTTCCTTCCCCTTCGGTGAACTTGCACCCGGCCAAGGCCGGTGCGCAGCACTGGATCCAGCAACTCGGCAGTGATAGCTACCGAGATCGACTCGAAGCCGAGAACAAACTGCGCGAACTGGGCGGCGAGGCCAAGGCCGCATTGCAATCTGCGGCCAAGGACGAGAGCGATGGCGAAGTGCAGTGGCGCGCCAAGCGCTTGCTGCGTCAGCTTGAGAAGGCACAGCTTCGGGAAGCGAAGTCCGGAGCCGGTAAGGGCACGCGCCCCGGATTGGTTGAGCGGCGCAGTGCGGATCGCGACCAGAGTAGTCGCGACCAGAGTGATCTTGGGCAGGGGCCAACGATTGAGCGGCGTCGACGCGATCAAGATGTCGGTGGGCTCGGCGGCGTCGACGACATGCGCAATCGCTTCGATCGCCTGTTCCGTCGCATGGAGAAGATGCACGGGCTCGACGTGCCGCGTCATCGCTTCTTCGACGATACGTTCTTCAACGATTTGAAGGCGCAGATGGAGCGCGGCCAATTGGGGCTGGGCCAATCGGGGCTGCAATCTAGCGGCAATAGCACCAGCGTGCAGGTCGGTCCCAACGGTGTGCATGTCGAAGTCACCGAGACGGACAAGGACGGTAAACAGCAGACCAAGATCTACGATGCGCCAGACATGGAGACGTTCCGCAAGCTGCACCCTGATGTCTTGCCGGAGAGCCGCGGCGGCCTCATGGGTGGTGGTCTGGGCCTGCAGAGCTTCGGCCGAAGCAACATGAGTGACTTGCTCGATGAGTTGCGGGTCGACGCGACGGCGCCGCAACGTGGCTTTGATTGGAAGCTACTGAAGCCGCGAGTCGTGCCGTTTGATCAGGGCTTCCGGCCGCAGCCGGGCCAGCAGCCGGGCCAACCTGGTGGCCCCGTTGCCGCCCCAGTGCCGCCAACGGGGCGCCGTCTGGGCATCCAGATCAAGCCGATCCCCGCAGCGTTGCGCGACTACCTTGAGATGGATCCGGAGGTCGGCTTGATGGTCGACGCGGTCCAGAAAGACACGTTGGCGGAAGCTTTGCGTCTGCGCTCCGGTGACATCGTCACCAAGATCAATGGCAGCAAGATCGGGTCGGCGGCCGATGTGCAGAAGGCGCTTGGTGCGATCAAGAAGGGCGCGGATGTTGAGGTCGAGTTCCTTCGCCGTGGCGACCGCCGCGAGGCGACGACCAAGAAGCAGCACGATGCGCAGGCCACCCGTGAGGTGTTGGAGCCGGGCCGCAAACAGCGCGTGCGTGAGTCGATCCGCTAGCTTGGATGGTCGCGGCAGCGGCGAACGCTGCCGCGTGTGTACTCATCGGGAGACCGAAATCAGGCAGGCTGGCTGGCGTACTATTTTCGTTTTTGGCAGCATCGCACGCGCAACGAAGTTGATTCACTGGTGATATCGGGAAGTCCACCCGTCATGCTTCCCCCTATGAAGAAGATCCTATCTGTTGCTCTCTCCCTCCTCGCCCTGACCCTGCTCGCTAGCTGTGGTGCCGATGCCTCCGCAAGCGCTGCTGGCAAATACACCCTCGACAAGACCGGTCTTGAGGCCGCAATGAAGGCCATGATGCCGGAAGGCATGCCGACGGAAGGCCCTGCTGCTGAGGCCGGTGCCAAGATGCTGAAGGAAGCCGTAGACGCAATGAATGGAACGATCGAGCTGAAGGCTGACAACACCTGCGTCATGTTGATGACTGGCAGCGGTCCGGACCAAAAGGCCACCGGCACCTGGAAGCTCGAAGGCGACAAGATTTCGATCACGTCCAAGGAAGAAGGCAAGGAAGAGGAAGAAACCAAGGTTGGTACGTTCGCCGATGGCGTCATCACCGTGGAAGAAGAGAAGGGTGGCAAGAAGATGACGATGAAGTTCATCAAGGCCGCGAAGTAGCTGTCCGCAGGCCGGTTCTTGACCGGCCACTCACCGGTGGCGCAAGCTTGCGTCACGGTGGTTCGCCCCCGCTTCTATTTGGAGGCGCGTGTGTGCAACCTCGAGCCGCTCATTTGGCCGAAGCGCAACCTGCGGCTCCCGCCGCAACCGAGTTCCGTCGTGGCTCGCCAGGCCCATAGAAATCGTTGGGATCCGTAGCCATCATTGGCCGCATGAAGAAGACTGCATTCGCGGCTCTGTCTGCCCTTACGCTGAGCATGCTCGCTGGTTGTGCGGGGGTCGACACTGCCGAAAGCGTAGACGGGCGGGCAACTGCCCTGGTCCCCGCCGTCGAGACTGCGGTAGGCACCTACACGCTCGACAAGTCCGCTCTCAAACAGGTATGGGAGGCGGCGATGCCGGCCGAAGGCCCATCTGCCGAGCAGGCAGCCCAGATGGTGGCGCAGATGATGGACGGCTTTGATGGCTCGATGGAGCTGAAGGGCGACCAAACGTGCACGGTGTCGATGACCATGATGGGCCAGAAGCAGGACGTCACCGGTGTCTGGAAGCTCGACGGAGATCAGTTGTCGATCACTGCGCAAGAAGAGGGCAAGGATGATGACACCCGAATAGCCACACTTGTCGATGGCGTCATCACCATTTCCGATGAGCAAGGCGAACGATCGATGAGCCTCCGGTTCGTCAGATCCGTCGAGTAACTAGCCGGATACCATGAGACGCCTATCCCCTGACCTTGCTGCTCTCGACCACGGCCTGTGGCACGCTTCCGGGTAGTCGACCAGCAAGGTCGCCCGATCGAGGGGGCGGAGATCGCGCCGGTCTACGACTCCATTGCCGGCACGCAGACCCTCACCGACCGGGATGGTTACGCAAGCTTGGTAGACTCGTGGTGCGAGCGGCCTTGGTTCATGACGCCACGTTGGTTTTCTATGCGCACGATCTCCTACGCGGTGGAAGTCGACTATCCGCCCCCGAGACGCCTGGTGTTGCGCCGGTGAGCGATAAGGCGGAGCTGCCGCACGGCATGCTCGCCAAGATGGCTCTGAAGGGTGGCTGCATTGACAGCTGTGACCAGTGCGGCCCCTGCAACCAGAGCACCCCTGCGCTACGCGCCGGGACTCTCGAGAGTCTGCAGGCGCAGCTGGCCGCAAGCGGCACTACGATCGGCGCCGCGTTGCCTTCGCACCGTCACGTTGATGCCGGCATCGCGCAGCGAGTCGGCGAACGCATCGACGCGCGCTTCGGTTGGTCGTCCAAGCCCGTGCTTGTCGACGATTTCGGCGACTGGGTTCCACGGGATCAAGTTGACCGTGCACGGCACGTCGCGCAGCACCTGGATCATCTTGTTGGCGTCGATGCGGCGATCGTTCTTGCCGGCGAGCAGCACGACTTCGAACGTGACCTCGCGGTTCTTCTGGCCGAAGTAGTCGTGCGCAGCCTCGACGATCTCGGCGACGGTCGCTGTTGCCGTCGGCACCAGTTCTTTGCGTAGCTCGTCGTCGGCGGCGTGCAGCGAGATCGCAAGGTTGTAGCTTGGGTCGGCTTCCGCGAACTTCGCCATCTGCTTGGGGTAGCCCGAGGTGCTGACCGTGATGCGGCGCGCGCCGAAATTGATGCCGTCCGCGTCGTGGATGCGTTGCAGTGCTGGCAGCAGGCCGTCGAGGTTGAGCATCGGCTCGCCCATGCCCATGACCACGATATTGGTCAGTCGCCGGTCATCGTGCAGGCGCGCGCGGGCCACCAACACTTGCTCGATGATCTCGCCGCTGCTGAGGTTGCGGCGCACGCCGAACATGCCGGACGCGCAGAACACGCAGCCGACCGGGCAGCCGACTTGGGTCGAGATGCACAGCGTCGTGCGGTCGCCGTCAGGGATGATCACGCACTCGACGGTGTCGTCGTCGTGCAGCTTCATCAGCAGCTTCTCGGTGCCGTCTGCCGCGAGGTCGGCCTTGTGCACCGTGCTGCTGTGCACCTTGTGGTTCTCGGCGAGTGCCGTGCGCAGGCGCGCGGGCACGTTGCTCATCTGGTCGAAGTCGGTGACTCCGTGCTTCCAGATCCAGTGCGAGACCTGGCGGGCCTGGAACGGTTTGCCGCCGAGGCTGGTCACCAGTTCGGCCACCTGCGCATCGGAGAGCTCCGTCAGTGCCGGATTCGGTTTCGAGGCGGCAGTTGGCTTCGTGGTGGAGGCCGTCTCGCCGGCCGTCTCGCGTGCTGGCACGCCGGCCGGTTGCTGGTCGCGCTCGCTCACGCCGAATCGCGCTTCTGTCGCGGCATCGGGCCCTTTTCAGGCTTGGGTGCCGCGTCGCCATCCGCCTTGTCCTTCGCTGGTTTGGCCTTGCCGCTCGACGGCAAGATCGAATTCGCGAGCAGGCTTTGGGGGCCGCGTTGCAGCGCCTCGATGACGTATTCCTCGGTGATCACGACTTGCTCGCCCTTGCGGGTGCCGATGTTGTAGCGGAGGTCCAACAGCACCTCTTCGAACATCGAACGCAGCGAACGAACGCCAGTCTCGCGCTTCATCGCTTCGGCAGCGAGCACGCTCAGGGCGCCGTCGGTGAACTCCAGCTGCACGCTGTCGAGCTCGAACATCGCCTTGTATTGACGGACCAGCGCGTTCTTCGGCTTGGTCATCACATTGAGGACTTCGTCGTGCGTCAGCGAACGCATCGCGACGGTGACCGGCAGGCGTCCGACGAACTCGGGGATCATGCCGAAGTCGATCAGGTCCTTTTGGTCTAGGTACGGCATCAAGCGGTCGCGCTCGGCCTGGCCGGTGACCAGTGGCTTGCCGTCGAGGTCCGTCGGGCCACCTTCATCGTCCTTGCTCGCGCCAAAGCCAATGACCTTCTGACCGAGGCGGCGGGCGATGAATTGCTCGATGCCGTGGAAGGTGCCGCCACACAAGAACAGGATGTGCTCAGTATTGACCTGGATGTAGCTCTGCTCGGGGTGCTTGCGACCACCTTGCGGCGGCACATTGGCCGTCGTGCCTTCGAGGATCTTCAGCAGCGCTTGCTGTACGCCCTCGCCACTGACGTCGCGAGTGATCGAGACGTTGCTGGTGGTGCGGCCGATCTTGTCGATCTCGTCGATGTAGATGATGCCTTGCTGGGCGCGCTCGACGTCGAAGTTTGCTTCCTGCAGCAGTCGCAGCAGGATGTTCTCGACATCTTCGCCGACGTAGCCGGCTTCGGTCAGCGTGGTCGCATCAGCGATCGCTAGGGGCACATCGAGGATCCGTGCCAGGGTGCGTGCGAGCAGCGTCTTGCCGGAGCCGGTCGGACCGACGAGCAGGATGTTGCTCTTCTCGAGTTCGAGGTCCGGGTTGTGGTAGCGCGCGTGCAGGCGCTTGTAGTGACCGTACACGGCAACCGAGAGCACCTTCTTGGCGCGATCCTGACCGATCACGTATTCGCCGAGGCGATCGACCATGTATTCCGGCGTCGGGACCTTGTCCTTCAGCACGATGTCCTTGACGAACGTCGGTGGGGCTGTGTCGCCCTTATGCTTGCGGTCCTCTTCCTTGAGGATCGTGTTGCAGATCTCGATGCACTCGTTGCAGATGTAGATGCCGGGAGGCCCGGAGATCAGCGACTGAACGTGGTGCCGCGACTTCTCGCAGAACGTGCAGCGCTCCACTGACTTGCCCTTGCCTGCCATTACGATTCGCCTGCTATTTGCAACTTGCCCGCCATTGTCACCCGCCAGCTCATTAGTTGGCTACTAGTTCAACTGGCTCGCTATGCAAGCGCGCTCGGAACGGAGCAAGCACCAGTGTGCTCTGTGTATGCTCTGTGCCGACCGCGCCTATGTCTCACTGAGGGCACGCGCTAAGCGTGCCGGAGACGATCTGAGCCGACCCTACTGTAACGCAGATGGGCCGGGCCTACACGGAATCACTTTGCCGACTCGACGATCTCGTCGATCAGGCCGTATTCCTTGGCTTCCTTGGCGCCCATGAAGAAGTCCTTGTCGCTGTCGCTGGTGATTTCGTCGGCGGTCTTGCCGCAGTGCTTCGCAAGGATGCCGTTGAGCGTTTCCTTGAGACGCAAGATCTCATCGGCCTGGATCGAAATGTCTAGCGCCGTGCCGCCGACTCCGCCCCACGGCTGGTGGATCATGATGCGGGAGTTGGGCAGCGTGTGGCGCTTGCCCTTGGTGCCGGCTGCGAGCAACACGGCGCCCATCGAGGCGGCCTGACCGATGCAGTAGGTCGCGATCGGGCACTGCACGAATTGCATCGTGTCGTAGATCGCGAGGCCCGCGGTGACGCTGCCACCAGGCGAGTTCAAGAACAGTTGGATGTCCTGGTTCTTGTTCTCCTTCTGGAGGAAGAGCAACTGGGCAATGACCGCGTTGGCGACGCCGTCGTCGATCGGCGTACCGATGAAGACGATGCGGTCCTCGAGCAGGCGGCTGTAGATGTCGTAACTGCGCTCCCCGCGACCGGTCTTTTCGATGACGTGGGGGATCGTGTACATGTTGGCGTTGGTCATTGAGATTTTGGCTCCTGAGGACGCGGTCCCGGCGGTGGCACCGGGCTCACATCAACTGTCAGTCTTATCGACGGTCTTGCCGTTCTCTCTGAGGAAATCACGAACCTTGCGTTCCAGCAGGGCAAGTTGCAGTTCCCCGAGGCGGTTTTCCTTCTCCAGGTGCTGGTAGACCTGCGCCGGGGTGATCTCTTGCTCGGGGCTGCTGTTGGCTGCTGCAATGTTGGCCAGTTCGGCTTGAACGTCCGCTTCCTCGACAGACAGCTCTTGCTGGGCCGCAACGGCTTCGACCAGGAAGAACAGCTTCACGCGGCGCTCGGCGTCCTCATGGGCCGATCCCTTGGACTCCTCCAGCTTCTTCTGGATTTCCTCGTCCGGCGTGCCTTCTTGCTGCAGGCGCTGGCCGAACGCGTTGAGCGAAGCCTGCTCCTGTTCTTCGATTAGCGACGGCGGCAGCGGGATGTCGGCGGCGTTGCTGAGGAACTCAAGCGCGGCTTCTTCTTGCTGCTTTTCCGAGCTGATGCGGACACTCAGGTCGGCACGCATCTTCTCAAGGCTCTCGAACTCCATGCCCTTGGCGAGCTCGTCGTCGATCGGTGGCGGCGAGACACGTAGCACTTCGTGGATCTTGACCTTGACCGTGCCGTCCTTGCCGCGAACCCCTTCCTTCTCGAAGTTGTCCGGGAACTTGATGGCCATCTCGCGGACATCGCCAACCTTGCCGCCAATCAATGCTTCGGCGTAGACAGCTTGCTGGACGCCGTTGATCGGGATGCGGGTGTTGAGTTGCACACCTTCGCGCGTGTGGACTTCGTTGTCGCCTTCGTGGAACGTGTAGTCGCACTTGACGAAATCGCCGTCCTCGACCGCTTCCGTGGTGGGCTGGATCTTGCGCTTCTGGTGCGCGATCTCCTTCAGGGCGTTGTCGATGTCCTCGTCGTTGGCTTCTTCCTCGTAAGCCGGGATCTCGATGCCCTTGGCACTCGGAATCTCAAACGTCGGCTTGATGTCGAGTTGCGCCGTGAACGCGAGCTGCTCGTTGGCCTTGACCTCGAGCGACTCGATGTCGTCGATCTTGATGCGGCCAACCGGCTGGATCTCATTCTCGCGGCACGCTTCCCCGAAGTATCGGTTGAGCAGTTGCTCTTTGGCCTCTGCGCGGATCGCTTCGCCGTGCATCTTCTCGATCATCGCACGCGGGACCTTGCCGGGCCGAAAGCCCTTGACCTGAACCTGTTGCGACGCCGACGCGTACATCTGCTCCAGGTGTTCCTGGACCTTGTCAGACGGAATCGTGATTTGCAGGGATCGGCTGCAGGGGCCGGTTTCGGCTACCTGGACTTGCATGTTATTCGTGCGGGCAGAAGGGCGCGGAAAGCCGGGATCAACCGGCGAAAAGGGCGAGCATTCTCCTCCTACGACGGACGTGGGTCAAGGCAGCTGACAGAACTGAGGCCGTCGCTGGGCAATTGCTTGCCGAACGCTGCCGGATTCGGTGTCCAATCCCGGCGGCAGTGCTTCTTGCAGCGTCTCGAGATTGGGGCTCGGCGTTGGGTTTGGGTTGCGGGCCAGTCCAACAGTGGCCGCAGGCAGGGCCACGCAAGTCGGTGCCTC
>CAXBFC010000337.1:0-9272 GCA_963974725.1 uncultured bacterium | reverse complement strand
GAAACCGATGCGGACCAATGGTTCGGGCAGGTTCACGACCGGCAACAGCAACAGCAACACCCAATGCGGGTAGCCATAGGCACCGTGCTGCTCGTGCGAGCGGTAGACATCGAGGTCGGTGTGCGCCAGTTCCCCGGCGGCGCGCAAGTAGATACCAAAGTCGGTATCGGCGCGCAGAAGTTTGGCGATCGCGATGGCCGATGCGATCACGAATACCAGCCAGCGCAGTCGCGATGTCGTGCACCAGGCGGTGGCGTAGAGTCGGACGGAGTCGCGCCCCTGCATGCTTCGAGAACTTACGACGCAACAAATACTATGCCAGCGCCATCTTGGCGGATTGGTTCGCGCCTCTATGGCTGGGTTGACGAGGTGACGCGGCGGTGGGATCGTGGTAGGGCGGCGTTCGGTTGGTCCGAGCGGAAGCTTGAATGGCCTATACCCTTGATGAGTCGGGTTCGGGTGGTCTGGAGCGCACGTTGCATTGCCGGAACTCTTTGAGAGAGGAGCGAACTTGTTTCTTGAGCCATTACGATTCCGCGCGAACTCGCAGCTTTTAGCAGGCTTCGAGATTGCGCGACGGGAGCTCGACAAGTTGACGCGCGACGAGTTTTGTCCGTGGCCACAAGCCGGCGCCTATGAAGGTGCGTGGCTGCTCTTCCCGCTCTGGCTGCACGAGCCACCGACCGATCTCGCCATCGACTTCGCGGCCAACCAACGCCGCTGCCCAGAGTTGACGGCCTACCTCAGGAGCCTCGATGGCATTCTCTCGGCGTGCTTCTCGTGGTTGGATCCCGGCTCCCACATCATGGCGCACATCGACGCCTACTACCCCAACGTGATCCGTGCGCACCTTGGGCTAAGGGTGCCTGCCAGGTCGATGCTGCGTGTTGCCGAAGCACAGCAGGAGCTGCAAGAGCGGCAAGTCGTGATGATCGACGGTCAGGTTGAGCACGAGGTCGCAAACCTATCGAAGTCGCCACGCGTCACGTTGCTTATCGATGCCGAGATGAGCCCGGACGAAGCGCAGTACGTAATGGCACACTCGCCGGCGCGCCGCGCGCAGTTCGAGCAGCAGCAGGGTTAAGACTCGCTGCCCTTCTCGGATGTGCAGAACGTTCGCACGGCGTCCGTCACGTGCATCGGGCGCGCAAGTTCACGCAAATGGCCAGTGACCGCTAGATGCGGCAGATGCGAGCCATTGCACACCAAGGTGCGGTTGTTGTTGCCGGACAACATGCCCTTCAGAGCCGTCGCCTCTTCTTGGGTGACGCCAGAGGAGACGTCGTACTGACAGTGGTCGTTGTCAATGCCGCGCACGGTCACGCCAAAATCCTCGGGCCGCTCGAACACTTCGGTGTCGGGATGCAGGAAGTAATCGCCAACGAACGAACTCAGTCCGAAGCGATCGCTGTGCTCCTGCAAAAACATCGCGGTATCCAAGATGTCTTGCCGCGTCTGCGAGGGAAACCCAATGAACCACAACATCTCCGCCGAAATGCCGCCGTGCTGCATGTTCTCCATCATCTCGGGTAGGTCCGCGAAGTTGTAGCCTTTGGCCATCAAGTCGAGCAGTCGTTGGTCCGCGGATTCGAAGCCGAGATGTAGCGAGCGACAACCACCCGCGCCACCAAGGTGTTCGCAGTATTCACGGTCCATCAGCACCTTCTCGAACTTCATGTTCGAGACCCAGTGCATGTCGAGTTGCAGATCGCGAATCGCCGTACTCAAGTAGCGCGCGGCCTTGGGGGGCACGCTCGAATCCTGTAGTTGCAAGAAGCGCGCGCCGAACCGTTCGGATATCGCTGCGATGTCTTCGCGAATCTTCTCCTCGGAGGCCATGCGGTAATCCTCACGCCAGCCAATGCTGCAAAACGTGCACTTCCCCCAGTAGCAACCGCGCGACAGCATCACCGGGTAAATCGGCTCCGGCAGGAAGTAGCGAGCCATGTCGACCGCGTCGAAGTCAGGCACCGGCAGGTCATCGAGAGCCTCGAGGAAATACGGCGCTGTGGGGCGGTGCACGATCCCTTCGGCATCACGCCAGGCAAGGTTGCGCACGTCCCCGAACGCACGTTTGCCCTCAATGGCTTCGAGCAATTCGACGAACGCCGTTTCGCCATCACCTAGCACGACATAGTCGCAGTAGTCGAGCAGCAGGTCGTCCTCGAACCACTTGTCGACGAATCCGCTGATTAGCGGGCCGCCAACCACCAACTTCACGTCGGGAGCATGTTCGCGCACCTTGCGCAGCAACCGGATAGCTTCGACGGCTTGCTCAGGGAACGCGATCGAAACGCCGATCACGTCGGGGGACCCTGCAAGCGATTCGTCGAGCAAGCCCCGGTCATAGAGCTCCAACATCGGCGTCCACGCGTCGGCTTCCTGATTGGCCCGCATGTCCGCAGCGAACGTCGCGCGAAACGGCGAGATCACAGGGTCCAGCTGGTAGTAGGCGCCCAGCACATCGACGATTCCCCAGAAGGCATCGTGGAACTGCCGCTGATCATAGAACGAGTGCGGATCGCGCAGCGTCTTCTTGAAATCCTCGCCTCGACGGGCACTCGCAAAGCTGGATTCCAACTGCGAGCGCGTGGCCGCCGCAAGCGCCGGGTTGCTCACTTCCTTGGGGGTCACCAGTCTTGCAATGGCGACCTCGTGCATCGTGTCCGCCATGTCGCGGTCTAACAGCATGTCGGCCGCGATCAAGTTGAGGTCGGCGGTATACGCCGTGTGACCAGCGCGCGCCAACACCGCAGCAAACAGCGGTAGCGAGTAGTAGACCTGGTTCGGCAAGCAGATCGACGGCGGGAACAGCATCGAGACGTTCATTGCAGCCATTCCTTTGCGCGAGTGTTTGCCACGACCGACGCCCACCATACCGCCAACGCCTTGCGCAGGGCGCCGGGTACGGATTCAGGTATTTACTACTATCCGAATGGAGGCCTTCGGTCGGAACCGGATCTCAGCGCCCGTGCATGGCTGACCCGTCAATGACGGAGTAGCGTGCTTGTGCCAGGGCCTTGCCGTTTTCGTGCACGCCATCAGGCTCGAGTGGTGGGGGGCACGAACGTGGTGGTAGCAGCCACGCTGCGCGGCATGCTAGGAGCCGATCACACCTTTGAGCGCATTCGTCAACTCAAGGGCCAACCCCGCGCCCACCGTGTTCACGCGCATCGCCTGGATGTACACAGGCAAGCCGACGAGGCCAGGATCGTTCGGGATGCCGACCACGTGGTTGCCGGTGCCCGGCAACTGCAGCGCATCGACGGGCTCGATCAGCAGCTCGCCGAACGGCAGCGCGATCGCCGGCAGCGGCAGCAGCGAGGCGAACGCCAGCTCTGCCACCGTGTTCGGCGCCGCCGCGACATCGAGCTGCCAGGGCTGGCCTGTGACCGGCAAGTTGATGCACGAGCAAACCTCCGGATTGACCCCACTGCCGTTGCGCACCAAGCAGTTGGCCAGCGGCTCGAACGTCAATTGCACCGTTGCCCCCATCGACAGGCTGCCGGACGGCACGAACAGGCCGTGGCTGGCGACCACGCGAACCTCGAGCACACCGGCAACGGCCACCGACAGCTGGCCGGTGCCAGTTAGTTCGATCGACCCGTCATTGCCAACGTCGATCGCGAACGTGCCGGAGAAGAGGTTCGAAGTCACGAGCACGGACAGGCTGCCGGTCAAGGCCTGCGGGCTCGCGATGCGCAGGATGGTCTCGCTGCTGGTCGAAAGAAGTGCCGGGGCGACACCCTGTAACGGTTGCGCGACTGTGTATTCGACGACGTTGCCGGTGTTCGCAAGGCCGAAGGAAGTCATCGCCGACGAGCTTCCAGACGATGCCACCACGGACGTGCCGTGCACGATGTTTGAGCCAGCGGGTAGCGAGTTGCTGACGTTGTTCACCGTCGCGATCGCATTGCTCACCACCGCCGTCGCGGTGACCAATTGCGCCCGTAGGCCGGAGCTGCTCGCGGCCATCAGTATCGCGGAGAGCCAGAACGCGGAGGTCGACTTCGAAGCTTGCATGATGAGACTCACGGAAAGTGGCGGTGGCCGACGTGCGGTCCGGATCTCCCGAACCCAACCCGACGATTCTCTCCCGTTCTGCCCAGCCGTCAACCCGCACGTCCGGACCGTAGTAGGGCGCTTACCGGATTCGAATGTGGTCGGCCTGCAAACGCATTCATGTCTGGCGCTTGGACCGTTCACGGTTGGCCCTAGCCGGCGGGACGCTTGCCGCAATAGCAGCTGGCCGTTGGCGTCACGTCGGCGCGCGCCCAGGCAGCTTCGACCTTGGGCTTCAGCGCGTCGGCTTCGGTGGCCCTTCCTTGCTTGCGCAGCGCCTGCTCGAGACCCAGTAGCGCCCAGGCATTCGCGCGATGCTTTTTGAGATCGCGACGGTACACCGTTTCGGCCTCCTCGGCGCGGTCGGCGACGAGCAGCAACGCACCGAGCGCATGGCGGACTGGCAGCATCCAACCCGGCGGCTCGTCGTAAACGAGTGCGTCCTCGGCCGCGACCGCTTCGCGCAATGCCGTTAGTGCCTGCTCCACTTTGCCCTCCTGGAACAGGATCTCGCCGGCTGCCATCTTGTCGGCGATCGCGTAGACCTTGGCCGCTGGGTTGACGCCCATCATCCAGTCCTCAGGGGTCTCCCGCTGGGCCGCGCGGAACAGCTCGAGTTCGCGTTGCGCCTCGTCGGTGCGCCGCAGGTTGGCGAGCGCGACCGCACGCGCGTAGTGGCGCATGGCCGTGCTCACCTTGCGGAACGCCGGGTACTCGGGTTGGGCGAGAATCTCCTGCCACTTCCCGAAGCGGATCAAGCCGTGCAACACAGCGGGCATCAGGCCATCGGCAAACGCGGTGAACGCCTCCAAGAACCCCGGCGGAGCCTCGGCCTCCATCTGTCGCATCGCGTCGAGCGCGACCTTCGAGCGGCCTTCCATCATCGCTGCGTAGGCCAGGAAGTGGAAGTTGTGCAGATAGTACACCGAGTAGAACGTCGGCTCCCCGACGGTCGCGAAGTATGCGGCGTCCGCTTGGATCGCCCGCTCGTTGGCAGCTGTTGCGTCGGCGTAGCGGCCGACGTTGATGTAGATGTGCGACGGCATGTGCACCAGGTGGCCGCTGCCTGGCACGAGATGCTCGAGGCGTTCGGCAGCTGCGACCGCGCGTGCAGGGTCCTTCGATGCTTCGACCGCGTGGATGTAGAAGTGGTTGGCGCCCGGGTGCATCGGATCGATCTGCATGACCCGTTCGAGGACTGCGACGATCTCCGCGGCTCGCTGCAAGGGCTCGCCCGCCACGCTCCAGTAGTTCCATGGCTGGAGGTTCATCAGCGACTCGGCGTAGAGCGCGCCGACGTCCGGGTCTTCGGGGTGCGCTTGCCAGGCGAGGCGCATGGCGTCGGCATACGCCTCGTCCAAGTCGCTGCGATCTTTGGGCAAGGGGAACACGGCGCGCTTCGCTGCCGCCCGGATCAATGCCGAGCCGACGGGGTCGACGTGGCCCGACTCCACCAGAGCCATCGCGCGCTGGGCTGCGGCGAATGCGCGCTTCGCTTCGTCCTCGGTGACCTGGTTGTTGTTGACGTCGACGCCATAGCCGTAGGCGATTCCCCACCAGGCCCACGCGCACTCCGGATCCTCAAGGGCTGCGCGCGCGAAGCTCCTGACACCGGCGTCGTGGTTGAACCCATAAACCAGTTGCAGCGCTTGGTCGAACCATCGCTGCGCGTCGCCCGCCGCATCGGGGATCGTGCGGTGGTAGCCGCCATAGCCATCCATGGGCAGCGCGGCCGGCGCGAGCGCCGCGATCACGTCGTCGGGTCCGGGATTGCTCGGCGAAGCAGCGCAGGCCGTCAGCGCTGCGAGCAAGCCCAGTGGGATCAGCGAATGCGTCATGACGCCGCCAATGCTAGACGCGCTACGAAGCAGAAGCACATGGTTCGCCGCGAGCCGCGAACAATCGGCAACCTGGCCGCAGTAGGCGCGGTTCAGCGCTTCTTGCCATTCTCTGCGGCTGCGAGTTCGCGATACGCATCCAGCAACCCCGCCAGAACATCGCGTTGATCTTCGCCGCCTCGCTTGAGGTGTGCGTCAAAGCTGGCCAGCAGTTGCTTCTCGCGATGCGATCCGAGCGCGACCAACTCTTCTTGCTGCTTGGCAGCGCGGTAGTACATGCGGCCGATCGTCTCCGAGCGCATCTGCCTGTCGAACCGAACCTCGAACGACTGTCCCCGTGCGTCGACCATCGAGTAGACGGTCGACCCGCCATCGCGCAGCATCCACACGTTGGCGACTCTCGGTGACGTTGCCTGGCGGTAGGAGATCATCACCGACAAAACCTGCACCGCCTCCTTGGTCACATCCTTCGCCTCGACGTAGACGCCGGTCCACAGCATGTCACGTACGAATTGCGGCACGTTCTTCTGCGCGTAGGAGAGCATCGCATGCAGGATCCAGCGCTCTTCGCGACTGCCTACCACAACCGGCGTCATGCCGTCACCGAGGTGCGGTCTCGCGATGCCATCCTGCAACTTCCGAAACAGAACCAACTGCTCGTTGCCGAGCCCATCCTTCACCTTGAAGGACAAGACCACCGTGCCTCGCCCTTCGAACACGTTGGTGATCTGCGCGCCCCGAATCTGTCGGTAGTGCGCGAGGCGGTTGACGACGGCCGCCTCCCGGTAGCGGTCAAACGTCCAGTCGCTGCCGCGATGATGCACGTCGTCCGCCGCTTCGATCGTCGCGCGTTCTTCGTCGCCGAATGCGACTTCGGTCCAGGCAACCAGGCGCTGCAAGAACGCCTGTTCGGCATCGCTACCGGGCACCAACTTCTTGGCTCCCCGGTCCTCGCTGGTCGCGCCAACCAACAAGTCGCAGCGATACTGGCTCACGGCGAGATGAAATGCCGTGCGACCGGTCGCATCGACAAGGGTCGCGCTGCAGGAACCATCTGGATGTCGATTGATCGTCTTGAGCGAGACGGCGGGCGTTTCCTGCGCAGCGACCGCGGTCGCAAGCACACCGAAACAGAGAACGGAAACAGCGAGGGTCGCGAGCATCTTCATGGCGGCGGGGGCCAACGTGGCCGAGTTTGGTGAGTTCCCGCTACTTTGGTGTGTTGTTCGCGGGCGTGAACGTACGGTGCCAGGCACAGGAGTAACACCTTCGCCGCCTCTGGCGGCGAAGGTGTTACTCCTGTGCCTGGCACCGTACGTAGCACTTAGTGTAGCCAGCGGATGTCGATGTCGTTGGAGACGATCCAGCCGAATGCGTTGGCGGTCGGTGAGTAGATGCCCCACTGGCAGCCCAACACGAATCCGTTCGGAATCGAGCACGGGATCTGCAGGGCGGTGGCGGCACTGCCCGCCGGGCTGGTGACCGTCGGCGGCAGGAATAGCAGCGGCCCGCCAATGTAGAGCGTGCAGCCGGGCGCGCCCGGGATCGCATTGCTCGACAGGACGCCGCTGACGACTAGCACCGCCAGGCTCGTTGCGGGCGCTCCGCTCAGGGTCAGCTCGAAGTTGCTGTTGCCGGGGACCGGGTTGCCGCCGACCGATCCGATCGTGGGCATCTCACCGAGCGGACCTGGACAGGGCTGCCCGAACGGATTGAGGGTGGCGACGATTGGTTCGAATCGGCGGCCGATCACACCGGTGAAGGCGGAAGTCGTCTCCCAGACTATCAACGTTGCGTTGCTGGGGGCGCCGCTAGCGTCGATTGGCCGCGTCGAGATCGCGAGGCGGTCGCGCAGCACGTCAGGTGAACCGTCGACCTGTTCGTGATTGGTCGCCACCGTGCCGTCCTGCAGCACGCGGGCAGCGAAAACCACTCCCGTTGTGGCGGCCGGGATAGCAGTCTGCATGTAGGCGACGGTGAACTCGCACGTGCCGGTGCCGACCCGCGGCCGACTCTCTTGCAGCGCCGTTGCCCGCACCGGGAACTGGCTGCCAACGGCGCCCGTGTCGTCGTAGCGCGATGCAAACACGTCGCCGTCCGATTGGTAGGCGATCAGGTAGGTCTGGTCGTTCGGATTGTAGAAGGTCGACGCGAGCGATCCGATGTCGACCTCGAACTCGTTGCTGCCGATTTGACTGGCGCCCGGGACCGGTGACGCCGTCTGCGTGAACGATGTCGTAGTCTCCCGGTGCCGGCGACAGGTAGAAGCGTTCCCAGACCAGGCGGCAGTGTGCTTGATAGCCGCCGGAGACCCAGCGCGCGTGACTGCTGCGCGCGAGCCGCGCGCTCTGAACGTAACCCGACGTCGAGGTCACGGTGCGCAGCGTGCGTTGCGGGCCGATGCTGACATTGGCAGCAGTGGCAGCGTTGGCCCAGTAGAGCTCGCGCGAACGGATCGTGCGCGGCAACAGCTCGCCTGAGAAGGTTCGGTCCCAGGCGACGATCATGCCGATGCCGTCGGCACTCGACACGGTTGGCCTTCGGCACGTGTCGCCGCCGCTTGGGTTGTCGATCACGAATTCCGCCGCTCGCGGGCTACCCGTGTCGGCGTCGATCAAGCGGCCGCGGATCTGGCCACTCTGCTGCCAGACGATCAAGAACGCGTTGCCGTTGACGCAACGGCACGACGCAACGGCCGGCGCGAACGGGCCGGGCGAGCCGCTGGCAATGTTGTTGAGGGAAAGCGTGAAAACACCATCGCTCGAAACCAGCGTCGCGCGCAGCGTCCGGGTGCTGCCCGATGACGAAAGCCAGGCGACCAGGTGGCGCTGCGACCCGACGTCGAAGGCCAGGTCGGGGTAACGGCTCGGGCCGAAGGTGCTCAGCGATAGCGCGACTCCGACCGTCGGATCGACGACGAGTGGATAGGCCGCGCGGTCGACGAAGTCGGCCGGCACCACGAGCCGGATCGTGCCGGCGCCGTCGTAGGCTGTTTGCACCTCGATGCGCTCGCCGCGACGATCGAACGCAATCGCTTCGCCGTAGCGGATCGTGCCGCCCTGGTCGGTGCGAAAGTGCAGGTCGCGATGCTGCGGCTCGCAGGCCTCCGCCCGCACGTTGCCGCTGACCTCGATTGCGATCACCAGGTCGCCGGAGCCGTCCGGCCGTTGCTCGAACTCGAACGATTGTTCGAACCCGACTCCGTCGATCCGGTACTGCTCCGTGACTGTTCCATGGTGGAAGTGAACGTCATCGTGCCGGCGATTGGTGCGTCGTTCGGGCACCGCGTCAACCACTCGCGACAGCAAGTTCCCGTGGCTGCGGCCAGCACTGAGGTAGCGAAGTCGCAGTTGCGGCGGCGGCCCCACTTCT
>CAXBFC010000336.1:0-9276 GCA_963974725.1 uncultured bacterium | reverse complement strand
GTTCGGTGCAAAGCTGCGTGGCGCCTCATGTCGGTTCTCGGTGTGTGCTGCGCATGGATCTCGAGGATTGCTTTGCATCGGTGGGGCGGGGGCGTGTCTTGCGCACGTTCGTCAATACTGGCTACCCCGAGGATGTATCGATCGAGCTGGCGCGACTGTGCACGACGGCGACTCCTGCCAACGAGCTAGCTGGCCTGGCGAGTCGTAGCGAGGCACAGGCGGTGCGTCTCCGTGAGAAGCTGCGCGTGCCTCACCTGCCACAGGGGGCGCCTTCTTCGCCCGGCTTGATGAATCTCGCGGCGTATCGGATCGACGCTCGGCTGACCGGTTTGGCGAAGCGTTTCGGCGCGGTCTACTCGCGCTACGGAGACGATTTGATGTTCAGTGGTGACGACCACTTCCGTCGCGATGCGGTGCGGTGTTCGCGCTACGCGGCCGCCATCCTGCTTGAGGATCGGTTCGACGTTGCGCACCACAAGACGCGCATCATGTGTCGCAGCCAGGCGCAGCGGTGCCTTGGCCTGGTCGTCAACGAACGCGCCGCGTTGCCGCGCAAGGAGCGTCAGTCGCTGGAAGCGATCCTGTACAACTGTATGCGCCACGGTCCAGAGACGCAGAACCACGCAGGTGTGGCCGACTTCGAGGCTCATCTTCGCGGGCGGGTGGCCCACGCGTCGCAGCACGGGGAGGCAGAGCGACTGGTGTCGCTGCTCGCACAGATTCGTTGGTCGGAGTAGCTGAGTTGCGGAAGGCGGATTGGGTGCTGCCACGGAGAGTGCGCAATCGGCCGTAGCGCCGCCGTTCGGTCGTGGCCACGTGGTGGGGGCACGCCGCGCTGCGCAACACAGGTGAGTGGCGGCAGCCACAGCTCGTCGGTGGACGGCTAGCGCAGGGTTCCCCGCGCGTGAAGGAGCGCTCCTCCAGCCTTGCTTCCGGTAGCCCATTGCAGGAAGCACTCACGGTGTGGCGCTGCATGCGCGACAATGCCATGCACGATGGCATGTGACGAAGGCGCGATTCGCGACACGGGGAAGGCGGCGAAGATCGTGTCCGCGACGAAGTGTGATGCCGTGCGCCGTGGCTCGTCAGCAGCCCTCGTGACCTTCCTTCTGTTCGGCTTCAATGGCTGCGCGACCTATCAACTCTGGGAGTGGGCGCGCACCGAGGAGCCCGTGCACGCGTTGCGCCCCCTGGCTTACCGAGAACTCGAGGCCGGTGGCGCCGCACTCACATTTGCACCGCTGGATCCGACCCGAGCAAGCGTTCAGTCGGTCCGCATTCCCGCCGGCTGGTCCTCCCGTCCCGTCGTGCTCGCGGGTGCCGCGTGGCGCCTGACGGAGCCGTTCGCGCTGCGGCTCGAGGCGGCAGAAGACGTCGAGGGCGCGACCACGATGCTCACAGTCTTCGCCGCGAAACTCGACGACGACGTGCCGCGATTCGAGACCGGGCCGCCGGCACTTCGAACCGAAGAGCGATACGCGATCGGCTGGATGCCAATCGAGTTCGGCACTCGCTTCGCAGTCTTCGGGCGGCTCTCGCGCAGCCCAGAGTGGGTGTATCTCGGTAAGCTCGACGTCATCGCGCGCCCGCTCGACCCTACCTGCACCGCGCTGGCGATCGCGGCGACGCCAGTTACCGCGGTGTGGGATCTCATCACGACTCCAATTCTGTGGGGTATGTTCGAGACCGGGCTCATGAAGATGTAGCTGTGGTAGTTTTCGGAGGCGCGAACCGCAGCGTGGACCGCCGATACGTGCAAGGTCCTGCAAGCGGTGCGTTGCATCCGGTCGATCGTTCGTGATTGCGCGTAACGCGACGCGAGAAACGATCCTCACCAAGCTGCGACCGTGATTCAGACCATCGAATGATTGCCACCATCCCTCGAACGTTCCCGGCCAGCCTGCTCCTGTTGCTGCTGACGCACACCGTGGCCGCCCAGGCAACCTGGCTGCAGACGCCGGAGATTGCCAGCCGCAATCGCAGCACCTCGGTTTGGGATTCGTGGCGGGCACGGGTCGTCAACTTCGGGCCGATCGGCCCTGGTGGCCCAACGCTCGGCGAGACTCTTGAGTGGGACGGGCTTGGCTGGGTGAAGCGTACTTCCGACCACCTTCCGGGAGCCCTTGCCAGCGCCACCATGGCGTTCGACGCGGCGCGCGGCGAGACCGTGCTCTATGGCGGCGGCATTGGCAACCAGACTACTTGGGTTTGGGACGGCCACGATTGGCAGCAGCGCGTGACGGCGACCCTGCCGCCAGATCTCTACAGCCACACGATGTCGAACGATCCCGTGCGCCAACGCGTGGTGATGTTTGGCGGCAGACTCAGTCCGTTTCCGACCTACAGCGCACAGACCTGGGAATGGGACGGCGTCGATTGGATCCTGCGCGCGCCGGCAACGTCGCCTTCAGCGCGTTCCGACCATACAACGGCATGGGATCCCATCTCGCAGCGCACCTTGCTCTACGGCGGCTCGTCGCTCAGCAATCCCGCGACCGGTGACACGTGGGCGTGGGACGGCAGCAATTGGAGCCAGCTCTCGCCGGCCAACAGTCCGCCGTCGACAACCGGACGCATGGTCACGGACCCGATTGGCAACCGGGTCTTGTTGCTCGTCTTGAGCGCCACCTTGAGCGTCGATGCTTGGGAGTGGACCGGCTCCAACTGGGTGCAGATCCCGCTGACGTCACCGGCAAACCCGCCGGTGACCAGCAGCTTCGTGTTCGACGGCCATTCCGGCGGCGTCATCGCAGCGTTCGGCTCGGGTTCCGCGGCCAGCACGTGGTCGCTGCAAGCAACCGGTTGGAGTCTGCTCGACCTCCAGCCCAATGTGAATGTGTTCGAACTTGCTTCGGATCCCGCGCGTGGCCGAGTCGTGATGTTCCGAGAGGCCGCCTCCACGGGGCCGACCTCGCCGACCCGGACCTTTGAGTGGAACGGGAATCGCTGGCTGCCTCGCGTGACCAACCTGGAACCGCCGCAGTCTCTCAACGGGGTTGGGTTCGCGCACGATTGTCTGCGCGGTGAGACGGTACTCTTCGGCGGCGTAGACTCGTCGAATACCTACTGGAATGAGACTTGGACGTGGGACGGAGCCGCATGGGCGCAGCGTCAGCCGGCAATGAGCCCGTCATCGCGAACTGCCGGCGGCATGGTCTACGATACGTGGCGCGGTGTTTGCGTTCTGTATGGCGGGGTGCGCACGGCGCCGCTTGTGCGTTACTACGACACCTGGGAATGGGATGGATTGCATTGGGTCGAACGCACGCCGGCCACCGTACCGATGCTCGACAACGTCACCATGGTGTTTGATGAGTCGCGCGGCCGCACGGTCATGGTCTCGACCTTCAGCGCCTTCGAAACCTGGGAGTGGGACGGCAACGACTGGTCGCAGATCCTGACCGCCAATGCCCCGCCCGTCAATCGGCTACCGATGGCCTACGACCCGGTGCGGCAGCACGTGGTTGGGGTCACCAACACTGGCCCGGGTCAGACGTGGATATACGATGGCGCGGACTGGTCGTTCAACAACACGCCGACGCCAGCTCCGTTCAGTTCGCTCGCATGGGATTCGGTGCGCAAGCGCGTCTTGTTACGGCATGTCGGAGTCAATCAGACGTGGCTCTATGGGCCGAACGTGCCTGCCGAGGCGATCAGCTATGGAGGCGGTTGCCCGGGCAGCAACGGGATACCAGCGCTCGACGCCCGCGGCTTGCCGAGCATGGCGAACAGCACCTTCAAGCTTGAGCTGTCCTCGGCGCGTGCCAATGCGATTGCTCTGGTGCAGATCTCGCCGCTGCCCGCCGCGATACCGGTGGGCAGCTGCACGTTGCTGACGGGTTCGCCGAGCATTCTGCTTGTGCCGCCCATGACCAACGCGGGGGGCTTTTCGGAACTGCCGATCCCGCTGCCGGTGCTGCCGCAGTTGCTGGGCACGGCGTGGTACGCACAGGGCATCGTCTTCGATCCGGCTGGCGCGGCCTTCGGGACCGTCGCCGCAACCGCTGGCCTGCGCCTGGTCCTCGGCGACTGAATCTCCTCGCCGGCACGGATACAGGGTCGCGGCGTAAGGTCGCGGCGAACGTCGCGCAATCGTCGACGTCGATCACGCATGCGTTCTCAATACGCACGCTCGAACGACGTCTCGTCGAATCGATAGACTTCGTGGCGGGACTCGCAAGCACCAGCCATCGCCAGCTGTCGTGGGCTACCTGATCGTGGCTAAGCTGGGTGTATTACCTGGGTTCGTTGGCGCGAGCGTGGGCCTTGGCCTTCTCGTAGCTCGCGCTAGCGGACGAGAAGCAGGCGTCGACGGATCTCGCTGCGACGAGTCGATGTCCGGTGGCGCAAGTAGCAAAGCTGGGCAGGTGGATTGCGCCAATACTGATTGGAACACCAATCGCAAGTCGGGTCTTGAGACCGAGGGCGTTGCAGGAGACCATCCATATGCTGAAAGGGGTAAAGGATTGCCCTGCAGCACCTCACGAAGGTCTCCATTGAAAGCGCCGGTCCACAACCTGATGGTCGTCGATGACGACACGGACTTTGCCGACAGCTTGGTCGAGGTTCTACACGCGCGCGGCAACGAGGTTTGCGCGGTTGCTGGCGCCGATGCGGCCGTCGAACTGGCCCGCGGCAAGCACATCGACATCGCCTTGATTGACGTTCGGCTCGGAAGCGACAACGGCGTCGACCTGGTGCGCGAGTTGAAGGCCGTGGATCCGAGCATGATGTGCTTGGTGATGACGGCGTTTGGCGACATCGACACCGCGATCGACGCGATGCGAAACGGCGCCCAGGACTTTCTGCACAAGCCGCTCGACATGCGCGTGTTGTTGTCGAGCTTGGATTCCTGCTTCACGCGGCTCGAACTCATTCGAGACAAGGCAGCCGCAGAAGAGGCGCTCAGGCGGGAGCGCATTGCGTTCGAACTCCGCTTGCGCGACTCGCAGAAGTCCGAAGCACTTGGTCGACTTGCCGGTGGCGTGGCGCACGACTTCAACAACATCCTGACTGCCGTGCTCGGCAATACCCAGTTGTTGCGACAGGTGATCGATGCCACGTCGACGTCCGCGCTTGGGTATCTCGATGAGGTCGAAAAAGCTGCGAAGCAGGCGGTCGCCTTGACGGCTCAGTTGTTGGCGTTCGGGCGCCGTCAGCCGGTTGCGCCCAGCACCTTGGATCTGACCGCGGTCGTCGCAGATCTTGAAGCCATGCTGCGTCGCTTGATTCGCAGCGAGGTGGAGTTGCAGATCAATCTGGACGCACCAACCAAGCCCGTGCGTGGCGATGCCAGCCAGATTGCGCAGGTCCTCGTCAACCTGGTCGTCAACGCCGATCACGCGATGAGCGAAGGTGGTCAGATCGACGTCGCGGTGCAGTCCGTGGTGCTGTCGGCCGAAGAGGTCGCCCGGTTTCCGGGGGCCGCTGCTGGTGCTTACACGGCGATTTGCGTTCACGACAACGGGTGTGGCATGGACGAAGCTGTGCTGCGGCGAAGTTCCGAGCCGTTCTTCACCACCAAGCCGGTCGGTGCCGGTTCGGGTCTTGGCCTCGCCACGGTCGAAGGCATCGTTCGACAGTGGTCAGGGTTTTTGACCATCGACAGCGCCGTCGGTGCTGGCACGCAGGTCAAAGCGTATTTTCCGGCGACCGACCTCTCGGTGCCCAGTGATGCAGGGCAAGCCGGAATCGCCGCGCCGGGTAGTGGCGCTGGTAAGATCATCCTGTGTGAGGACAACGAGGCCGTTCGTCGCCTGACGGCCAAGATCCTCAGTTCAGCGGGCTACACGGTGACGGCAGCCGCGCTGCCGAGCGAAGCCCTTCGCGTGATCGAGGATCAGGGTAACGAAGTGGATCTTCTGGTTACCGACTTGATCATGCCGGACATGAACGGTCGCCAGCTCGCGACGGCCGCTCGCGAACAGCGCCCCAGTCTTGCCGTGCTCTACTTGACCGGGTTTGCCGGCAATGTCGTCGCACAGAACGCGGTTGGCGAGCCTGTCTGTGACGATGCCAACGTATTGACCAAGCCCTTTACGCCGATGGAATTGCTGGCGCGCGTCGCCAGCGCGTTGGCGACCGGAAAATGAGTTGCAGGCAAGGCAGTGTGCTCGAGGTGACTGGCAGGAGCCGGCCGTCGACCGCTGCGTGGCGGAGCCTGTTGTTGGTGCTGGTCGCTTGTGTGATCGGAACGGTCGCTGCGGCGCAGGAACCCCTGATCGAGTTCTTGCCTGTCGGCCCAGTCCGTGAACACCGACGGGAGCGAACGATCGCGATCTATCAGGATCACATCGGCTACGTGTGGTCGGGCCATGCAAGGTCGATCCGGAGGTTTGATGGCGACAAGACGCGGCAGTACTTGTTGCCGCACGTTGGCGACCGACGCATCAGGTGGGTTGCAGCCTTTGCCGAGGACGCGGCGGGCAACCTGTTCGCCGGATGCCGCGACGGCTTGCTCGCATACGATCGATCCGCAGACGAATGGTCGCTGGTGGCTGCCTCCAACGCGTCAGATACCCAGATCCTTCGCAGCAAACTGGTCGGCTTGATCGCAGACGCTGATGGGACTCTGTGGCTGAGTAGCAATTCGACGTTGGCGAGCTACACGAGCACGACCGGCGTGGTCGCCGTCGAGCGACCGGTGGCTGCGAGCGGCGAGATTCGCCAAGTAGTCGCGGGCTCCGAAGGCCGTCTCTTGCTGACTCTCGGCTCGGGTCGCATCGCCAGCTTTGATCCGCGCACGCGCCTCTTTGAGAGCTACGAGGTCGTCGCGCGAACGTCGCCGTCGATCGCCGGCGCAACCATTCGCAGTGTCTGTCCGGACCCCGCCGGCACACGTTGGTCGGTCGGCACCAACAAAGGATTGATCTCCTTCGATCTGGCGACAGGTAGTGGCGAGTTGGTGACCATCGATCCGTCTGCCGATTCGTTCGGTGGATCCGAAACGCCGGTTAGTCTGCATTGGGATCGCTGGGGGCGCCTGTGGTGTGGGACAAGCTTGCGGGGTTTGCAGCGCATCGATCACGAGCGTCGTGTGGCGTATCGTTACCTGCGCGATCCGGACCGAATGCTGAGCTTGCCAAGCAATTCGATCACGTGTCTCGCCGAAGGTCGCGATGGGGTCATGTGGGTCGGCACTGTCTACGGTATGTGTCGCTTCGATGCGCGGCCACACCAAGTGAACGTCTACGTGACCCAGTCGCGACTCGCTCGCCATAGACAGATCCGCGATCTGGCTCGTGATTCGAACGGTCGAATCTGGGCTGCATCTAATCGCGTTGGCGTCCATGTGCTTGACGTGGCGCGCAATCAGTTGGTGACGTTCGGCAAGGCCGCCGATGGTCAAGGTCTGTCCCATAGAGACGCACATTCGCTAGCAGCCGCTCCGAATGGGGACATGTGGATCGGGACATGGGGCGGTGGCTTGAACTACTACAGCGCCAAATCCCAGACGTTCGAGGTTCGGCAACATCATCCGGCGAACCGCGGGGATTCGGCGAGCAAGCGCATCGTCGATCTCGTCTACGGACGAGATGGTGTGCTTTGGGTCGCGATGCAGAAGGAGCTGAGCATTCTAGACTTGAGCACTGGCACGTGTGTTCTCGTTGATCTTCCAGGAAAGCTTGCGGCAACTCGCCTTCGTCGACTCGTCCCGGGCCGCGATCAGCAGTTGCTCGTGGTCACCTATGGCCGCGAATACTTCGTGATTGATCAGCAGACCCGGAGTGTCCGCAGGTTCGAACTGAAGGAGGCAGCAGAGGGAACACCCACATACATCTACGACGCCATCCCAGACGACACCGGCAGCTGGATCTGCACCGCCCGGTCGGGCCTGTATCAGCTGAAAACACCCGGCGATGTTTGGTCTGTGATGTGGCCAATGGCGAATGTCGCGCAAAGGCAGACCACGCGTATGGCGCGGGATGCACGCGGCAACATTTGGGGCGCGGCTGTCAACGGTGGGCTCCGTGGCTTCGACCCGACAGGTGTACTAACCGCTCAATTGACCTCGAATGGCGACTTGTTTGGCGAGCGGCCGTTCTGCGCACTTGGCGCTACTTCGACCGACGAACGCCTCTACTTCGCTGGGGAACTGGGAATTGTCGAACTCGATCCGTCCTTGCCTCGTCGCGAAGTGCGCAAGGTCGGCGCGATCCTGGCCAAGGTCGTCGTGCGGGGACAACCGCGAGGAGGCTCGCCCAGCGCGGCGCGCACCGTCGACCTGAAGTACGACGAGAACGATGTCGAGTTCGAATGCCTCGCTTTCGACTTCCTCGATGACAGTAGCGTGCAGTACTCGCACCGCATCCGAGGACTCGACGAGGACTGGGGCGAGGCACGAAGTGGCCGCCGCGTTCGCTATTCGTCGCTGCCCGGAGGTGACTACGTCTTCGAAGTGCGGGCGCGCACTGGCGAAGGGCCGTGGAGCACGGAGACGGCGCAAGTGCGCCTACACATTGCGACTCCATTCTGGAAGACGTGGTGGATGCTCTTGCTCAGCGTGCTGGCGGCAGGCGTGCTGGTGTTTGGATTCGTGCGCTGGCGATTGCAGAGCGCCGGCCGGATCAACGCATTGTTGACGGATGCGATCACCGCCCGAACTGCCGAGCTGACCGAGATGCAGTCCGCGCTGTTGATTCAAGAGCGCATGGCTGCGATCGGTCAGTTGACGGCGACTGTTAGTCACGAGATCCGCAACCCGCTGGGCACGATCGCGTCTTCGGTGTTTGCAGTGCGTCAGCGCACGACGGCCGATGGCTATGACCTTTCACCTCAGTTGGATCGCATCGATCGCAACATCGTCCGCTGCGACCGCATCATTGGCGAGTTGCTTGAGTATGGTAGAGCTGCACCACTCAAGATGGAGCAGACATCGATCGACGAGTGGTTGCCGCAGGTCCTCGACGATCTGCTCGATGATGTCGGAGTCGAGGTCGAGCGACGCTTGGCTTGCAACGCGAGCTTTGCTATCGATCGGGAACGCGTGCGTCGGTGCCTCATCAACCTGCTCGATAACGCGAAAGACGCATTGGCCGAGGCCACGGTCGATGCCCCGTCGATCATGGTCTTGAGTCAATGCCATGACGGCGTGTTGGAGATCGAGGTTCGCGACAACGGGCCGGGGTTGCAAGACAAGGTCGCCGACCGCATCTTCGAACCGCTCTTCAGCACCAAGAGCTTTGGTGTCGGGCTCGGGTTGCCGATCGTGCGCCAGATCATGGAACGTCACGGCGGCGCGGTTCTGCTACGACCCGGACCGGCGGGTGGAACCTC
>CAXBFC010000335.1:0-9284 GCA_963974725.1 uncultured bacterium | reverse complement strand
CAAGAGCCTCGGCGGCGACACCAAGGAAGCGATGGAGAACCTCAAGGTGTTGGTCGAGGTGCGCGGCGACGAGTCGATCAGTGAAGCCGAAGTCGCGATGATCCAACGACTCGCCCACCGCCACAACGAGATCACCAAACTGTTCGAGCAGATCAAGACCGGCGTCGAAGCCGCATTGAACGCGGGCGGCGAAGAAGAGGAGGGCGGCTCCGGCCGCTAAGGAATCACCATGATCACCACCAAGCACATCACGTTCTGGTGCCTCGCGGCGCTGATGCCAGTCTCGCAACTGTCAGCCCAGATGGGTGGCGGCGACCCGAGCAAGGAGATCAAGGAGATCGCTGCCGCCATTGATCGCCAACTCAAGGAGATCGACGACTTGCTGCGCGAGTCAGGCCGCTCGGGCCAGAAGCGCAACAAGCCCAAGGAACTGCTCGAGAAAGCTGCCGAGAGCAGTGACACGGTGCAGGACGGCATTGAGAAGCTCATCGAGAAGCTCAACGACATGAAGAACCAGGGCGGCCAAGGGCAGCCAAGCGACGACCAAAAGAGCCAATCGAACAAGCCGCAGGATGGCCAGCCCCAGCAAGGCCAACCGCAACAGGGCAGCGGCGACCAACAGCGTCGCGAGAACGAGAACCCGGAGTTCGTGCAGCAACCCCAGGAAGGCCAAGAGCCCGGCCAAGAAGGTCAGCCCAAGGGTCAGGAAGGACAGAAGCCCGGCGAGAAACCCGGTGACAAGCCTGGTGAGAAGCCGCAAGAGCAACCAGGCGACGGCCAACCAAAGGGTGGCAAGGAATCGAAGGACGGCGGCCAGAACCGGGTCGGCAACAAGCCACCCAACTCCCCCACGGGACCTGGTCAACCAGGCACCGGTGAGGGCGAATGGGGTGGCCTGCAGCCCTACCTGAACTTCCTGCGCAACCGCGGCTCGAGCCCGAAGGTGCCGGAGAAGTATCGCAAGTATTATGAAGCGTATTTGAAGAACAAGGCGAAGGGTAAGAAGTAGCAGCTACTTACGTCGCAAGCTGTTGATAAACATCACGTTGCGGTATCACCGCTTTCGACACCTGATTTGCAACGCGACCCTCAGCCTTGCAGATTGTTGCCAAAAGTTGTTCCCAAACTGTTCCCACCGGCTAGCGTCGGGGACATGAGCAACCAAGGCGGCAACAGCACGAAGGCCAGCAAGAAGCACCCTGGCGTCAGCTTGATTCAACGCGCAACGGGCTGGGTAGCGCGGTGGCGCGATCCCGAGACCGGCCGCAACCTCAGCCAGTCGCTGCGCGGCATCGCCATGAGCGCGAGCGAGCGCCTCGCCTGGGCTGCTCAGAAGTCGATCGAGCTGAAGCAGACCAAGCTCGACATGAAGGCTGGCACCTTCCAGCAGAAGAAGCTCGAACGCATCGAGGCCGAGCAGGCAGCGGGCAACGCGATCGAAGGCATCCTCGACGCGGGCACCCCCATCGGTGAGGCGCTCACCAGCTACGTCGAGTCGCACCAAAACCCGAAGACCAAGGTCACCCGCAACGCCTGCTACACGCACTTCAAGCTCTGGTGCCTGGAGCATGACATTGTCGGAACACGGAAGCTCAGCGACGATGTGCTGCGCGCCTACTCGGCAAAGCTCCGCAAGGAGATGAACGCAGGCAAGCGCGCCCAGTCGACGACACGCACGTGGCTCGCCTACCTGAGCGCCTTTCTCACCGACCTGCCCAAGTCGCAAGTCGACTCGGCGAAGCTCGACCGCACGCCCGGCGAAATGAAGAAGTCGCTCAAGAAGCCCGACCGCCCCGAGACGGACAACGTGGTGATGCAGCCCGAGCAGGCGCAGGCGGTGCTTGAGTCGGTCCACGCCTACGACGCGGCACCGAGCTGGCAGGACAAGGCGAAAGGCGACTACGGGCCGTTTGTGCTCGCCCTGTTACTCGGTGGCTTCCGTCCAAACGAACTGCGCAAGCTGACGTTCGGAATGATTCACGACACGTTCATCCAGGTGACCGCGACGATGTCGAAGACCAAGCGCGCCCGCCGCGTGACGTTCGAGGAGACCCCCACGCTGCGCCGCCTGATGGTGGCCATGCGCGACGCCGCTGGCAAACCGAAGGCCAACAAGCTGGTGTTCCCCAACAAGAGCGGTTGGCAAGACGCGAAGACCAACCGGATGAGCCGCGACTTCGGCCTCGACCCCGAGTTCACGCTCAAGCACTGCCGCAGCACCGCCGACACCGTGTTGCTCTACACGCCCGGCATCAACGTCACCGGCTACCAGATCGAGCGCCGCCACGGCCACAGCGCCGAAGTGATCCGTGAGCACTACGCTGGCGAGTTCCGCCCAGTGAGCAAGAAGGCCACCAGTATCGAGGCCGCGCTCGACATCGAGGAAATCGCCGACGAGATCATCGCCCGCGTGCGCAAGACGGCACTCGGTGAGGTAGCGGCTTAAGGGCGATCCTTGACACCGGGACCGGTTGCTGGCAGGCTTCCGACTGTGCCCGGCAACGTGTCGGGCAACCTTTCGACTGAGGCATGCAGTTGGTGGAGCCACCACCCGAGCGCGATGCGCCGCGATACGCGGGCCGCGCAAACCAATCCGGTGGCACCCAACTGAACGAAGCACGCAGGTGTGGCCAAGCCACCTGCACCGACTAGACGATTAGACCCCGCGCGCTTCTGCGGGGCAGTCACCCGAACAGGTCGCACGAACGCGACCGCAGTTGGCCCTAGCGGCCGATGGTGACCGTAGTGACTGAGTTGAAAAAGCGCGCCAAGCGCGCATCCCGCAGCACGCCGACCAAGGCGATGCCCAAGCTATTGCCCGGCGCGAAGGAAGTTGCCGACGCGCTCGAACAGGAGTTCACCGCAGCCGGTGTTCCGGTGACCCTGACGTGGGACCAAGCCGCCGAGCTGGTGATGTTGAGCAAGGACACGCTGCGCCGCGAGGCACGCGACGGTCACTTGTTCACGATCTCACTCACCGTGCAGCGCACGATGTTGACGCGCCGTGGCTTGGTCACGTGGATGGCGAACCGTGCGCTCAAGGAGACCAAGGCGGTGACAACCAATCGCGTGCAGAACCGCGAGCGGCTAGTTGCTCGCCGCGCCGCAGACAAGCTGGGGGCGAGGTGATGAGTAGCGATTCATCACGCCGGGACCGTGAGCGCCAAGCAGCACGGATGGTGCTCGGGGTAGTCGAAGGCCAGCGGTGGACGCTGCACGCATTCGCCGTGAGCTACGACAGTGGCACCACGCACTACCTCTACTTCTCGATCGAGAAAGGCAATGGCCCATCGTGGTATGACGTGGACGGCCCTGCGCTGAACCTTCCGGTGCCAACCGACATCTACGAGGGGTTTCAATGGCCAGCACCGGACACGATCGCCGCTGCCGTTGCAGACCAGTTACCACCGGGTGTGGCCGGGCGAGACAAGATGCTCAAGCGTGCGCGGCGTCACACGCTTGCCGCACGCAAGACGCCCATCCCGGTGTGCGTGCGGCATGACGACCCAGTCTTCTCAGCTCAAGTTGAAGCGGACCCCTTTCTGCGCGAGGCGCGTCGCCAAGGCATGCGAATCATCACCCTCACCAGGGGGTCACTGTGAGCCCCCCGGAAGAAAGCAGCCCCCGCAATGCAGTTGGCGATGATCGACCAACCACACCGCAGGGGACAACGAGCAGGGCCGATGCTAGCACGTCGAGACGCCAGCGGCGAGGCGGCAGCCTAAATGAAAAGGCCGAACGCCGCGCAGCAGCGAAGCTCTCGGAGCCTGACGCACCCGCGCAACCCGAAGACATCGGGGCGCAGGTCTTCGGATCGCCACCCGGTGACGACGTGATCCGTGAGAAGCTTGACGGCATCACGTTCGTCGGGCCTCGCGACATGGTTGGCCCGTTGGCCGAGATGGTTGGCCCGGGGGCCGAGATGGTCAAGGCTGCGCCGGAACCACCGCCACTACCTGCGGGCCGCACGCCGCATTGGCGCACCCAATCCGAGAAGTGGAGTGAGGGCAAGGCTTGCGGACTAGTCGTCACCGTTTACGACCCTCGCATTTGTGTGATGGTCGTCTACGTCCAGCGCCAGGGGGTCACAGCCTTCGTGTGGTCAGCGACCGCGTGGAAGGCGTTCGACGACTGCAGCCAAGCCTTCGACGAAGCGGTGGAAGGCTCAGCCGAGGAGGCGGAAGCCAAGCAGGCGATTGAGGTCATAGGAACAGCCGGGAGGTTTGCGGCGTGCGATGCCACCGCCGGGCTCGACGCCGCAGTGAAGGCCGCCGTGTGGCGCGCTTGTGAAGAGCGGTGCGATCTGTTCGCCGACGTTGGCGAAGCGGCCATGTCGGCCGTGAAGTTGTTGAGAAGAACCCTGACCGCTGCGACGCGGCAACGAATCGAGAGGAGCTAGCAAGATGGCAAAGACAAAGACCGGTGGCGCGTCGACCGAACAGAAGACCAAATACAAGAACACCGGGGAAACCAACGACGCGTTGCGCGAGCTTCCCATCGGGCGACGCATCCCATACCTCGACGGGCACGCGTTCAACTACGACCATCACAGCGTGCTCAACAACGCGGTGGGGGTCGTCGAAGCGATGTTCACCGACAAGGACGGCAACCGCACGCTGCACCAGTATCAGGGCCAGCTCTACAAGTTCCAGGCGAACACGCACGAGTGGCTACCTATGCCGTCCGAAGTGCTGCACCGTGGTGTTTGGGACTTGCTCGACCGCGAGGCCAAGACGTTCAGCGCCGACGAAACGACTGGTCTACTCAAGGAGGAGCGCATCAAGATCAACCTGAGGCTGGTCAACGAGATCATCACCGCGATGCGCGGCCTCCTGTTCCTCAACACGCAGGGTTATCCGCTGCCGATCACCGTCAAAGGCATCTTGCCGCTCGAAAACAGAGTCGTCGGGCGCAGGAAGACGGTCAGCATCACCACCGGGCAGTCTGAGGACACATCGCCCGCAGTGTTCACGTTGAACACGTTGCCGTTCGATCTCGATCTAGACGCGGAACCGCCCGAGCGGTGGTTGCAGTTCCTCGACGAAGTGTTCCCCGGTGACCCCGATGCAATCAAGCTGCTGCAAGAGTGGATCGGCTACATCGTCAGCGGTCGCACCGACATGCAGAAGGCCATGTTCATCGTCGGCCCGAAGCGGTCAGGCAAGGGCACGATCTGCAACGTGATCAAGGAGCTGGTCGGACCGCGCAACTACGGCGCGTCGTCACTCGTGCAGATCGCAGGCCGCTTCGGCTTGGCGGGCCTGATCGACAAGTCGATCGCGGTGATGTCGGACGTGCGCGTAGACACCAAGCACAAGCTTGGTGCGGCCACCACCGAGCGCATCCTGACCGTCACTGGTGAAGACACGATCGCAGTCGAGCGGAAGGGCATCGACGACGTTCACGTGAAGCTCGGCGTGCGCCTGATGATGACCACGAACGAGTTGCCACCTTTCGACGACATCAGCGGAGCTCTGGTGTCGCGCCTGCTGACGCTTGAGATGCGAGAGAGCTTCTACGGCAAGGAAGACACCGAGCTGCTCGCCGACCTACGTGCCGAGCTGCCGGGGATCATGCGCTGGGCGGTGGAAGGGTTGAAAAGGCTCGACCACCGGGGGTGCTTTACTGAGCCGGAAAGCGGGCGCGGCGCTCGCGAGCAGTTGAGCCTCGCAGGCAGCCCAGTGCGGGCGTGGCTGGACGAGTGCTGCGAACTTGACCCGAACGCAGAGACTGCCACCGAGTCCGTGCGGGCGAGCTACGTCAACTGGTGTTCGCTCAACGGGATCACGCCGGTCCAGCCAACCACCTTCGGGAAGGATCTCAAGGCCGCCACCGGGGGTGCTGTTGAGCGGAAGGGACGCGATGGCAACACGCGCCGCGTCTATGTTGGATTACGCCTCAACGAACAACACTCATAAGGGTTCCCAGTAACGAAACGCTACCGGTGACCGTCACCGGGTCGTTCGAGCGTCAATTAACACTCTCACATCACTCATGTGGCGCAGGATGAGTGATGCGAGAGTGTTGACCACCACCGCCGTTACCTAGTATCCGGTCACGGTGACTGAGGCAGGAGGGGCTGACGGTAACGCGTTTCTACCTGGGCAAACCGGGCTCAGTTACTCTCTGTTACCTACTACTCTTCTCTTCTATACTGAGTAAGTAGATAATAAGTATAAGTATATACTGTATAAAGGTATAGGGCGAATCCGGTAACAGACGCTAACTGGGTGTGGAGAGCCGCGCAGGGGCTGGCTGCGGTCTGAGCGCGCCAGTCTTGAGCAGGCGGTGGCTGGGCAGGCGGTGAGGTGCCCTAGGTTCGAGGGGCTCGGACACCGAAGTGCGGGGCAAGCGGCACCCGGTGGCTGGCTGTAACGGCGGTGGATTGAAATCGCTAAGATTCTTCTGTTAAAGGGCTTAGTGGGTATTTAGGGGTGTTTTTCGAGGGTGTTGAGGGGGCTATCTGGGCAGGCGCACGCAGCCACGCGAAGATTCCGAGCGCCTGCGCCTCGACCTGAGCGCCCGACCCGCAGCCGCGACGATTGGCAGGCTCGCCCCTCGAACTTGTGGCAGGTGCGCAGCCAGCACCCCTGGTGGGCAGCAGGGGCGGGCTCGAAGCTCTTGAGGCGCTGCGCTTCGCTGCGCTTCCGGGTGCGCTTCGCAACTCGGGCGAAAGGCCCGACCTGTTGCCTCCAACCGCTCGAACTGTTCCCAGATTGTTCTCACCCACCCACTCGGCTGCCCCTGTTCGAGTGCTCTGCCCTGGGCAGGCGGTGGCTCCCCTGCCAGTATCGAAACTACTACGGGGGCTTGACTGGCCCCCCTGGCATGGGAGAATCCCACCTTAACCGTGCATTGCCAAGCACTTTGTGACGTGAAGTTTATCACCTCAAGCAACGCCCATGACCAACGCCAACAGCGAGCCGCAGCCTGCCGCCGAGCCGCAGCAGCCCGAGCCGCAGCAGCCCGCGAATCCCGTCGCAAAGCAGAAGCCCGAGCCCGAACAGCCAGCCGAGCAACTGCAGCCTGAGCCAGCCGCTGAGCAGCTGCCTGAGCCAGCCGCCGAGCCCGCGCAGCTGCCCGTTGCAGCGCCTGGGCCAGCCGCTGCGCCACGTCGCCTGCGCATCCCTACCAAGAGCCAGATCAGAGCACAGGCGGTGGAGATCGAGCGAGAGGCGCAGGCGTTGGTATGGCGCTTCATTGCCACTGAAGCGGCGGAGCTGCCGACCGACGATGACATCACCATTGACGATCTTGGCGAGGCGCTCAGCGACCTGGGTTGGAACTGGGAGCAGTTGAACGAGTGGATCGTCCGCCTCAAGGAAGCCCGTCTCGCGATCAAGCCGTTCGACCGAGGCGCAGCGAAGACCGCACTGACCAAGGCGCAAACGGGCATCAACAAGGCGCAGACCAAGGCCGCCGAGCTGCGCCAGCAAGCCGACCGAGTCGAGCGCGAAGCCAACGATCGCTACGGCGCGGCGCTGCACAACATGTCCGAGGCCCAGAAAGCGGAAGGCAACGCCGCGATGGTCTATCAGGAAGCGATGCTCGCGGGCTGCCCCGGCACCCTCGACCTGCAACTGCGAACAGAGCGCCGCATCGTGCGCGTGCTCCGGCCAAGCATCGAGATGGGCAAGCCGGTCGACCCTGGTGACATCATCGAATACGCAGGCCCCAACCGGCCATGGCTCGAAGACTACGACGGCGAGGTAGCACCCGGCGGCAACGACCCGGTCCCAACGCTCACAGTCAACGAAGGCAACGAAGCCATCGCCGCGAAGATTGAGGCCGACGCCGCCCAGTTCGAAGCCGGTGGCCTACCCGGCAAGCAGTTGCTCAAGACCAACACGATCGAGATCACCAGCAGGCCAACAAGGGTGGATGACTTCCCCGATCCGAACCCAACGATCGCTGGCCCTGTCGACGACGTGCGCGCTCCGCAACCCGGCGACGAAGACGACGACCACAACCCGCTGCCGACTCACGCCAAGATCACCAGCAAGCCAACGCACGGCCAGATCCCCGACGCCCCCGAAGCACCATTCGATCCATGGGCTGACGATGAGTAGCGAAGACGGCATGACCGACGACGAAGCCGACGAGATCCTGCGCAAGCTCGGCATCCTCGACGACGACGACACTCAAGAAGCCAAAGACGCAGCGGCCAACACCGAGCCGACATCAGACGATGAAGCCCCGCTCGGCAAAGACGGTCTACCCCGCGAGCCCGTGAAGGATGCCGACCGAGCTGGCCGAACCAAGCGCGGCACGTTCACGAAGGGCAACAAGGTCGGTGACGCAGGCCGCAAGAAGCAGGCACTTGAGAAGAAGAAGGAGCGCACCAAGCTGCCAACCTTCCGATCTGCACTGCGCGACATGATGAACTCGCCACGCAAGCGGGACAGGTTCGATGTCGGCGCTGCCAGCCGCAAGATCGTGCGCCAGCTCTTCACCAAGGCAGGCGGTGGTGACCTGCGTGCCGCCGAGCTGATCCTCAAGTATCTCGACAGCGACGCCAACCAACACCACGACGGCCCGACCATCATCATTCAGTCAGGCGTGCCCGAGAACGAGAACGTGAAGGATGCCACGCCCTCGACCACCGAGCACACGCCACGACTGCGCACCACGAACGGCAAGCCCGGTCCTGCTGACTTCGAAGCGATCGACAAGCTCAAGGGCAGCCGCAGCCCGAATGAGCAGTCGAAGCCAGCCACCGAGATCGTGCTGACCGGCAAGAAGCGCACCCAACCCGAGCCACCAAAGCCAACCGACATCATCACGCTCCCCGGTGGCCAACGCATCCAACGCGGCGACCTCGGACCAGTGAAAACGTGGGATGAGATCATGGGCATCACGAAGGTGAAGCAGGACCAGCAGCCATGACCAAGCCAGAACCGCAGCCACCGACAACACCAGTCGGCGATGGCCAATGGAGGCCATTCGAGGGCGTTCAATCCTTCACCGACTTCATCAACCCGAAGCCGAAACCCAAGCCCAAGCCATGAGCGACATCAACCCAGCAGCCCCCCAACCGTTCGACACTGGTGCCGCAGCTCGCGCACTCTACGGCGATAACCCAGTTGAAGAACTGCCCCAGCTCATCGACGAATCCGAGCATCCTGGCAACAAGTTGTGGGCGAAGGACGTTGACCCCGGCGCTGCAAAGCAACCGCCGCAACAGCCTCCTGCTACGCCTGAAACCCCCGCGCCTGTTGAACCGCAGCAACCCAGTGAAGACTTTCACGTGCCGGAAGACTTGCGCACCGCGTTCGACTCGCACA